>JABTUS010000004.1:0-300000 GCA_015075305.1 Opitutaceae bacterium | reverse complement strand
AGGTATTCCCCGGAGAAGACGGCGATGCGCGCGCTCCGGTTACAGGTCAAGCCCGGCCGCGTCTCCCGCGAGCATCGGGATCATTGCAAAAAATCCTGCTTCATCCGTAAATTCTCCATGTCGCATCGGGCGGCCTGCGCGTAGACTGTCCGCAACCGCCCGCCCCTTTCGCGCGTCATCATCGCAACATGAATCCATCACCGCATTGTTCCCGTCTTATCGGGAAACTCTCCTCTGCCGCTTGGCTTGCGGCAATCGCCATTGTGATGCAACTGTCCGTCTCGGCTGCTCCAGCCCCGGAGGCTTCCAGACCCAACGTGCTCATTATCTCGATCGATGACCTTAACGACTGGGTCGGCACCTTCGGAGGCAATCCCCAGACTCGCACGCCGAACATGGACCGGTTCTGCGCAGAAGGGGCCGTCACTTTTCAAAATGCCTACTGTCCTGGCCCCGTCTGCGGTCCTTCGCGCTCCGCATTTCTCTCGGGATTCATGCCCTATCGCACCGGTATCTATGGCAACAGCCAGAACATGCGGCGATCTCCGCTGGTGCAGACTCACGCCACCCTGCCTGAGTATTTTGCCCAAAACGGCTATCAGACGATCAACCGCGGCAAGTTCTTCCACAAGCATGCGACAGCCGACGGGCTTGATGAGGGGCAGTGGGCCTTCACCGACTGGAGCAGCACTGAAGGTGCCTGGGGAGTGAATCCCTCCCACCTCTACTCGCGCTTGAAAGGCGTGTATGATGGGACGAAGGGCGCGCCCACCAAGGACGATGCGGTCTTCTCGCGGGATGATGAAGGCACTGAGTTCGCCTGGGGGCCCACAAGGGAAGGGAAAGAGGGCACTCCTGACTACCTTACCTCCCAGTGGGCGGCGGACGAATTGTCCAAACAGCACGACAAGCCCTTCTTCATGGTGGTCGGCATCAGCAAGCCGCATCTTCCCTGGTATGTGCCGCAGGAGTACTTTGACCGCTTTCCTCTCGATGGCATCGTGATTCCGGAATACAAACTCGATGATCTGGATGACATTCTGACACCTGATGGGAAAAGGAAATTCAGTGAGTCCGCGGACTTCAAGTGGGTCACCCGGAAGGACCACGCCGACCTTTTCAAGCGGGCCGTGCAGGCCTACCTTGCCGCCGCGGCATACTCCGATGAGTGCGTGGGTGTCGTTTTGGACGGTCTCGCGAAAAGCGCCTACAAGGACAACACGATCGTCATGATATTCGGTGATCATGGCTGGCACCTCGGAGAAAAACTGCGATTCCGCAAAGCGACGCTCTGGCAGGAGGCGACACGTCTGCCGCTGATGGTGCGCGCGCCTGGCATCACCAGCGGGCGGGCCGAGAGCCCCCGACTCGTCAACCTCATGGATCTTTACAAGACGCTCATTGAACTCTGCGGTCTTCCTCCAAAGGCGGAGATCGACGGGCGCAGCTTTGTTCCACTGCTCAAGGAGCCCGCGCGGTCCTGGCAGTATCCAACGATGACCATAAACGGGCTTGGCAACGCGTCGATTCGTGATGAGCGCTGGTACTATATCCGCTACCAAGACGGCACGGAGGAGTTCTATGACATGCGGACGGACCCCATGCAGTGGAAGAATCTGGCTCGGTCCTCGGACCCGGAGGTCGTTGCGGCAAAACGAAGCCTCGCCGCACTCTACCCCTCGCACTTTGCACCCGATCTTCCCCGCAATCCTCCAAAAAAGCAGGTGCGCAGCAATCTGCCGCCGCTTCCCAGCCCGGACATAAAGCGGGATCTGTCTAAACTCAAATAAGGGCGCGGCTCCCCCGCGGCCTCCAGATTCGATGGTGCCATCTTCCCGCAGACCCCATGGATGTGGCGGACCACCGGGCATCCATCAGCGGCCGACCGGATGCCTTGGCGCAAGGGGCCGTTCGGCGTCAAAGTCGTGTGACTCATAGTCCGACTCCTCCACCCAGGGTGTCCTCAGGCGTTCTCCCTTTAGGTACCGTTCGTAGAAGTTTCGCAGGGCCGATGCATGCGGATACCTGTCAAACACCTCGCCCTTCCCTTCCATGCGCGGATCGCGCTGCTCTCGAAGCGCGGAGAAAAGTCGCTCCTTCATTTGAACTCTCGTGGAATCAAAATCAGGATCGGCCGCAAGGTTGACAATGCAGTCGGGGTCGCTCTGAAGGTCATAAAGTTCCTCAGCCGGTCGACGGCCGAAATCCAGCTCCCAGCGCCAGTGGTTTATCCCCTTTCGATTCTCCTCAAGCACAGCAGTCTTGCTCGGCCCGCCGTCCGTATTGAGGTAGCCGGTGATCGGATCACACATGGGCCATCGCGCCGGTTCGAAGTTGTGCAGATAGAGAAAACGCTCCGTCAGCATGCCCCGGACGGGATACCCGACATCGTTCGGTCGCCCAAGGTCGTGGCGTTCCTGGCCGGTGAAGAGCGATTCACGGCCAGGCTGAATTTTTCCATCGTCTGTATTCCGGAAAATATCGAGCAGGCTTCCGCCCTGAATGGACTCCATCGATGTCTTCACCGGATCAATGTCCGCTGCATCGAGAAACGTGGGTGCAAAATCGATGAAACTCACGAGATCGTTCACCGTGCGACCGGGGTGGGCAATGCCTCGTCCCCAGCGAATAGCCAGGGGCAGGTGCAGGGCGGCCTCGTACGTGGTGCCCTTCAGGCGGGGAAACGGCATCGCGTTGTCGGATGTGACGACGACGATTGTATTCTCCAGTTCGCCGGTCTTTTCCAGCACATCGAGGACGAGCCCGAGTTGGGCATCGAAGTATTCAATCTCGAGCGCGTAGTCCAGCATGTCACTGCGAACCGCGGGCGTGTCCGGCAGATAGAGCGGAACGCGATCTATCTGACCCGGGGATTTCCCTCCCAGCCTGATGCCTGATCCACGGCTGTAGTCGCGGTGAGGCTCATGGGCCCCAAACCAGAAGCAGAATGGCTTGCCCGCCGGACGATCCTGGAGAAAGGCCGCAAAGTTTCCGGCGTAGTCGACCGGCGAAATCTTGTCCGTCAGGGGAGTCTTCCGTTTGTCATTGTACGGCCGCCCCGCCAGCTGGCGTGCCCGGCCATTGAGATGCCCGGGATCCCCCGGACCCCAGCCTTTTCCAGTCATGCCGGTGTGGTACCCGTTTTCACCGAGCGTCTCAACAAACGTTCGATACTTTCCCTCCGGCCAGTAGCCGCCATGATTGGCGGCGGATTCCAGCTGCCAGCTGTTTCGCCCGGTGAGCACCACCGCGCGCGACGGCGCACACTTGGAGTTTGGAGTGTAGGCGCGGCTGAACAGGAGTCCCTCGCGGGCAATCCGGTCAAACGCCGGGGTGTTCACCCATCGGCATCCGTTCGCCGAGAAGTGCGCATACGATGCATCATCAGCGATGCAGAAAAGTATGTTCGGACGATTTGTCGCTGCGACGCATTGAGCGGCGATCGCAGCGACAGACAGCAGAATCAGACGAATCGATTGGATCACTTTCATATTCTTAACGGCGCGCCTCCACAAGATGCAGCGTCACGGGAGCCGCCCCGCTGGCAACTTCGATCTGCCACTCGCTGGTCGTTCGCTTCCAGCTTTCCTTCGGAACTGCGAACTCGGCGATCTGCCAGCGTCCTCCCGAGGAAAATCTGAGTTGTCCGACAACATCATCTCCGATTCGCACCAGCGCATCGGGGCGCCGTGCGTCGTCGAGATAGATGACCCTCACGCTTCCACCATGCTGTGAGAGTACGCGCAGGAAGTCCGAATCCAGTCTGAGCCTGGCGCTGCGCTGCGCGGGATATTTTCGGGCAAAGGCGCCATAACGCTGTTCCGGAGGACCCACCGGGCCGACACCGACGGAATCATCCCCATCCAGCCGCTCCATCAGGAAATTGTAGTCGCCCGAAAATCGCCGGAGTGTCCATCCATCCCTCGGTCCTATCGAGTTCTTCGCCTTGATCTCTGAATTCTGACGGAAGGCGACCCATGCACCGGGGGTTTCAAGCGGACGATTGTGCCTGCCCGCATAGGTGTCCACCCATCGGTAGGCGGCCAGAAACTCCCCGGCCTGCTCCTTCGGATGCACGGTGTCCTTTAGCCGCCGCGGATGGTCCCCGGTGAGGGCAAAATGAAGATTGATGTAGTACTCTCCGATGAACGAGACGCCGCAATGCAGATTAAATAGCAGGGTCCAGTAGTTCCACTGGCAGGGGCTGCACCAGCGCACATCATTCTTGCCCCCATGCTCCCCCCAAGCGGAGGCCCAGGGTTCCGCATAGGCAACGGTTTCCCCTGAACGCGCGTAGTCATAAAACATGCCGTAGCGGCGCTCCGTCATCCCCGTGCGCGGTTCGACTTCGCTCGACGTGTGAAAGAGTCCGAGTCTTCCCGCCCGCAGGTCGGGCGCAATCCGGGCCAGCACTTCGCCGTCCACAAGATTGCGCACAAACACAACTGCCCATTGGGAGAACTCCTTCTCGTAGGTTTCGACTGTCCGTGAAACGTAGCGCTGTCGCACCGTCTCATCGTAAACAGGGACGCCGTCCACCGAGACTCCGGCCGGAATCCTCCATGCCCTCGGATCGCAATACTCCTCGGGGATGTGCAGCTGCTCCGTGCCTACCGCATTGAAATTCATGCGGATGCCAAGGAGCCTTTCGCGCCAGGAGCTCGTGCGCAGATGCGCCGCCACGGACCGGAGCATCGCGAGGTGCGCCTCAATGAATCGCGGATGCCAGAACATGAGCGTGCCCTGCTCGTCCTGGACCTGCTGGTGAAAACGCGCGGAGACCGAGGGCACCTCCCTGAAAAGCCAGCCAGGTTTCAGATTGCCATTGATCTGAACCGTCGCCCATGCGTTCAGGCCCGCCAAATAGGCAAGTTTGGAGTCCATGGACTTGAAGTCGTACCGTCCGGGCTGGGGCTCGATGTCCGCCCACTGCACGACGACCTGACCGCCATGCACAAATGGCAGCCTCATGATATCCGTCTGGTCCGGCTTGTCATCCGCCCAGAGCAGATGGATCCCCCGGGCCTCCGTCTGCAGGCGATCGACCACCGGCTCATTGCCAAGCGCCTGACTGCCCCCACCGCACAGGGTGCACGCCGCGACCAGCACAGCCAGCGACTCAATACTTTGCATATTCATAGCGGTCGATCACCTCAGCGGTATCGTAGAGCAGTGGCTTCGGTTCAAACGTCTCATCGAAGGGCCTCGGCCGTGTCGGTCCTCCCCAGGTCGATCCGGACTCAAGGGTGCTACAGGGGCGCCGCATCCAGTGCGGCCCCCTGAGGGGATCTCGAGTGCGGTTCCTCCAGCCCAGGATTTCCTTGTGGAGCCTCGTGCGCACTTCAGAGACAGCCGAATCGTTTATCAAATTTCGCAGCTCAAGCGAATCGGTCGCGTGATCGTAAAGTTCGTCCGTGTCGAGCAGGTTGATCACAAGCTTGTAGCGCCCGTCGAACACCGCGCGAATCGGAGCGAACGCACCAAAGCCATCGTGATCAATTTCAAAGCGGTTGAACTCGAGAAAGACGCTGTCGTTGACGGCGCTTTCCGGCCGGCGAATCTGCGGAAGCAGGGACTTCCCCTGAAGCAGGTCGACTGGCGCAAGGCCGAAGAAGTCGAGCCAGGTGGGAACGAGATCGATGTGTGACACCGGACCGGACGATGTGCCGCCCGGTGCGACATGCCCCGGCCATTTCACGATCAAGGGGATCCTTGCAATCTCATCGTACATGCAGGGCCCCTTGCCGTGCAGCCGGTGGCTGCCAAACATGTCGCCGTGATCGCTGGTGTAGGTGACAAATGCGCCAGGGGTCCTCTCTTCGATCGCTGCAATGACCCGCCCCACCTGGTGGTCGGAAAAACTGTTGCAGGCGAAGTGTCGTGGGTGCCGAAGGTGGATCATGCCATTCCGCCTCACCAAGCTCGCCTCGAAGGCCTTCCCCGTGTGCGCGGCCCATTCACGCTGACTCCGGGGTTTGTCGGTGAGCGGGTCATCGGCATTGGGAACCGGAAAGAGAAAATCCTCAAACGCGCTGGCAAACGGCTCGGGCGCAATGAACGGGTGATGCGGCTCATCAATGGAGACGACGAGGAAGAAGTCCTCATGCTGATGCCTGCGAATGAAGTCGATCGCCTTGTCGGCGATGCGATGGGCATGGGTGAACTCCGAGGAAATGCCGTGCTCCCTCACTTCCTTCGGGCCGAGCACCTGGCGGGACAGCGCCCGCGCCTCGTCATCGGGCAGGGAGTCGAGGTAGTTGCGTCCGTCCATCCAGGTCTCCGGCTCCCAGCCCGGTGGACAGCGGCCGTTGCCGAAGTAGTCGGTGCCATCGAGGTGCCATTTGCCCACATATCCGGTTGAGAATCCCGCGGACTGCAGGCGCTGTCCGAGTGTCGGCAGATCGAGGTGTGGCGCCATGTCGTTGGCGAGCACGCCGTTGCTGTGCGGATAGAGACCTGTGAATATCGCGGAGCGCGCCGGGCCGCACACCGGCGAACAACTGTAGGCCCGCTCGAAACGGAGCCCGTCCGCAGCCAGGCGATCGATGTTGGGAGTCCGCAAAGCCAGCTGCGGATGATAACATCCGACACAATTCACTCCCTGTGTATCTATGAGAAAAAAGACCGCTTGTTTTCTGGACATAATCAAATTCAAGGCCTTTCCGGACCCGCCATCCGCCAGCCTTGCAGCCATTGCGCCCGAAGGTCGGCTGCCAGAGCGGCATTCTCCGGGGCGGCGGTGATATTCCTCGTTTCACCGGGATCGACCCGATGGTCGTAAAGCTCAATCGAGTAAGGCTCCCCGGTCGGCTGACGCCGGTCCACCCACACCGTGAAACGATAACGATCCGTACGCATCGTGTATCCCATCACGTCATGGTCAAACGCCGCCTGGTCATGGCGCGCACCATATTCATGCCTCAATTGCGTCTCGACCGCTGAGATCAGCGGACCAAAAAATGTCCTGCGCATTCCCGTCGAAAGCGGTCGCGCCGCCCACTCGCGAAGCGCCGGAGCAGGAAACTGGCTGAAGGCAGCCTTCTTCCAGGACCGTGCCGGTGCATTCAGCAGGGGAGCAAAACTGGTGCCCTCGAGGGAGGCGGGAATCGGGAGCCCGGCCAGTTCGCAGAGTGTCGGATACACGTCAACGAACTCGACGAGTGCCGGGCTCTTCCGCCCGTTTCCCTCTGCACCGGGTGCGGCAACGATCAGGGGCGCGCGTGTGGCGGCTTCATAGTCCGTCGCCTTGCCCCACATGCCCTGCTCACCGAGATGCCACCCATGATCGCCCCAGAAGACGATGATCGTGTTTCCAGCCAGGCCAAGTTCATCAAGCCGGGAAAGCAGCCGTCCGACCTGGGCGTCCACAAAGCTCGTGCAGGCGGCATAGGCCCGGCGGAGCTCGCGTGCAAGTTCGTCGCTGATTGGCCCGTTGCTTGGAATGTTCGACCGTGTTCGGAGCTCGAATGACTGATGCAATGCCACCCCGGGCGCCCCCTCCGGCGGGTGCGCGGGGGATGCGAGCGGCATGCGCGCCGCGTCGTATAGGTCAAAATACCGCTTTGGCGCAATGAAGGGCAGATGGGGCTTGCGGTAGCCCACGGCCAGAAAGAAGGGTTTGCCGGCGTCGCTCAGCTTCTTCATGGCCAGCAGGGCGGCGTCCGTGGTTCGTCCGTCGCCATAATCGCTGTCGGGACGATCAGCAGCCTCCCATGCCGGACCTGAGGCGAGCCCGTCGATGCCGGTCGATCCAAACTGCTTCAACGCCGCCTCGCGTCGCTCCCGGACCAGTGCACGATTTTCGGGAAGCTGGTACTCGCCGCCGGCATCGTGGACCGGCTCGGTGCCCGCCGGTCGTTGATTCCAGGACCTGGCCTGATCCTCCTGACGCGCATGAAAGACCTTGCCGTAATAGACGGCAGTGTAGCCATTGGCCTTGAAGTGCTGCGGCAGCGTCACGACATCGGGCACCGTATTGCGGAAATAGGTGTCGATATCCTCGATCTTCAGCGTGTCCGGCCGCAATCCCGTGAGCAGACTCGCGCGGCTGGGTCCGCAGATGGCGTACTGGCAGTACGCCCGCTCGAACAGTATTCCCCGGGCGGCAAGGCGATCAATGTTCGGAGATTTGACATACTCAGCGCCATAGCACCTCAGCTCGGGGCGAAGATCATCCACCGCGATGAAAAGGACATTGGGCCGGGCTGCCGAAGCGTCCGGTGTCAGCACGCGGCACAAGGCCCAGACAAGCAGCGCACATCGGGAAAATGCGGGCCGGGACAGGAACCAGGGACTAGCGCGCATGGCGGGACTGGGAAACGTTCTGAGCGGACGCCCGCTGATCGTTTCTGTCAGGAAGCGCCAGTGTCGGACTCTTCCCGGAATTCTGGCGATAGGCCGAGGGAGTTGTTCCGGTCCGCCGCTTGAAGAGGCGGCAGAAGTAAAAGGGATCGTCACATCCGAGAAGATGGGCGATCGTTTCGATCTTCGCGTTGCTTGTGCGAAGGTACTCGCAGGCTTTCTCAACCTTCAGCCTGTTGATGAAGCTGCGCGGGCTTTCGCCGGTCTGACGCCGGAACTGCATCGCGTAGTACGCATGCGACATCCTGGCAACCGCAGCCAGCTCCTGAATGCTGACCTGCATCCCGAGATTGTTGCGCATGACCTCAATCGTCCTTCCAACCCGGGTTTCAACGGTTTCCTGTTCACAGTTCCTGTGGCTGACAAGGCCATGGATGTCGCCGAGGAGGTGATGCAGCGCGCACGAAGCCTGCACCAGGTCCTTGTACGCCTGGCCGCCGTGGAGGATGCCGAGAATCTTCTCGAATGTCTGGACGAAGCTGACTCCGGGCTCGAGGCTCAGGCAGCAGCGCCTGCCGCTGGCGCAGAGCAGGTCATAGTACTGCTGGGCCATGCTGCCGTTGAAATGAATCCAATAGTACGACCACGGGTTGGTCGCGTCCGCCTCGTAGGAATGAAACTCGAACGGACGCAGCAGGGCGATCATGCCGCGCGTCAGGCGATACCTTGCGTCCCTGAGCTGCAAATCACCCGCCCCATCGAGGCAGTACAGGAGCGTGAAGGCCCAGTCTCCATCCGGCCGGGAAACCTTCTGCCCTCGCGCGTTGGGATAGTAGCCGAGCCGGCATGGCAGCAGCGCCGATGTCAGGGGCTGGCGGCTCGCATACTCGATCGCCTTGGTTTCCAGCTTCAGGAACCGCTCCCCGGGAAACGAATCGCGTCCAAGAATCGAGACGAGCTTGCGCCCGTTGAAGTTGAAGACACGCGTATTCTCGTCCGGCATGTACATTTGAAGCGACATGATCTCCCGGTCCGGGTCATTGCTCCTGGATTTTTTTCTGCCGGCGAATTTCATCTCGAACAATCCGGGCCTAGCGTGAGAGGCGCCAGAATGCGTAGTAGAGCAGGATGGCGGCCGCGGCAACGCCAACAGACGCGACCCTGACTCCGCTCCATGGCGTCATATCCATCGCGCCCGCGGAATCTGACGCGCCGCGCCGCTCGGAGTTCGGCACGCGGGGCGCGGCCGGTGCAACCGCCCCGATCACCGCCATGAACAGGCAGAGAAGCACCGTGTTCAGCGCCGCGAGATGCAGCCAGTGGATGTGGATGTCCGAGACGTTGAAGCGGAATCCGAGAAATCCATCGCCCCAGAGGCAGTTGAGCAGGGTCGAGGTGAGGACCCCGAGAATCATCGACGCATTGGCCGCCCAGGCGGGCACCTTGTGACTCAACATCCCCATCACCACGACCGCCAGCAGCGGCAGCTTGAAGGCCGCCATCACCTGCTTCATCATCGTGAAGATCCCCTCCGACGAACCCCCGAGCAGCCCGCTCGTCAGGATGGCGAGCAGAACCATGACGACAGAGAAAATCTTTCCCGCCCTCACCATCTCTGCATCCGAGGCGCCCGGCTTCAGCCAGCTCCGGTAAAGGTCGACGCTGAACATCGTGGAGATGCTGTGCAGCCCCCCGTTGAAGGCGCTGATGACCGAACCCAGGAAAACCGCCGCAAAAATTCCGATCAGGTAGGGCGGAAGCACCGCATCAACGAGCAGGGCGTAGGCGAGGTCGCCATTGCCGATCCGTTCGGGTCCGAACATTTCGAGCGCGATGACTCCCGGAAACACGAGAAAGAACGGGCCGACAAGCTTCAGCGCCGCCGTGGCAAGAATCCCCTTCTGCGCCTCGGCAAAACTCTTCGCACCAAACGACCGCTGCACGATCATCTGGTTGGTGCACCAGTAGAACAGGTTGATGAAGAGCATGCCCGTGAAGAGTGTCGAGAAGGGCACGTTCGACTTCGGCCCTCCGACCGGGTTGATTTTCGCAGGCTGGTGCTCGATCACACGCTGGAGTCCGTCGAGAAATTGACCGTCGCCGAGCTTGTAGACGGCGAGGATCGGAATGAGCAGGCCGCACACAAGCAGTCCTGCGCCATACAGCGTGTCGGAAAGCGCCACCGCCTTCATTCCGCCGAACACCACATAACACGTACCGATGATTCCGATCGCCCAGGCCATCACCTTGAATGACGCCTCCTGGGATATGCCGAGGTGTTCATGAACATGGAAGATCGTGCTCATCGCCAGTCCGCCCGAAAAGAGCACAAACGGCAGGATGTTCAGGACGATCGCCATGATGAAGACGATACCCATGACGCGCCGCGCAGTCGCGTCGAAGCGCTGCTCGAGGAACTGCGGGACCGTCGTGATGTTGCCCGACCAGTATTGCGGCAGGAAATACCACGCCATGGCGATCAAGGCAAAGACCGGCACAACCTCCCAGGCCATCACGACGGCGCCATGGATGGACGCGGCGCCATTCAGGCCGATCAACTGCTCGGTGGAAAGATTCGTGAGCAGCAGAGCACCGGCGACCTGGATCCACGGGAGGCGCCTGCCCGCAAGGAAGTAGGTCTTTGCCTCCTTGTTGTCGAGACCACGCGTTCGCCACCAGGAAACGAGCGCCACCGCCGCCGTCACAAGGAGGAAGGAGGCTAGGGCAAGCGGCAGGTGCATGAATGACGAATAGCGAGACGGGTGCCTGCGGCGGATCGTGCGTCAGCGCGGGACCAACAACTCCTCAGAATGCAAACTTGCTCGTCAGGATCCATTCGATCGGCGGATTGAACCGGTAGAGCAGCACCTCATTCGCCACTGACACCCGCAGGCGTTGATAGGCGTCATTGTTGAACACATTGTTCACGTTCAACTGAAGGCTCCACAGGATCGATCGCCCTCCGAGATTGATCTTGCGACGGTACCCGGCATTCAGATCCACAAAAATCTGCTCAGCGCCCTTGTAGACCTGGTTCACGCGATTGCCGGTGGAATCCTGGGTTGAAAAAAAGCCCACGACGGGGGCCGATTGATAACGCACTCCCCCGCCGATCGAATAGCCCTTGAGCGGACCCTGCGCAAAATCATAGGTCGTCCGGGCGGTCATCTTGTCCTTCATCTGACCGTAGGGCTCCTTGCCGTCCGCAAGAATGTAATTTGCCAGAAGCCCGTTGTCGACCGCGGTCACCTGACTCGCCACCGTGCCGAGTCCGCTTGAAAGCGGCAAAGATCCGTTCTGCAGCCAGAGCGGCCGCCACAAGGCAACATAGGCGCGCAGCTCCGGACCAATGTTCGTCTTCACGGTCGTCTCATGGCTGTAGTTCGCAAAGATGCGCCAGTTGGGGGTGGGATTGGCTGTCAATTCAACTTCATAGCCCTGGGATTTTCCGGAGAACGTCGCACCCGTCGAGGTATCGAGGATCGTGGGAGTGCCGCCAACACTGCTGATAATCTGCTCATACGTGTAGCCCGCGGGGACTGGCACGCCGGCGGTCTCCAGCGTCGTCCAGATCGGATTGATCTGGGATGTGAGTGTCGGAGAAAAGTCGAAGTCGTTCACGTCCGAGGTGTCGAAACGCAGGACGGTGAGAAACAGCCTGTGATCGAAGAGATCGAGCTTGATGCCATAGTCCTTCGACTTTCCGCGCGGCGTGGGCGGCCTGGCGTACGGATCCGTGCCGTCGGGCGAGCGAAGGCGTCCCGTAAAGTTCGGCAGCGCGCTGTTCTCCGCCTGGCTGTAGGTGAGGCCCAGCCAGTCGGTGGCCTGAAAAACTCCGCTGAACGAAATGCTGTTGGCATGCGACTTGAACGGAGTGTGGCTGCGAACGGGCGCAATCACTCCTTCAGTGAAATTCTGAAGCGGAGCCCGCACCTGTCCGCCAAGAAAATCGCGCCGCTGATCGTAGCTGCCTCCCACAACTGTCTTGATTCGATCCTTCCAGAAGGAGCTCTGGATCATCCCAATCGTGGTCGAACCCTCGTTGCGGTTCAACTGGCTGTTCTGATTGAACGGCAGGAACGCTGTTGTGTAGCCGTTGAGGTTGTTGACCGGATACTGCCAGAAATCGCTCATCACGACTTTGTCGGAGGGACCGGAGATGTCGACATAGGTGCGGCGGTAAAAGGAGTTTCGCGCATCCTCCGGTCTAGTCTTGAAGGGGGCGTTGGCGGACACGACGAACTCACGTGCAATATTCTGCGTATCCGTTCCCCAGGTGCGTTCATGCACGCCGGCAAGCGTGTGCTTGCCAAACCGTCCCAGGTCCAGGCGGTAGCTGGTCTGCAAACGGAGGGAGTCGTTGCGATTGTCGACGTCGTTGAACTGCGTTACGGACTCAAGGTAGGTTTTTCCTGCGTTCGGGTTCGGTTTCCCGCTGGGAAGCAGCGGATTCACATCCACCTTCAGGTAGTGGTTCGGCGCACCCTGCGCGTCAAAAATGATATTGTGCCTGTCGAGGCGCATCGCGGCGAGTTCAACGCTCCAGTCCCTTGTGATCGCGTAGGTCAGGAACGCGGAGGAACGAACATAGGACGTGTTCTGGTCGTAGCCGGGCCCGGTGAACGTCGTTTCCTTCGGAAGCACTCCAAAATCGGTGATCGGAAGGGGTTCTCCGTCGACGGACTGGCGAAGCTGCGATGAAAACCGCGTGACCCAGTTCTCAATGCTGCCAGCCGCGGTGTCATAGGAAATCCATGCGCGATTCGCCGCGACGATGCGCTGGATCTGCTGGGCCGCATTGGCCGCGGTCCCGAGGTTGCGCCCCGCCGCGACCCAGTTCGTGTAGGCGTCGTAGCCAATGACCGTGCGCTTCGTCTGCTTGCTGATGTCTCCCTTTTCAAACTCCAGATTCACCTCCGCCTTCGGAGTGATCCGCCACTTGCCCGTCGCGTAGTACCGGGTCTCATCATTGAACTCAAAGTTCCTCCAGGTGTCGGCGCGGGTGTCCATCGCGGCCACGCGAAACGCGAGTTTGCCTTCGATCACCGCCTCGTTGAAGTCGATCTCCGCCCGAAGTCCGTCGTGCGATTTCCCCTGGAGCGAAACATAGCCTTTTCGACCGTTCAGCATCGCGCGCTTGGTCGAGACATTCGTGATGCCTCCCGGCTCACCCACTCCAAAAAGGACAGAATTGGGGCCGCGCGCCTGGTCAACGCGATCTATGCTGAAAGTGTCGAACCGCACATCCGATCGGAAAAAATTCACCGAGTAGGAGCCGCCCTTGAGCCCGCGCATGCGCGTGCTCCGGTTCAGGCTGTTCAAGCGGTTCTGTCCTCCCGAATCCTCGCCGTAGTCATACTCCGTGCTCAGCATGTACTGCATCAGGTCATCCACATTGGTGATAGCGGTGTCCTCGAAAAACTGCGAGGTGAACGCGGTCGTCGGCGACGCAATGTCCTTCAGGCTCGCCCTGACACGACTGCCGCCGAGGGAGCTCTGGACCTGGTAGCCGCGGTCACCCGCACTCGTCACCGTGAAGGGCGAGAGCTCGACCACGTCATCATCCACGGCGTCGGATGTGACAACGGGGGGCGGTTTGCGATCCAGCTCGGAACCATTCGTTCCCGCCGGAACCGGGACTTGCGCCGACAGCTGGCCGGTTGCAAGCAACGCGAGCAGGGCAAACAAGCAACGACGGCCTGCACTGGGGATATTGGGTATCTTTGGGTTCATGGTGGACTGACTGTTTAACGCAGCAAGCGGGGATGATCAACGCATTATTCGAGATGCGATGATCCGTGGGTTCATGGTGAAATTTCAATCTGTCGTCGGTCGGCGCGCACTTTGATCGCACGTCTGAACGTGCGCACCGGAGATGAAGGCTATGGGATAGGGCATCATCGAACCATGGACAAACCGGTCGGGAAACTGGACTTTTCCACGAGCTGCGGCCTCAATGTGGTCCGGCAGCACCAAAATCATCCGCTGTCACACTTGCATGTGGTGAGCCGTGATTTCCGCAGCGATCAGGAATTCAAGCCACCATCGGTAACCAGACCGGGCGTGCGGCGTCTATGCGAAGTGACCACGGCTGGATGTGCACAAAATCCAGCCATTGTCCGGCTTTGTCCATGTTGCCAGACAGCTCGCAGCGTTACCGTCTCCCAGCCCACGTTCCCGATCGCTCTGCCCCCTCCGCTTTTCCCATGACCTCGCGCCAGATCTCCGGCTGCCTGTCCTTCCTCATTATTTCCGCCGCACTGGCGGCGGCGGCGTCCAGCAAGCCCAACATTCTCTTCATCGTCTCTGATGACTTGAACCATTGGGTCGGGACCCTTCATAGAAACCCGCAGACTCAGACGCCCAACATCGACCGTCTGGCGAAACGCGGCGTGAATTTCACGCACGCCTACTGCGCTTCATCCGTGTGCAATGCCTCGCGCTCGGCTTTCATGTCCGGCAGGCGCACGGCGACGATAGGCGTTTATGGAAACGCCTACATGCCCTGGTCCAACTACATCAACGAGGCCGAATGCATCAATGGCTACCTGCGGAGCAACGGCTACGAGACACTCGGCGTCGGCAAGCTCTACCACAAGGGCGGGCCGGGCGCACACACGGAGGGCACACACTGGGACGAATACGTGGTGGGCTTCGGACGCCAGCTCGGCGACGACGATGACGGCGACGACGGAGACGGGCGGCGCGGGCGCAATCGGCGGCCAACAAGCGGCAAGGCCGCCATGGAGACCGACGTGCTTCCTGGAAACAGGCGCATCGGCGAATTCGAGATCGGGCAGCCATCCATTCCGGACAGCGAAACTGAGGACTACAAAATCGCCGAATGGGGAGCCGCTCAACTGGCAAGAAGGCACGATCGGCCGTTCTTTCTGTCCGTGGGCTTTCACAAGCCGCACCTGCCCTGGATCGTTCCGAAAAAGTATTTCGACCTGTTTCCGCTGGAGACGATCCAGCTTCCCCCTCACATCGCTGACGACACGAAGGACCTTCCTCCCGCCGCAATGCGTTTCGCCCACAATTCACGATGGGAACTGGTGATGAAGCAGGGCGGCGAAAATGCCTGGAAGCAGGTGGTGCAGGCCTACCTCGCATCGATTGCCTACATGGACGCTCAACTGGGCATCGTGATCGATGCGCTGGACAAGGGACCCAACTCAGGCAACACCGTCGTCGTTTTCCTCGGCGACCATGGCTGGCACGTCGGTGAAAAGGAACGGTTCGGCAAGTCCACGGTGTGGGAGGAGGCCGCACGCGCTCCGCTGATCTGGGTTGCACCGCAGGTGGCGCCCGCCGGAGTCAACTGCGAGCGCACGGTCGATTTCCTGAGTTTTTTCCCCACCCTTTGCGATCTCGCCGGACTGCCCAAGCCCGCGTACCTGGAAGGCGTCAGCATTCAACCCCTGCTCAAGGATCCGTCCCGGGAATGGAACCATCCGGCGCTCACAACCTACGGCTACAAGAATCACGCCATACGAACCGAAAATTGGCGCTACATTCGGTACGCGAATGGTGATGAGGAGCTCTACGATGAAAACGCAGATCCCCATGAATGGAACAATCTCGCCGGTGACCCCAAACATGCCTCGGTGAAAACCAGCCTGGCCGGATGGCTTCCAAAAACCGACAAGCCTCCCATGAACGGGCAGCCTGTGCTGGAGCGCCGTGCCGAGCGCCGAAAACAGCGCTCCGAGACGACAAGATAGTTCCATGCGCGCCATACCTCCGCTTCTTGCGGCGCTGCTTCCGCTTTCGCTGCTCGGGGCCTCCCCCGCCGGGTCAAACCAAGCAGCCGCGCTCTCCGCCAGGAGACCCAACATTCTTTTCATAGCCGTTGACGACATGAATGACTGGGCCGTCGGTGGACGGCCGCAAGTCCGGACTCCAAACCTCGACCGATTGCGGGCCAGGGGCATCACCTTCACCAACGCCCACTGCGCATCCCCGTCCTGTCATCCCTCGCGCGTCGCAGTCATGACGGGCGTGCGTCCATCGACTTCCGGCATCGACCACAATGTCTATGGGAGGACAACGCCGAGCTGGCGGGCGGGTCCTGACAGCGGAACAGGCGCCCTCGAAAATGCAGTCGTCCTATCCCAGCACTTTCGCAACCACGGCTACCGCGCCATCGGCACCGGAAAAATATTCCACGGCCTGCAATGGGTGGACGGAAGCGAAAACGAGCCAGGCGACTGGGATGACTACTTCCCGAGCGCCAGCGATCAGATTCCTTTTCAACCGCGCCCGGCCGACCTGGTCGACGACAGAGAAGCCGGCATCATCGGCAAGCGGCCCATTGGCGGCGACACCGGCCGACGGGGACAGGTTTTTGGCGCTCATCCATTGAAAGTGCCCGATGAAAGGATGTCCGACTATCAGGTCGTCGACTGGGCCCTCAAGCAACTCGCATCGCCCCAGGACAAGCCGCTCTTCCTGGCCGTCGGCCTCTTCCGCCCGCACATTCCGTGGGAGGTGCCACAGGCCTACTTTGACCTCTATCCTCTCGGTGACGTTCAGCGCCCCGAGGTTCGAGAGGACGATCTCGCCGACACCCATGGCCACAACCGCGTTTCATGGCACCAGTGGGTGCTCGCCAACGAGGAAAAGTTTCAGATGTGGGAGCGCCTTATCCAGGGATATCAGGCGAGCATCACCTTCGCCGACGCACAAATCGGGCGCCTCCTCGACGGATTGAGCACGAGTCCGCTGGCGGACAGCACCATCATCGTCCTCTGGGGCGACCACGGCATGCATCTTGGAGAGAAGCAGAACTGGGAAAAATTCACCCTCTGGAACCGTTCGACGCATGTGCCGCTCATCATTGCACTGCCTGACGGAAGGAACCATGGAGCCAGCGTCCCCGCGCCCGCCAGTCTCATCGACCTCTATCCGACACTCTGCGAACTCGCCGGCCTTCCGATCCCGGACCAGTGCGAGGGAACAAGCCTCGATCCACAACTCATGAATCCGACCCAGCCACGCCGCACGCCCGCCATCACCACGCAGTCGATGGGCCTGCAGAGCGGGCATTCCGTCACGAACGAACGGTGGCACTACATCCGCTACTTTGACGGATTTGAAGAACTCTACGACCTGAACGCCGATCCGGGTGAGTTCACCAATCTCGCTGGAGAAGGTGCACTCGCATCCACAAAGCTTGAACTCCTCGAAGCCTTGAAGGAAAGCGGGGCGCCTCTTGACGGCGTCTATCGACGCGTCGACTCAGGCGCATTGGTGAAACCGCCGCGGGCGCCTGGAAACTAGCTTGGCGGCGGCATCCCTTCGCGCGCTTTTCAAAACAACTTTTCACATCAGTCCCACATGAACATGAATCACCTCCGTCGAGTCCTTTTCGGATTCTCAATCGTCGCCTTTTCGACTGCCGCACTGGCGCAGTCTGACGACCAACTGGCCCAGCTCCTCAAACGATACCCCGACGCGGATGCCAACAAGGATGGCCGTCTCACGGTGGAGGAGGCCTCCGCGTATCGCCGTGTGCTCCGCGCCAGGCGCACGAAGGCCTCCAACAGTGAAGGGGCGGCCAAGGACAATGAGACCGTTTCCTCGAAGAAACCCGCGCCCACCTACAGGAATGTCGCCTACGGGCCCTACGAGCGAAACGTGTTTGACTTCTGGGCAGCCAAGTCGGGTCAGCCCACGCCTCTTGTCGTGTTCATCCATGGGGGCGGATTCGTCAATGGCAGCAAGGACGGCGCCAACCCCGCGATCATTCAGGCCTGCCTGGATGCCGGCGTCTCCTTCATGGCGATCAACTATCGCTTCCGGGCCAGCGCGCCCATTCAGGACATCCTGCGCGACTGCGCGCGGTCCATTCAATTCATCCGGGCAAACGCCGGCAAATACAACGTGGATCCCGCCCGCATAGCGTCCTTCGGCGGATCCGCCGGCGCCGGCACCTCCCTCTGGCTCGCCTTTCATCCCGATCTCGCCGATCCGAAGAATCCCGATCCCGTGCTGCGCGAATCCTCCCGCATCATCGCTGCCGGCGCAAACAACACACAGGCCACTTATGACGTCACAAAATGGGAGGAGTTTCTTGGCAAGCCCAGGGGCGAATGGATTCCCCGGACTGAGACAACCGACTTCTACCACTTCAAGTCGGAGGCGGAGCTGAAGTCCGCGGCCGGAAAGGCGGTTCTGGCCGACGTCGACATGCTCGGGCTCATCACACCGGACGATCCTCCTGTTCTCCTCATCAACAGCATGCCCGACGGCCCCGCCAATGATCGTCAGCACTACGTCCACCATCCCGACCATTCCCGGGCGATCGCGAAACGGTGCGCCGAAGAGGGCGTTTCCGCGACCTTGCTGCTTGTCCAGGCTGAGCCGAAATACTCGGGAGACACCACCGACGCCCTCAGGAAATTCCTCATCAGTCATGTCAAGGGCCCGCTCCCCTCCGCGTCCCCGGCGATCCGCCAGACTGATGTCACTTACGGCAGCGCGGCGGGCGTCACGCTGAAGTGCGACATCGCCGTGCCCGCCGGTGCCGGCCCGTTCCCCGTCGCGCTCCTCGTGCACGGCGGAGGTTGGAGCAAGGGCGACAAGGCACGGCTCGTGGCACCGCTGTTCGAACCGCTCGCAAGTGCGGGCTATGCCTGGGTGTCCATCAACTATCGCCTCGCCCCGGAGCATCGCTACCCGGGAAGCGTCGAGGATCTGGAAACGGCCATTCGCTGGGTGAAGGAACACGCGGGCGAATATCGCCTGGATGCCGGTCGAGTCGCATTGATCGGCGAGTCCGCAGGCGGCCATTTGGTCGCTCTGGTGGCGACCCGTCGAACTCCAGGCTGCGAGGTCGCCGCCGTTGTGCCCTTTTACGCACCGACAAACCTTCTGATGGACGAGACCCAGGCGGTGGCCGCCGCCATCGCCTCCTATTTTGGAATCACCAAGATGAACCCCGAGTCGCGGGCGCTCCTTGGCGAAGCCTCACCCCTGCTTCATGTCCGCGCCGGCCTGCCTCCCTTCCTTCTCATCCACGGTACGGCCGACAAACTCGTCGCCTACGATCAATCGGTCAAGTTTCAGGCCGCACTCCGCGAGGCCGGCGACTCCTGTGATCTGATCACCATCCCCGACGGCGGACACGGCATGGCGTCCTGGGACAAGCTCGGCCTCCCTTACAAGAATGCACTTCTCACGTGGCTCAATGGGCATCTCAGGAAGTAGCTGAAGCAAAGTCACCGGAATGACGTCCGCGCAGTTCAAACTCCAGCATGCCATGAAGACCTCCCCGCTTTTCTCCGCCGCCTTCATCCTCGCCAGCAGCATGGCCGGAGCGGCAACCGCACCAACCTACGCCTTGAGCGGCATCGTCCAGGGCGTGCCCGCGAGCACTTCTCCATCCAATCCCGAACTCACGCGACTCGCCGACGCGGCAGCGGCCACCCGCCTGCTCTACTCGACTGATTCACCCAACCTGCGGGCGACACTCAAGGCCCGCAATGACGCAGGCATGACAACACCGCCCGTGATTGTCTACATGGGAGGCTTCACGACCAACGGAGACGATGTTCCCCGCCTCGAACGGCACCATCGTGACGGCATAGCCATGACGCCCGTGGCGAATCTCGCGACGGCCATCGATGAAAGCGCAACCGAATTTTTGGTCGACAATCTGCTCGGCAGGGAACTCGCGATCAAGGCGTCCACCGCCAGTGTCTCCGATGCAAAGGATCCGACAAGGTTCTGCTTCTGGATCCGGCTCGACGACGAATTCGTGAAAGTGACCGCCGTGGACGCATCATCGCGCCGAATCACCGTCGAAAGAGGTTTCGCGGGAACCAAGGCGATGCCGCATCAAAAGGGTGTTCCGGTGCTCACCCCCGTTTATCTTGGCAATCGGAAGCAGCTTGACCACGCCCGGCACACCAACAGCTGGCCGGACGGGCCCGACTACCTGCGTTATGCGGTGAATCCCGGGCAGTTGTCCGCCGCGCAATTCAAGGCGGATCTCGTCATTCGCATGATGAAGGCGGGCTACGACGGAGCCTGGTTCGACACCTTTCAGCCCCGCCCGTACAATCTCTGCGACGCGCTTGGACGGCCAGTCGCGTATTTCTGGGACTTCGGGACGAAACGAGTCTACAGCATTGAATCGTACCTCGCTGCTATCGGAACGTATGTGCGCAACATCCGGAGGATCGTGCTCGCCTCGACCGGCAGACAGCCCGTGCTCTATGCAAACTCGGCGAGCGGCACCTATGCCATCGGCGTCAAGACGCTGTTCAACAACGCCACTCAGCATGATCTGCTCGACGGCTATTGCTTTGAGGACTCCTACATCCGCGTTGAAGCCAAACGGGCCAAATCCAATGGCATCGCTGTCAAAGCCGCCTTTGTTCCGATCACCGGGGAGAAGTGGGAGACGAATCTTATCAATCACGCCGATGCAGCGAGCTCGGGACTCAGCGGCATCTGCATGGCCGGTCCGGCCGGATATCTCGCCGCATTCCTGAACGCCGCGCAGCCGGACTACGAGCAGTTGCTGCGTTTTTCCTACGGCTCCTACCTGCTCACAGTCACCGCTGCACGTTCAACCTCCTTTGGGCTGCCCCTGCTTGAAACGGACCGGGGAGCGATTGCATGGCCCGCAATGCTCTTCGCTCCGATCGGAGATCCCATCCAGCCCAACAACATCACCGCGCTGAAGCTCGCCGATTCCCCCTGCTACTCGCGGGAATTCGAACACGGCCTCGTCATCGTCAACCCCTCCTCGGCCACCGCGCCTGCAGTGAGAGTCCCGCAAGGCTATGTGGACGCCATCACCCGCCAGCCAGTTGAATCCGTAACGCTTGCCTCGGCGGACGCCGCGCTGCTGCTTCGCCAGGCGCGCTGAAATTCCCGCAAACGAAATTGCAGTGACCAGCCGCTCAGTCTTCCATTCCCATGCCATGAATCTGAAACCCGTGCTCACTGCCGCCCTGTCGATGGCGGCTGGTTTCGTCGCGTTTGCCGCACCGAAACCGAACATAGTATTCATTCTCGTTGACGACCTCGGCTACGGCGACGTCGGCGTTTTCAATCAGAACCAGCGCAGAGAGTCAGGCGATCGCGCCCGCCCCTGGTTCACGACGCCCGCGCTCGATCGCATGGCGGCGGATGGCGCGCGTTTCACACACCACTACGTTGCCGCGCCGGTGTGCGTCTCCTCGCGATCATCCCTCCTCCAAGGTGTGACGCAGGGCCATGCAAACGTGCGGAACAACCAGTTCGACGAGGCCATCGACGAAAATCACACGCTTGCGACGGTGCTTCAAGCGGCTGGCTATTCGACTGCTGCGATCGGCAAGTGGGGGCTCCAGGGAGCCAACGACGCACCTCCCCCCAACTGGCCCGCGCACCCGCTCAATCGCGGGTTTGACTACTACTACGGCTACATCCGACACATCGACGGCCACGAGCACTACCCAAAGGAAATGCTGTACTTCAAGGAAAAGGCCAGGGAACGCGGGCCAATCTTTGTTTGGGAGAACCGGACTGATGCCACAGCTCCCCTCGACAAATGCTACACCACGGATTTGTGGACGGCACGTGCCAAGAAGTGGATCACCGAACAGAACGCAGCGAATCCGGCGAAGCCGTTTTTCCTGTATCTCGCCTACGACACCCCGCACGCGGTCCTCGAACTCCCCGCGCAGCCCTATCCAGCCGGCGGCGGCATCAAGGGAGGCGTGCAGTGGCTCGGCACGCCTGGGCATGCCATCACCACGGCCTCGGGCGTGCCCGACTCCTGGATGGACCCGAACTACGCCTCCGCCACCTACGATGACGACAACAACCCGTCCACACCTGAAAAGGCCTGGCCGGACGTCTATCGCCGGTACGCAACCTGCGTGAGCCGAATCGATGCCGCCATCGGCGACCTGTTCCAGCTTCTGAAGGATCTCAGCATCGACGACAACACCCTCGTCGTCTTCTGCTCCGACAACGGCCCCTCAGTCGAATCGTATCTGCCCGAGGACTACAGCCCGCAGTTCTTCGATGGCTACGGCCCCTTCGACGGCATCAAGCGCGACTGCTGGGAAGGGGGCACGCGCACACCCGCCATCGTGCGCTGGCCGTCCGGCATCAAGCCCGGCCAGGTTCTCGCAACTCCATCCGCTACGTACGACTGGCTCCCGACGTTTGCCGATCTTGCCGGACTGCCTGCTCCAGCCCGCGCGGATGGCATCTCCCTCGTGCCTCTGCTGACCGGTCAGGGCAGGCTCCGTGATCGGAGCGGCATCTATATCGAGTACGAGAATGCAACCCGCACGCCGGATTTCCCCGAATTCGAGCCCGGCCACCGCGGCAGGAAACGCGGACAGATGCAGGTGCTCCGTGTCGGTGACTACGCCGCCGTACGCTATGACATCAAGAGTGCCGATGACGACTTTGAGATCTACAATGTCGTCACGGATCCAAAGCAGGCCCGCAATCTCGCGATGGATCCGGCATTCGCGGCCCGCCAGCGCGAGTTCAAGGCGCTCGCGCTGCAGTCCCGGCGCCCGGAGAAAACCGCGTCGCGCCCCTATGACAACGAACTGGTGCCGGCGACCACGCCGGCCTCCCCCGTCAAACCGGGGCTTTCGCGAGGCTACTTTGAGGGCAACTTCCCCTGGGTGCCGGCCTTTGACGGCATGCAGAGCCGCAAGACCGGTGTGCAGCGGAGCCTGGGACTCGAAAGGCAATCGATCGCGAAGGACGCGGGTCTCCTCCTGACCGGATACATCCAGGTGCCGACGGATGGTGAATACACCTTCACGCTGAGCACCGACACGGGCGCAGTCATGCGCCTGCACGACGCCACAGTCATCGACGCCGATTTTGGCTATGCGGGCGGGGCCGTTCGAACAGCGACGATCCGGCTGAAGGCGGGCCTTCACCCCATCCATCTCGCCTACCGGACGAGGACCGGAGCCAAGCCATCGCTGGACGTTCGATGGAGCGGTCCCGAATTCAGCATGCAGCCGATCCCGGCGAACGCATTGAGCCACGCCACGCCGGAATAAGCGGACAGCCGTCCGTCCGAATGCCACCAGGCGTGGAATGGCTGAAACGCGCAGCCGCTTCAACAATCACAAACATATCCCATGAAACTCGGAGTCACACTAAGCCATCTGCCCGCCTGCCTGCTGCTTCTCGTTCTCGGCGTTCGAATGACGCACGCCAGGCATCCCAACATTCTCTTCATTCTGACCGACGATCAGCGATGGGATGCGATGAGCATCGCTGGAAACAAGCACCTGCAAACGCCGAACATGGATCGCATCGGTCGCGAGGGCGTGTATTTCAAGAATGCCTTTTGCACCACGTCGCTCTGCTCCCCCAGTCGCGCAAGCATCCTGAGCGGCGTCTACGCTCACACACATGGTGTCACCAACAACTTCACGGAGTACCCGACCAGCCTGAAGAGTTTCCCCATGGCTCTGCAATCAGCTGGTTATGACACAGCCTATATTGGCAAGTGGCACATGGGTGAGGACAACGACATGCCGCGGCCCGGCTTCAACTGGTTTGTGACGCACAAGGGCCAGGGGAAGTATTACGACACGGAATTCTGCTTCAACGGAGAGCGCAGGGAAGTTGAGAAGGGCTACTACACCCACATCGTCACCGACCTCGCGCTCGACTGGCTCAAGCGCCCCCGCGGCGACCAGCCCTGGTGCCTCATGATCGGACACAAGGCGGCGCACAGCTTCTACATCGATGAGCCCAAATATGAAAACACCTTCTCGGGCGTGAGGGTCTACTATCCCGAAACCGCGTTCATGCTCGATGACAAGCCGGCCTGGATTCGGGAGCGGCTGTACACCTGGCACGGCATCTATGGCCCCCTCTTTGACTGGCGAAAGAAGTTTCCCGATGACCGGCCGGAAGCGGTGAAGGACTTCGAGGCTATGACTCACGCCTATTGGGGAACCCTGCGTTCAGTCGATGACAGCGTTGGACGGCTCTACTCATTCCTCCAGCAGCAGGGCGAACTCGACAACACCATCATTGTCTTCATGGGCGACAACGGGCTGCTAAATGGCGAGGATGGCATGGTGGACAAGCGCACGATGCATGAGCCAAGCATTCGCATTCCGCTGCTTGTGAGATACCCCGGCCTCACCCCGCCGAACCGTCCGAAGGTGGTTCCCCAGCAGGTTCTGACCATCGACATCGCGCCGAGCCTGCTGGAACTGTGCGGCGTCCCACCTCTCCCCCGCGTACAGGGAAGGTCTTGGGCCGGTCTGATCCAACACGGCGACCCAGCCTGGCGCACCTCATGGTTCTACTATTACAACTACGAGAAGCAGTTTCCCTACACTCCGAATGTGCGCGGCGTGCGCACTGACAGTTGGAAATACATCCACTATCCCCACGGCGACGGAAAACCCGACCGCCACATGTCCGAGCTTTACAACGTCGAGTTCGATCCCGAGGAGCGCCACAATCTCATCGCCAATCCAAAATATGCTCCGGTGATTGCCGAACTTCGGACGCTCCTGCGGGACCGCATGCTGGAAACAGGTCTCAGCGAAGCGACGGACAAGATGCCCGTCGACGAAGGCATCAAGCAGGAGCTTCCGGACGCCAGGATCCGATGAGCGAAATCATTCGAACGGACTCTCGAGCGTGAAGCGCGACTCGGCGTCCGCCTCCACAGCGGATCGCGTCAGCAAAGCGGTCTTCATTCTCCGCGCAGCGAAAAGCGCTGACTGGTCGTTGTAGTGCCGCGATGCCGGATCATTGCTGTTTCCGAAGGGAAGAACCGTTTCAGCGGCCACCTCCCCACTCTTGTACGCAATTGACTGCAGCCAGGACGAACCGCTGTCCGCGTAGTACTGGCCATTGTGGGATGTCTTCGCCCCCACCATGAAAAGCGTTGAAAAAGGATCCCTGCCCCGCTCGGAGCCGGCGCCCGGGACCGGAATTTCAAGATCCCCGCGTCGAATCACATGCAGCTGCCCCCAGGTGACCGGCCCATCGCCCCAGCGTTTTCCGAGGAGCTTCAGGCCCTCGTCAAGAAGCGCGATCACTTCCCTGGGTGATTTTCGCTCCAACTGCCGGAGCGGTATCTCCTTCTCCTCCGCCGCCTGCAGATAACCCGCCAGAATGGGAAGCGCCTGATTCTCAATCGTGGCAAATCCATCCCAGGTTCGCAGCAATTCCAGCGCGGCCGAACGCCTCGCGGACTCACCGCCTTCGCCTGAACCCGCGGTCTTGGCTGCATCGAGGATCTGTTTCACCAGAGGTCCGGCGGTGAGGGTTTTGACGTCGAAAGTGATTGCGGAGATGTCCGCGTCATCGTGCTTCGGCCTTGCCTCAATGAGTTCAATGGCGCGATACGCACGCGTGTCCCTGCCCAGCGTCGTGCCCTGGCTGCCGTAGCTCCGCGGATACCGACCCGGCTTGAGTTCACCGTCCCGGGTGACTGTGAACGCGTTGTTGTTGCAGTTCACAAGATAGCCGGCGCGGGGATTGACGATGTGCGGGAGATCGCGCCAGGTGAGCTGCCGGCCCCACTCCGTCTTTGCAGAGGAACCGTCCACGGGTGCATTCCATGCCAGCGACTCATCGCGTTCCCGGGCCGCGCAAATGTAGTAGTAACCGATGTTTCCCGCATTGTCGGCCGCAATGCAGTTCCACTTGTAGCCATGCGAGCGATCCATCGAGGCCTCAAATTCCGCAAGCGATCCGGCTTCAAGCTTTCCAACCCAGTCAAGAGTCTCCGATTGCGCGTCAAATGCAGCGAGGCGCACGGCAAAGGCCTCATTCCCTTTTCCATTCTCCTGCATGATCGGGCCCTGATGGCTGTAGCGCACCACCCGCTCCAGGCGTCGGACAGCGCCGCCCGCTTCTCGCGCTTCAACAACATGCGTTTCACTTCTCAATTCGCGCCAGGCCCCTTCATAGAGGTACTGGTTGCGGTTCTTTGGGTTGATTTTCAGGCGGAAGACATCGGCGATATCCGCCCCATTGTTGGTGAAGCCCCAGGCCACATTTGCCGTAAACCCGATTCCCACGCCGGGGCTGCCCGGGAAAACCGCTCCGTAGATCCAGCGGTCCCCCGCGACCAGGTGTGACTCATGCCACTTTGTCGCTCCATCCCACGGAAGATGCGGATCCGACATCAGGCGGGTGGATCCGTCGCTCGTGCGTTCCGGCCGCAGCGCCCACATGTTCGAAGCACCGTTTAGGTCCAGCGCCATGGCCAGCTCACGCTCGCGGCGCCCCGCCGCCTTGCCGGACAAATCGTCCTTCGCCACTCAAGCGATTGCTGCATCTGACGGAGTTTCGTCACGGCAATGATGTCCGCTCCACTGATCCTTCCGAGCCAGGCCGGGCGCTTGGCGGGATGATCGGCAAGAAACTTCTCGACGCCGAGCGCATAGGCATCAAGCAGGCGCCGATCCTGCGACGGGAGCGACTCATAGTTCCGCAGCGCAATTTCGCTGAGATGGAAAATCCTCACTGAAAAATCCGACTCCACTGCGCTTCCCCGGCGCTCCTCACCATTCAGCGAGCTCTCTCCGCGCGCCGCGCAAATTCCCGACAGCACAAGTGGGAGATTGTCCTGGGCGTGACAGTAGCCCTGGCCGTAGAGCGCGTCGGCCAGTGTCGCTCCAAAGATGTGAGGCACGCCGTAATGGTCGCGAACGATTTCGACGGAGGCGGCTCCGGCTGCAAGGGCGGAAGCGATCACGGCAAGGACCGGGCGGAGTATCCGTGGGATTTTCATGATCGAATGGAGATCAGATTTTGAGAAAAATTTTCCTGCGGTACATCCACCAGCAAACCACCCACATGACCAGCAGCGCGAGGACCCGGAACCAGATGATGGCAAAGTCTCCTTTTACTGCAAAGCCGAGGTGCGACCGCAGTTTTTCCATCACCCATTCGCGAAAGAACATGTCCATCAGATACGCGGCTATGGCGTTGACTCCGACAATCACGAATGGATACGACCAGCGGTTCCATCCGCGCATGTCGATGACATAGTGGAATCCGGCAAGCAGCAGAAGCACGATCCCGCCGCTGTACAGTGCCCAGGATGGCGTCCAGATGCGCTTCACGATCGGGCACACGGTTCCCCCGGCAAGAAGTCCGGCGAGCAGGCAGGCAAGCGCGGCGGCCAGCAGCCAGCGCAGTTTGGAAGCCGCCGCAGCATTTCCCCTCAGTCGCGAGCCGGCCATCAGTCCCAGGGTCATTGTGATCAGAGATGGCACAAAATTGAGCGTCACGTAGCCTCCTGGATTGTACTCAAAGGGTTTGTCCCGGGGAAAGAGATTCAGGAACCACCGGTCAAAGTCGGCTCCCCCATTGGTCCCCATGTTCCAGTGCGAGAAGAATCCGGGAAGCGTCACTGCGCCCGCAATCGCAGGCCGCACTCCGACGCTCGCGTAATCGAAATCCGCCGGGGGCGCCGGATGCGCGGCAAAAACGGCCCAGGTCCCGACGGCAAGCACGCCGATCGTGATCCACTGCGCCCTTTCGCTTGTTCGCGAAAGGAGGAACAGAAACGGATACCCGAGCGCAATCTGCGCGAGCACGTTCGTGAAAATGAAGTTCGTCCGCGATTCGCCAGCCTTCGTCACGATCAGCAGGGCGATCAGAAGGAGAACAAACGTGCGCCACATCACATGCCGAAACTGCGGTCCCAATCCCTGCCCTTCCTCGCGACGCCTACCGTAGCTGAAAGGCATCGCCACTCCAACCATGAACATGAACGCGGGCTGGATCATGTCCCACGCACCTCCCCCCAGCCATATTGCATGATCCGTGTTGTAACTGAGAAACTGCCAGAATTCTGAATCCGGATGCTTGCGCGCCACCTCGCGGAAACCGAATCCCGCCGAAAGCAGAAAAATCATGATTGCTCCACGAAATGCATCGAGCGACACCAGACGCCCCGGTGGACGCTGCGCTGGCGATTGCACGGCCGCATGTGTGCTTTCCATGGTCAGTTTTCCATTCACCAATCGGCCAGAGGAGTGACGGCCGGCTGTCCGGGGAAGTTATGCCAGCGCTCCCCGACGGGTGTGAGCAGGATCACGATCCGCATGTCGGGCGAATTGGCGGTGGCCTCCGCCGTCAGCGCGGTCAATCCCTTGTTGGCATTCTCCCTCGAAGTGTCCGGGCGGGCCGGCGCCACGCGGAATCGACCGTCCTCGGGCGCGAGAATCTCCGCGCGAAGCATGCGATCCATCTGCCGCAAGGTCGCATGTCGCGCGTCCTCAAGCGTCACCCGCGCTCCCGTCACGACCCGCGACTTGAGCACCGTTCCCAATTTCACGGCGCTCAATTCATCCTGAACGAGCACCCGCGCGCGATCCAGAAGCGCCACTCCCCGCCGGATGCTTTGCGCCACTCCCGCGTAGACTCCAGTGAGGTCGGTTATCGCGAAGCTTTTCGTGACCTGCGAACTGAAGGCGACTACCGGCGCGACAGCCACGGCGGACTGAAGATGATTTCCCGGCGTAAGGGTGTTGTGACTGCGGTTGTTCAACCGATAGTAGCTCCATCGCTCAGCCCCGAAGTATCCGGGCAGATTGTAGTTGTCCGGTCCGAGATCGTGCGCCCAGCGCACACCATCGGCGTCGAGGATGAATGACCCCAGATCAAGATGTGCGTGGCTGACATCATTCCGACCCGCCTTGAATCCGACAAACAGGGCGCGCGGATCATTCCAGGCGCTGCGAAGCATCACGAGTTCGGCCGGGCCCCGAAAGTACCTGTCAAGCGCCGGCTCCGGAACAGGCGCGCCCACGGGCGCCGGAAACCACACCGCGTGCATAGCCATCATGCGATTCATCGATGTCGGCTTCGATAGCTCGGATTCCAGCGCATCGCGACAATGCTGCAAGACTGAGGGCAGGTTGAACCGCCGGCCCAGCCATGTGAATTCAGGCTGGGCACCGATCGCCGGACGACCGTCGGCGTAATTGAATGCGTACCCGCTCGGACCCTCGACATTGAGCCGATAAAGCGCGGTTCGATCCAGTCCTGGCGATCGACTCAGCCCGAAGTCCGTCCCGAGTGCGCTTTCGAGCACTGCGATCGCGACAACATTGTAGCCGGTCCCGTAATCCCAATAGGCGGGACCTTCCGGATAGGCTCCGTCGGGCCAGTAGGAAGCCTTCATCGCGACAGGAAGCGAACGCAGCGCACCATTCACAACGAGTCGTGCGACCTCCGGCTCTTCATCGGCAATCGCCAATGCCGCAGCCAGGAGACCGGCGTTGCAGACCTGATTCCAGTTGTTGACCGCTGTAACGAACCGGAGCCGCTTGTCGGTCGGCTTCAATCCTGCATAGGCGGCGGACGCAAACGACAGGCTGTGTTTCATCAACGCGGCCTTCAGCCGCTCACGCTCCGCGGGCTGCAACTGCTCATAAAGCCAGTCGTAGCCAATGGCGAAGGCCAGACTCATTTCCGCCACATCAAGAAAATGAGACGGATTCCAATCGGGGAAGCCTGCCGTGGCGAACAACTCCTTCTTCGCTCGAAGCGCATAGCGCATGTCGCCGCTGAGTCGAAAGGCCATCGCGCACGTGAGGATTCGCCCCAGCGCCGTGCGAGACTTGTCCAGAAGCCGGGGACCGATGAGCTCATGCCTGACCGGCTGTGTGCCAATCTGATCTTCAGCAAGCGCGAGAATGCGCTCATGAAGCTTCGCACGCAGAGGATCGATCCGTGCGGCGGCGACGGCGGCGTTCAACTGCTCATTTGTGAACAGCAGCCGGGGATGGCCGGACCGAAGCCCGGCAAGAGAATCCGGCGCGCTCCCCGTGGCGGCGAATGCCTGGGAAGCAAACAAGAGAACGATCGAGAGAATACGCATCGCAACCAGGGCAGCATTGAAATCTTCGTGCACGCTGCAATGCGTGACAAATCTCAAACCGCGGGCTTCTACGGCTTTTGAGAACAGATGCGCCACGACCAGAAAATCTTGTTGAAAGCAAGGTATACACGGGCATATCATCGCAAGCGTGAAGAGCGTAAACTCCGACCTCGCATACGACCATATTCGGAAGCGGATACTCAGCGGCGAATATCCTCCGGGCAGCCCGTTGATGACCAAGGATTTGTCATCTGAGATTGGCGTCAGCCGGACTCCGGTTCGCGATGCGCTTCGACAGTTGGAAGCCGATGGTCTCGTTGTCATCCGGCCACACTTGGGTGCCAACGTGACCAAGATGGGCCGCAAGGAATTCCGGGAGTTGTGCGAGTTGCGCCTTGCGCTGGAAGGGCACGCGGCCGCACTCGCCGCGGTAAATCACAGCCAATCTGATCTCCGGGAAATTCAATATGCGCTGGATGCGATGCGGAATCTTACATCAAGCATCCTCTCTTCAAGCGACGAGGCCCCATTCATCGGTGACCTGCTCCGCGAGGATGTGCGTTTTCACATTGCCATCATGGCAGCTGCTCACAATGCGCTGATGAAGGCTGAAATATTGAGACTGAACATGATCAACCGCGTCATGATCGGCCCGAGCATGCCAAAGCAGGCCGGAAAGGAAATCTCCGATTCAAACCGCAGGAAGGTGCTGGCGAGCCACGAGGAAATCCATGACGCCATCGCACGGCGCGATGCGCGCGCCGCACGCGATGCCATGGAGCGGCATATCGAGGACATTGTTGAGAAATCCATACGGCTGATTGCGGATTCTGACGCAATTTCGCCACAGGAGCTGAGCGAGCAGGAGCTTTCCTACAGCGGTTGATTTCCCACTTGGGTTTTGCCTGCCAGGACCAGGAGCCGCGGCAATCCGGCCCCCGGGGCATCGCCGCATGCGGCGAAGAATCCCAACAACACAAAACCGAGGGCGTCTGCCCTCGGTCTGCAGTGTCAGTCCCTGCCTTCGCCGGGACTGAAGTCAGATCTCGCTGAAGTCGAAAAAAAAACGGACTCAGCTCGTGGGGACTGTCAGGATCGTCCGAATGATCCTTCCGGCGACAAGATACGGATCGGCGGCGGAGTTGGGTCGGCGGTCCTCCAGATAGCCCCGATAGCCATTGTTTACAAAACTGTGCGGAATACGGATGGAAGCTCCCCGATCGGCCAGTCCGTACGAGAACTTGTCGATCGACTGTGTCTCATGCAGTCCCGTGAGGCGCAGGTGGTTGTCGGGGCCATAAACCGCGATGTGCTCGTCGCGGTGCTTGTCGAACGCGGCCATGAGTTTCTCGAAGTACGCCTTGCCGCCGATCTCGCGCATATACTTCGTTGAAAAATTGCAGTGCATGCCCGATCCGTTCCAGTCGAGCATGCGCCCCCATTCACCGCGGATCGGTTTGCAGCTCCATTCAATGTCGATGCCGTGACATTCACACAAACGGCTCAGGATGTAACGGGCCACCCAGACCTGGTCCGCCGCGTTCTTCGAACCCTTGCCAAAAATCTGGAACTCCCACTGACCCTTGGCGACCTCCGCATTGATGCCTTCGATATTGATGCCGGCTGCGACACAGAGATCAATGTGCTCTTCAACGAGTTTGCGTGCCAGGCTGCCAACATTGCGGTATCCCACACCCGTGTAGTAGGTTCCCTGAGGAGCCGGATAGCCTTCCGAGGGGAAACCCAGCGGCCGCCCGTTTTGGAAGAAAAAGTACTCCTGTTCGAAACCGAACCAAGTGTCAGGATCATCCGGAATTGTTGCGCGGGAGTTGCTCGGATGCGGCTCTCCATTCGGAAGCAGCACCTCGGTCATCACCAGAAAGGCATTTTTCCTCGTGACATCCGGAAAGATGGCCACTGGTTTCAGCTGGCAATCCGAACTTTTGCCCTCGGCCTGCTGGGTCGAGCTCCCGTCAAACCCCCAAACGGGCAGATCCTCGAGCTTTAGAGACGAGACATTGCCGTCGATGATCTTCGTCTTGCTTCGCAAACCGGCCAGCGGGGTGTAACCGTCGAGCCAGATGTATTCCAATTTGATTTTCGCCATAATGGATCGGTTTCAGGAAATTGTGTGAATGGATGCGCTCTTTGAAGAGCAATTGATGGCGGGAACGCCAGTGTTAAGCAGCCAAGCACCTTGCATGCCAAGGATTGCGTGAGGCAACTTTTGGGTTAAGTATTTGGCAAATTGCTCATTCTTGATCTCTCACAGTCCATTTCCCCCCTTGCTTCGACTGACGTGGTTCGCGACTCTCGAATCCGCAAATGCATGAAGTCAAAGACACCCAGCGAGCCATTGTGAGGATCGGCTACGATGGCCGGGTGCACAAAACCTTTCGGGGGCCCTTGGCCAGGGAAAGGTTCGAAACGGAGGTCAAGGTGCTCAGGCATCTGGAGGAACGCGGATGCAACTTCGTTCCGCGCCTGCTGGATTCAGACCCGGAGCTTCTGAAGATAGTTACAACCAATTGCGGTCGAATCGTGGAACACCTTGATCCCGTCCGAATGGCGGAACTCTTCGCTGAACTCGAGAGTTATGGCGTTAGACACGAGGACCAGTTCATGCGGAATGTCACCTACCGGACGTCGGATGGACGGTTTTGCATCATTGATTTTGAGTTTGCAGTCCTGCTGGACAGTCAAGGGAACCCCATATCGGTCTCGCCCTCGCCCACCGTGGATGACTCGACTAGTGGCTCCCTGCCGCCACAATGAATTCGCCCCCAATCGATACAACGATTCCTCCCACCCCGGTTGTCCGGTGGTCCGGCATCACCGACCGCGGACGCGTGCGCGAGAACAATGAAGACGCCTTCCTGGCCCTCGCCATTGATGCGAAGGAAGTTCGCTATCTTGGAAAGACGGGGGAGGCATCCTTGTCGGCCAACGATTTTGTTTTTGCCGTGAGCGACGGCATGGGAGGCGCCAAGGCTGGCGAAATCGCGAGCAAGCTAGCGGTTGACAGAATCACCCAGTTGCTTCCCCCCACCGTGCACCGGTCAAGATTGATACAACCGGAGATTCGCATGGAGGTGCTTGGCAAACTCTTCATGTCGATACACAAGGACCTGACATTCCTCGGCCGCAGTTATGAGGAATGCGCCGGAATGGGGGCCACCCTGAGTCTTTGCTGGGTCACGAGCGACCGGATCCATTTTGCCCATGTGGGAGACAGTCGAATCTACCACTATCCGGCAGCGGGCGGATACCGTCAGATCACGGACGATCACAACCATGTGGGCTGGCTTAGGCGCAAAGGAAAGATCAACGAACGCGAGGCGCGCTCCCACCCGATGCGGCATTCCCTGCATCAAGCCATGGGCGCCGGCGTCCGAAGCCTGGACCCCCAGCTCGGCTTCACCCCATTCGGAATTGGTGATCAATTTCTGCTTTGCACCGATGGCGTCACGGACGGGCTTTGGGATCGCAACCTGGAGGAGTTGATTCGCGATTCGCCGGCCCCCCCGGCCAAATCAGTCGCGCAACGCATCGTCGAGGAGGCAGTTGAAAAGTCGGGACGAGACAACGCGACGGCGTTGGTTGTTCAGATTTGTCCGCCAGCCGGGCCTCCCCTATGACCCGGCTTTTCGTCTACGGAACGTTGAAGCGTGGCTGCCGTTCTCATCGTCTGCTGGCGAATCAGAAGTTTCTCGGCGAAGCCAGGACGGCAGCGGGCTTTCAGATGTTTCACCTGGGGCGGTTTCCCGGCGTCGTTCGAGCTCCGGATCGACCATCATCGATAGGCGGAGAAGTCTTTCTTGTCGACGACTCGTGCCTTCGCGCTCTCGACGACTTTGAGGGTGTTTCTGAAGGGCTCTACAATCGGGAGTTGGTGCAACTGGAGCATCCCCACCCGGCAGCATACATGTATCTTTTCCTCGGTGGAATTGAGGGGAAGGCGCTCCTCGATGGGGATTGGGCCGAGTAGACCCGATCAGATTGAAGCGCCGCTCTCCCTGCAATTTGATCGGTCATCACAAGGCTTTGGGTCCATGTGCGGAGCCTTTCGTCAGCACGGATGGCGGTACGCGCGTGACCCTGACAAACCGACCGCGAAACAGTGCATCGAGCGCATCTCGAACTTCTGCGGGGATGCGGGAGACAAGATCATCCATGCCGGGCAGCGGCTTTTCGCCAGCCGTGTTCTCCTCTCCCGCACTTCGCCCATCGGACGGAAAACGCAGATCCATTTCACCCGACACTTCATCCTCGGCACCCATGATCACTTCAAGTGGCGGTCCATCCTCGCCTCCACCCGTCTGATCTGAATCCTGCGATGCCATCACGTCTCCGCCACCTACTCCCGCATCTGCGGGCACATTGCCTGACGGTATCGTTTCTGAATTTCTCGATTCACCCCCCGCGGCCACTTCCCGGGCCTCCTGCGGTGACCGCGCAGGCATCCTGGGCAAAGGCGGATCGACCGGCAAGGCGGGCAGCCGTTCGGCAATCCTATCCAGCGGTGTCAGGGCTTTTTTTTTGAGCCGCTCTCCTGGTCGTCAGGCACTTCGTCTGTGAGTGCACTCAACTCCCGGATAAGGCTGTCGATCGCCCGTGCACGGCTTGCCTCCACCGCCTTCAGGAGCGCTATCTCGAAATTGATGCGCTCAGCCAGCCCCAGTTTGACGCTGCTTTCGCCCTCGCGGAGCGCATCGAGCAGGCGCGTGACCTGTTCGGTCGTCAGGCTGACACCGAGCGTCTCCGTCGCCCCTCCCCTGGCAATCGCGTCCAGAAGGGCCTCGCGGACCAGCGACTGAAGGTCGTTCAGCAGTCGCACGAGATCGCGCCCGTTCTGATCACAGGCATCGACGATCCCGATGATTCGGCCGTGATCACCCGCGGCAAGAGCCCCGGCAAGCTCCGCAACCTGCTTTGCCGACACCAGACCGTACACGTCGAGCACATCGCTCTCGGAGATCTCATCCCCGCAGAAGGATATCATCTGGTCGAAGATCGACTGGGCGTCGCGCATGCCGCCGTCCGCCATGCGCGCAATGCTCGACAATGCGGCATCCGAAACCTTCACCTTCTCATCAACCGCAATCTTCCTGAGCCGGCCGACGATAAGTTCGCTGGGAATCGGCTTGAGATCGAATCGCTGGCATCGTGACAGGATGGTTGGCAGCACCTTCTGCACATCGGTGGTCGCAAAGATGAACTTCACATGCGGCGGCGGCTCCTCGAGCGTCTTCAACAGGGCGTTGAACGCCTGGTTCGAAAGCATGTGAACCTCGTCGATGATGTAGATCTTGAACCGGCCCTGCGCCGGGGCGTAGCGGACATCGTCGCGCAGATCGCGAATCTGATCGACCGAGTTGTTGGACGCACCGTCGATTTCAATCACATCCATCGATGTGCCGTCTGCGATCGATTTGACCGCGGGATCGGCGGGGTCGAAATCCGCCCGGGGCCCGCCGGTGCAGTTGAGCGCCTTCGCAAAAATGCGGGCGGTCGACGTCTTGCCCGTGCCGCGCGGCCCGACCAGGAGGTAGGCATGCGCGATCCTTCCCCGATCGATTGCATTGCGCAGCGTGCGCACGACATGATCCTGCCCCACCACATCGTCGAATGTCTGGGGACGCCACTTGCGCGCGATAACCTGATAACCGGAGGACACAACCGCTACTCCAAGCACGCCTCCGGAGCGCGCAACTGAAAACGTACGCCGGCCTGCATTGCGTCTCCCTGGGTCGCTGCCAATGCGCCAGTCCGCCTCAGGGAACCCGCGCCGGCGGCAGACTCCAGATGTCCTTGGCATATTCGAGGATCGTACGATCACTCGAAAACTTCCCCACACGGGCGGTGTTGAGGATTGCCATCCGCGCCCATTTCACGGGATCGCGATAGGCGGCGTCGACCCTTGCATGGGCATTCGAGTAGGCCCGAAAGTCGGCGAGCACCAGGTAAGGGTCTCCTCCGTCAAGCAGACTGTGATGCACCGCTCCAAATGCGCTTTGCTCATCAGGCGTGAAATAGTTGGAACCCAGCCAGTCCACGACCGCGCGAAGCTCCTCATCATTTTCATAGATGCTCCGCGGGTTGTAGCCCCTGGCGTGGAGTTCGGCCACCTCCTCCACGGTGAGGCCAAAAATGAAGATGTTCTCGTCACCCACCTCTTCCCGGATCTCAACATTGGCCCCATCCAGCGTGCCGATGGTCAAGGCGCCGTTCAGGGCCAGCTTCATGTTTCCGGTTCCCGAGGCCTCTTTTCCCGCAGTGGAAATCTGCTCCGACAAGTCGGCCGCCGGTATGATGCGCTCGGCCAGCGACACACGGTAGTTTGGAAGGAATGCCACCTTCAGCCTGCCGCCAATCCGCTCGTCGCTGTTGATCCGCGCTCCAACCACGTTGATCGCGCGGATGATGTTCTTGGCCAGATCGTATCCCGGTGCGGCCTTGGCCGCAAAGATGAAGACCCGGGGAACGATTGCCAGTGAAGGGTCGCGCAGGAGCCTGCGATAGAGGGCAAGTATGTGCAGCAGGTTGAGGTGCTGGCGCTTGTACTCGTGCAGGCGCTTGATTTGAACGTCGAACAGCGCGTCAGGCGACACATCGATGCCACACTCGGCTTTGATTATTGCCGCCAGCTCCGTCTTGTTCTCGCGCTTGATGGAAAGGAACTCACGCTGAAACTTCGCATCGTCGGCAAAGGCTTCAAGCTTCCTCAGGTCGTTGAGGTCCCTGACCCAATCCGTCGACTTGAGCCTGCCTGAGATCAGCGAGGACAGCCGTGGATTGCAGTCCAGGAGCCAGCGGCGCGGCGTTATTCCGTTTGTCTTATTCTGGAATTTTCCAGGATAGAGCGCGTCAAAGAAAGGGAACAGATCCTTCTTGAGCAGCCGGGTGTGCAGCGCCGCGACGCCGTTGACGGCATGCGAACCGACAACGGCAAGGTTGGCCATGCGTATCTGCTTTGCTCCACCCTCCTCTATCAACGAACAATCACGCTTCTTTTCATCGTCGCCAGGCCATTTGGCCTCCACCTGCCGCATCAGTCGACCGTTGATCTCGTAGATGATCTGAAGATGCCGGGGCAGCACGCGCGCAAACAGCGGAACGCCCCACTTCTCGAGCGCCTCGGGGAGCAGCGTGTGATTGGTGTATCCAAATGTTGCCGTCACGATCTTCCAGGCGGCCTCCCATTCGAAGTCATGCTCATCCAGCAGCAACCGCATCAACTCGGCCACGGCGACGGCCGGATGGGTGTCATTCAGCTGAATCGCGACTTTTTCCGGAAAGTTCCTCCAGGTGTTCCCGGGGGCGCGCACGTGGCGCCTGATTATGTCCCGAAGCGAGCACGCGACGAAGAAATACTGCTGAACCAGGCGGAGTTCCTTTCCATTCTCGGTCTTGTCGTTTGGATATAGAACCTTCGAGATGGTTTCACCCATCGCCTTCTCCCGGACCGCCTCAACGTATCCGCCGGAGTTGAACGCCGCCAGGTCGAACTCCTCGGTGGACTTCGAAGCCCACAGTCGCAGGAAATTGACGGTCATTGTGCAATAGCCCGCGATGGGTATGTCATAAGGCACGCCCAGGATGGTGCGGGTCTTCACCCACCGTGGCCGGTAGTCTCCATGATCGTTGAAGACATTCTCCACCTCGCCGTAAACCTGGACCTCCGTTGTGTATTCCGGACGAATGATTTCCCATGGCGTGCCGAAGAGCATCCAGCCATCCGGGTGCTCCACCTGGTGGCCATTGACGAACTCCTGCTTGAAGAGTCCGAATTCATAGTGGATCCCGTATCCGATCGCAGGGAGATCGAGCGTGGCCAGCGAGTCCAGAAAACAGGCCGCCAGACGGCCCAGGCCGCCATTGCCCAAACCCATGTCAACCTCGGCCTCTCGAACCGTCTCGAAATCAACGCCCAGTTCCTTCAGCGCCTCCCTTGCCGCGGCCATGAGACCGGTGTTGTAGAGATTGTTCTCCAGAAGGCGCCCCATGAGGTACTCAAGCGAGAAGTAATAGAGACGCCGAACATTCTGTTCATTGTGCACCCGCTGCGTCGCGATCAGCCGGGCCAGGATGGTTTCCCGGGTGGCCATTGCCGTGGCAATCCACCAGTCTCGCGGTCCGGCTGTCACGCGATCACGCGCCAGCGTCGACGTCAGATGCCTCAGGATCGACTGCTTGAAATGCACCTTCGTCATTTCCTCATCAGTTGGCTGATCCGGACTCTTCTTCTTGGATTTGGCGTTCGGTGCAACGGAGGATCGTGTGACTGCAGGCATGATTTGGATTCGAATCGGAAACAGGAAATGGCCCCGGGCACACTGGCAAGCCCAACAGGAAGTACAAGCTGCCAGCTTGCTGCACTCCGGGACTGAAATTCGCCTACTTCTGAAAGCGCCGGGCAAGTTCGCCGTGGTTCAGCTCGATGTAGGTCGGCTTTCCCGCGGGACTGGTCAATGGCGCGCGTGTCGCAAACAACTGCGCAACAAGCGAGGCGATTTCCGCCTCCGATTGCACAGCGGGCAGACGAATCGCCTTCGATGCCGCGAGTCGCGCCAGTTCATCCCTCGCGAGATTGACATCCGCTTCCTGCAGCCTCCCCTCGCGCATCAACCCCAGGAGGTCTCGAAGGAAGGACTCCGCGTCTCCGGGCTCCATCCAACCCGGCAGCGCCTCCATCCTGAAAAAATTTCTGCCAAACTCCACGATCTCAAAACCATGCTGGTTGAGGAACTCCAGCCGATCGAGCAGCAATGCCGAGGAAACCGCATCGAGCTCAATTGGCACAGCCAGCAGCAGGCGCTGACTCGGCACATGCTGCGCACGGAACTGCGCCTGCAATCGCTCGAACCAGATGCGTTCATTCGACGCCCGTCGATCGAGCAGCACCAGTCCCGCGGATGTTTCAAACAAGGCATACGCTCCATGCGCCAATCCAACATATCTCCAGGCCGGTGCCGTCGGTCGCTGGCCGGAGGTCTCGACAGGCACCGTCCCGGCCTGATTCGTGGATTGCGACACCGGTCCCGCCGGCGCCCGACCGGCAGCGGGCTGAGCTGGATTCGCGGCTCGTCCAGAGGTGGACATCATCGGCATGCGCGGGATTGCACTGGATTCATTTCGATCGATCGGTGCAGCCGCCGCCGCAGCGGGATTCACTCCATGAATCGAAACTGGTGGCGGCGGCATCGGAGGATTGCTCAATGTGGCTGGCGCCGCCAGCGGCGGTTGCTGCGAACCGAGTTCCCTCAGGCGCTGCAGCACGCTGCGAATCACGAAGCTGCGAACCGCCGACTCACCTCGAAACCGAACCTCGCGCTTTGCGGGATGCACATTCACATCGACAGAGGCCGGATCGAGATCAAGGAAAACAAAGGCGAGCGGGTAGCGGCCCTTGGGCATCAACTCCTGATAGCTCTCAATCAACGCATAGTTCAATGTCCTGCTGTCCACGGGCCTTTGATTGACGAACGTGATCATTTCATGGCGCGTCGCCCGGCCGACGCCCGGCTTGCCGATCAGCCCCTGAAGATGCAGTCCCCCTTCACGCGCATCGATGCCAACCACCGACTCCGCGATCTGCCTTCCAAAAATCTCGGTCACGCGTTCGGCCAGCAGGGAGCATTCAGGCGACCGGAATATGGTGCGTCCGTCCTCCACGAGCACAAACGCCACGTCGGGTCGCGCCAGGGCATACAGTCTGACGCATTGAACGATGTGTGCTGCTTCTGTCTGATCGCTCTTCAGGAACTTCCTCCTCGCCGGCACCGAGTTGAAGAGTTGCGACACCTCCATTCGCGTCCCAACTGGTCGTCCACAATCCCGCACATGAAGCATCCTTCCGCCGTTGACGAGTATTTCCGTGCCAGCTTCCTCGCCCTGAGCTCGGGTTTGAAGTGTGAACCGGGATACGCTTGCGATTGAAGGCAGGGCCTCGCCCCGAAAACCATAGCTGACCAGACGATCAAGATCATTCGCCTCCTTGATCTTGCTCGTGGCATGCCGCTCAAGGGCGAGCAGGGCATCGTCGCGAACCATGCCCGCGCCGTTGTCCTCGACGACCATGACTGCACGCCCACCCACCCTGAACTCCACCTCAATCCTGCTGGCACCGGCATCCAGGGCGTTTTCGACGAGCTCCTTTACGACCGCTGCGGGACGCTCGATCACCTCGCCGGCGGCGATCTGATTGGCAACACGATCTGGGAGAATGCGGACCTTGGCCATGTCGGCGACGGAGGATCTCCCTGCTATCCGCCCAGCAAATTCTTCCACCGGAGGAGCTGCTTCCTCACCTGACTCGGCCCTGGCATGCCAGTACCGCCGCGCATCGCCATCGCGCGCTTCAGGTCAAAGACATCCGCCCAGTCCCTGCCAAATTTCGGATGAATGCCCTGCACCGACTCCGTTGAAAGCTGATCGAGGCGGACATTGTTCTCCTCCGCCAGTTTGACGACGGCGCCGACCGCGTGATGCGCCTCGCGAAACGGCACCCCCTGCATCACGAGATAGTCCGCAAGGTCCGTGGCGAGCAGGAGCGGGTCCTTCACCGCCTCCTCACAGCGCATCCTGACCAACTGCATTCCGCCCAGGGTGCCTGCCAGCACATCCGTGCACATTGCCGTCTGGTCAAAGCTGTCAAACACGGGTGGTTTGTCCTCCTGAAGATCGCGGTTGTAGGTAAGCGGAAGCCCCTTGGCCAGAGTCAGCAGGGTGTGAAGATTCCCCTGCAGGCGTGCAGCTTTTCCGCGAAGCAGTTCGCAGGAGTCGGGGTTCTTCTTTTGGGGCATCAGCGAGGAGCCGGTGCAAAAGGCGTCAGGCAGTTCAATGAACTTGAATTCAATGCTCGACCAAATGATCAGGTCCTCGGCGATGCGTGAGAAGTGCACGCCCGCCATCGCGCAGGCGCCGGCAAACGCAATGAAAACATCGCGATCCGCCACTGTGTCCATCGAGTTGCGCGTCACCCGGGGACGCCCCTTTTCGTCAACAAACCCGAGCGCTTTCGCGGTGTACTCGCGGTCAATGGGCAGCGTGGTGCCCGCGATGGCCCCTGATCCAAGGGGACACCAGTTTGCCTGCGAGCGCACGGATTCAAACTTCTCCACGTCGCGGTCGAGCATCTCCATCCAGGCCAGAAGATGGTGCGCGAAAGGAACAGGCTGCGCGCGCTGAAGGTGGGTGTAGCCCGGAATGAGCACGCCTCCGTCCCGCTCGGCCACCGTCAGCAGCGCTCTCTGGGCGCCGCGCAGCTTCTCCACGAGCACCATGCAGGCATGTTTGAACCAAAGCCGCATGTCGGTGGCCACCTGGTCATTCCGGCTGCGCGCCGTGTGAAGCTTTGCGGCCGCGGGCGCCCGGCGGGTCAGGGCCTGCTCGATGTTCATGTGAACATCCTCGAGTTGAATGCTCCAGGTAAACTTTCCGTCGGCGATCTCCTTTTCAATTTCATCCAAACCGCGATGGATTTCGTTGCGTTCCGCCTCAGAAATCAGGCCCACATGGGCAAGCATTGCGGAATGCGCCCGGCTTCCGGCAATGTCATAGGGAGCGAGGCGCGCGTCAAACGACACGCTTTCGCTGAAGCGGAGCATGAGCTCCGCCGGCGCTGCCGAAAACCGCCCACCCCATGTCGCCTGAGATTGCTTGGCCATAAGGATGACAGCAGAAATTGCAGGGTCCCGATGCGCAACGCGAAATCTCGCGTGCGGAACAGCGTGGAGATGGCATTTGCGAAAGCCTGCCCACCCCTCCAGCATCACCCGATGCCTCGTCGGACCGCCCTCTTCGGATCAGCCTGCCTGCTCCTGTTAATCCAGCCGGACAATGCTCGATCGGCCGGGCAACCGTCCGCGACAGACTCCGCATCCGCCGCAGTCACTCTGCCGCGCACGGTGATCGTGGAGAAGGCGCGCACATCGATCTATATCGGATCCGTCTCGCTCAGCATGCCGCCGCTCGCCTGCGATGGCAGGACGCTTCAGGGAACCTATGTCACCAAGGTTTTCCCCTACTTTTTCTACAACGAAAAAGGCAGCCTGACGATCGATCTTCCCGAGAACACCTTTGCACGCCTCGCGGCCGGCGAAACCGTCCCATTTTCAGGTCGAGCACAAAACACCAAGGGCGAACCCCGGCGAATCGAAGGCCGGGCCGTCCCAGCCGATTCCCTCGCCGGCAAGATCAAGGTCCGCGTCTTTGTGACCCCCAGGATCGAATTGATATTCAACACGACCTATCGTTTCCAACGCTAGTGTGCTGTTGCTGAATTGACTGGAAAATCCACCGTCAGGAACCAAGCGGTCGCAAAATGGAACCTCTTCATGCTTCTTGCCAATCGTTCAAGATGAGCCACGACGCGTTGGCGGTGCCGGCTCTGGCGGCTCTGGTTGGCGGATTGTTCGTCAGGTGATCCTTGAAGTGGACTATGGTTACAACCCAACGCTCTGTCTTCCTATACTCGGAAATGATTCCATATGCGACTCGCGTCCACTCTGGCATCGCCTGCGGAACCGCTCACGCATTCCATCTCCTTCACTCCCATAAAAACCCAAACGCTCCGCTTCCCGGCCTGTCAGTGAAAATTTCCCGCGATGAACATGCTTAACCCGAGCTCGCGCAAATTTCCCCGGACCTTTTCGACCGTCCGCTCCCCAGTGCCCAGCGGCAGGTTTCTCCCTGTAGATCGATGCCTCACCCCCCGACGACTTCGTCCAACGGTGATTTGGACGGCTCGTATCAGCCTCTTTCCCGCCACCGCCTCACTTCCTCGCTGCCTGCTTCACTGGAGGTTGGGCCGTTTCACTCCTCAACGACAACATAACCGCCCGGCTGTGCGGAATCGACCGCCGCCACTATCTTCTGGGTGATCGATTGCAGGATTGGCCAACGATTTGTCGGCAGCTCGACGATGGCGATAGTACGCCCCGAAAGGCTCTGCTGGTAGCGCATGTTCTTGTCGGCGATCACAAACACATCAAACCGACCATCAATCCTCGCAAGAAGCTCTCCGTATCGGCTTTGCGAACCGACGGAAAAAACTCCAAAAACTGGTTCACGGTAAATCCGTCTTGAAGATAATCGATCAGCGACTGCACGGGAACACGCGTACGGGCGAAAACTAGCGTCCCGCCCAAAATTTCTGGCGAGGAAGATACTGGTGAATGATCCAACTCGATCATGTGCTCAAAATGATCCCAGTGCCGTAAATGGCAACTTGGACTTGCCCAACGTTCAAGATGAGCCACGGCCGCTTGGGGCCGTTGGCTCGGGCGGCTGGTTGAACGAAGCCGCGGCAAAAAGCTCGAGTCGGTTTGGCTTTGCGGGAGGAAGGATTCTTCCTCTCCCGTTCACTTTCCGGAATGGAAGGCGGTCTTCTTGTCCACCTCGACAACAGCGTCCATCGCGACGCATCGCACAGTGCAGGAACCGCTCGGGCACGAGCGGCTGGAAACCATGCGGATCTACACCCCTGTGATGCAAAAACTGGGGCTGGGTGTGCGGAGTCCGCTGGACGCATGAGCAGGGTGATTTCGCGACATGGGGGGGGCGCTGGTGTGCAGGACTCGCGGGCGGGACGCCCGTGCCACATCGGAGTCGGGCGCGGACTTTCAGACGGGCGGGACGCCTGTGCCACGCCGGGTGGGAGCGCCGCGGCCCGTAAGCGCACGGCGAATTTTCGTTGCGCGGGATGGCCGGGCTGCAATGTTTGTCAGCGTCCGGCGCGAACTCGTGCGCGACCGGACCGCACCGTTAAATCACCGTTTCCGAAACTTTCAGGCCTGATCGCCATGCGACAAGCACTTCTGACCCGACTCCGCCGCCAGCAGGTTCTCCGTTCACGGACAACTGCCGGGGCGGAATGAAAAGCATCCCTGCATTCAAATGGGCCCGCCAGGAGCGGCAGCCCCTGGTGATGCTCACCGCCTGCGATGGCGTGGAGCACGTTGTGCCCAACGATCGGTCTCAACAGCGCGCTGACGGAGCGTTTCCCGCCGACATCCGCCGGCATGCCATATCGATCGTCGCACGCTACGCGGCCCGCGATGCACTGGCTCCGGAACTGACGCACCGGCTCAACCTTTCAACCTTCCCTTACCATGCTATTGACCCTTGATGTCGGCAATTCCCAGATCCACGGCGGTGTCTTCGACGGAGACGCGCTGCGCGTGCAGTTTCGAAAAACCACCCACCCCATCGGCTCATCCGACGAGGTCGGCCTATTTCTCCGCGCGGTGCTGCGTGAGAACAGGATCGACCCCGTCGACGTGAAACGCGTCGCCATCTGCTCGGTTGTGCCGCCCGTGGCCTATCCGCTGCGCGCGGCCTGCGTGAAATACTTTGAGTGCGAGCCCTTCCTTCTCCAGGCCGGCGTGAAAACCGGATTGAAGATCAAGTACCGCAATCCCGCCGAAGTCGGGGCCGACAGGGTCGCGAACGCCATTGCGGCCACGCTGCGACGCCCCGGCGAAAACTGCCTCGTGGTGGACTGCGGCACGGCCACGACCTTTGATGTGGTTTCGGGCCGCGGTGACTACCTTGGCGGCGCGATCCTGCCCGGGCTCGGCATTTCGGCCGAGGTGCTGTCGAACCGCACTGCTCGCCTCCCCTCGGTTGAAATCGCCCGTCCGGAGGCTGCGCTCGGCCGCAGCACGGTCGAAAGCATCCAGGCGGGCCTTTATCACGGTCATGTCGGTGCGATCCACAACCTCATATCCGTGCTCATGATCGAGGCGTTCAACGGCACGCGTCCGCACGTCATCGGCACCGGCGGCTTTGCGAGGATGTTCGAGTCCGAGAGCCTGTTCGACGAGATCGTGCCCGAACTTGTGCTGTACGGCCTCAAACACGCCGAGTTCATCAACCGCGAATCCGCCGGGTGAACCCGCCATGCGTCTGACACTGCTGAAGTCCAAGCTCCACCGCGCAACCGTGACCGCCGCGGACATCAACTACGAGGGCTCGATCGCCATCGCGCCCGAACTGCGCCGCGCCGCCGGTTTTCTCCTCCACGAGCGCGTGGAAATCTACAACGTGACCAACGGCCAGCGCTTCGCCACGTACGTCATCGGCGGGCGCAGGCGCGGCGAGATCATGATCAACGGTGCCGCGGCCCGGCTCGTGCAGCCGGGAGACGAGGTGATCATCGCGGCCTATGCCGACTTTGAGCCGGACGAGGCGAGGCGGCACAAACCCGTCGTGGTGCTGCTGGACAAGAGAAACAGGCGGAAACGACCCTGACGGCCACCGGCATCCCCTGTCCGAATCATGCCAATCAAAACGCCGCCAGAAAGCGGTCGATGCGCCTCTCCGCGCGCTCCCGTCCAAGGACGCGCAGCAGCCCATAGAATGTCGGACCCGCGCTTCCTCCTGAAAACGCCAGGCGCCCCGGATGAATGTAGTCGGAAGTCGTTGCACCTTTGGCCGCAGCCAGGGCCTGCAGCCAGGTTTCCAGCGAGGCATCGGACGAAAAGTCCGCAGCCGGCAATGCCTCCCTGAATTCCTGCAAACGCACCCTGGGGTCCCCTTTCGCCAGGATCTTCTCCCTGGATTTAGCATCGAAGGGATAGTCCTCCGTGAGGAAATAGGCGATGGCCGCCGGCAGTTCCTCGAGCGAGCGCACTTTCACCTGACAAAGCGAGAGCACCGCTCGCAGGTACGCTTCATCCGGCTTGTGAACCGCAAGAAATCCGATCCTGCCGAGGTATTCCGACGCGACTTCAAAGTAACGCTCCGGAGACATCGCATGCAGGTACGCCATGTTCATGTGCGCCAGCTTCTTCTCATCGAAGCGCGCATTACCCTGATGAACGGCGGGCAGGTCGAAGAGCCGGATGATCTCCTCAATCGGCATCTTCTCCCGATCGTCCTTCGGCGACCAGCCAAGCAGGCACAGGAAGTTCACCAGCGCCTCAGGCTGGAAACCCCGGCGCTGGTACTCCTCGATCAATGCGCCTTGATCGCGTTTAGACATCTTGCCCGGGCCATGCTGCTTCAGGATCAGGGGAATGTGCGCGTAAATGGGAAGCGGTGCCTCAAACGCCGCGAACAATTCGGTGTGCTTGCTGGTGTTCGAGAGATGATCCTCACCGCGAATCACGTGGGTGATCTTCATCGCAATGTCATCGACCACGTTCACAAAGTGAAAGACGGGATTCCCATCAGAACGGAAAATCACAAAATCCTTCTCCTCGGTTCGTTCCACCCGCCCCCGAATCGCGTCCTCGATGACCTGCGGTTTTCCGGAGATCCGGAAGAATGTAGCCCCCTCACGCTCATACGTGCGCCCGGCTTCCTTCAGCCTGTCGAGGTAGGCGCGATAGATGTGCGCGCGTTCACTCTGCCGGTAGGGACCATGATCGCCGCCCACAAGCGGCCCCTCGTCCCAGTTCAATCCGAGCCAGCGCAGGCTGTCATAGATCACCTGCAGGAACGCATCGCTGTTCCTTTCCTTGTCGGTGTCCTCTATCCGAAGCACGAAGGTTCCTCCCGCATGACGCGCGTAGAGCCAGTTGAACAGGGCGGTCCTGGCGCTGCCGATGTGAAAAAAACCGGTGGGACTGGGTGCGAAACGAACGCGGACGGGTGCCATGGTGAAGAGTTGCGCTTGAGATGACGGGAAAGGAAGAGCAAGAAGCAGTCGATGGATCCTGTCAAAGCCGCACCATTTGAACCGAAGGAATTGCTCGAACGCTTTGCCGACGCGGGAGGACGCCAGGGATTCCGGGCGCAGACCATGGCCGTCATCGAGGGATGTCCGTTGATCGCGATGACAAAACGGACGACGGGTCCGCGGCCCCGCATCTACCTTTCCAGCGGCGTGCACGGCGATGAGCCGGCAGCCCCGCTTGCACTGTTGAATCTGCTCGAGCGCGGCCGGTTTGATTCACGGGCGGTGTGGTTTCTTGTACCCATGCTCAATCCCTCCGGCTTCCTGCAGGGGAAGCGCGAGAATCGCGCCGGAATCGACTTGAATCGAGACTATCGCCACAGGGTCACCCCTGAAGTTGCGGCCCATGTGAAATGGCTCGAGTACCAGCCGAGCTTTGACCTCTCGATCTGCCTGCACGAGGACTGGGAATCCAAGGGATACTACCTCTATGAGCTGAATCCCAACGCGCGCCCATCGCTCGCCCGGACAATCATCGACCAGGTCGCCGCCGCCCACCCGATTGACATGGCCCCCGAAATCGATGGACGCCCGTCCATCGGCGGCATCATCCGACCCGATGCTGATCCTGCCAGGAGAGAACGCTGGCCCGAGGCCTTCTATCTGAGCCTCCACCACACCACGCTTTCCTACACGCTTGAGTCACCGTCGGCATTTCCACTCGACGAGAGGATGCGGATGCATGTCCTCGCCGTCGACGCCGCCCTGGACAGGTTCCTGAGCCAATAGGCTTCGGATTGCCGGGGACAGAATGACGTGGGGCTATTTCTTCTTTCCCTTTCCATTCGCCGCCGGAGCCTTTCCTCCCTCGACGGGATGCGGGTGCACCTCATGCAGAAGTTTCTGCAGTCTCGCGATGGTCTTCGCATGGGCCGGGTTGTCGGCGAGATTGGTCATCTCTCCGGGATCCGCCTTCAAGTCATACAATTCCCTGCCCCTGGCCCCCCGGTCCCACTCCACATAGCACCAGCGCTCCGTGCGCACACTGTGGCCCGGAAACCCCGCGCGCTGCGTCTGGATGAACGCCGGGTGATTCCACTTCGCGCTCGGATCCTCCAGCAAAGGACGCAGGCTTCGCCCCTCGACTGCGGCGGGCACGGGAATTCCCGCGAGATCCGCGATCGTCGGGTACATGTCGAGCAGTTCGACAGTGCGCGGACTCGCAACTCCTGGATGACTGGGCTTCGGAGGCACAATGATCATCGGGACTCGAGCCGATCCTTCAAACAGACTCTGTTTCATGAACAGGCCGTGTTCACCCATGAGGTAGCCATGATCGCTCCAGAACACCACGAGCGTGTTCTCGCGCAGATTCAGGCGATCAAGTGCATCCATGACGCGCCCAACCTGCGCATCAACGAAGGAGAGTGTGGCATAGTAGGCACGCACCGTCTCCAGTGCCTGTTGATGAGTCGCTCCTAACATCGGCCAGGGATTGTTCGAATCAAGCGCAGCTTCAGGAACGGTCCGCTCATACCCTGGTGGAACCACAGGCAGCTTGATCTCCGAAAGCGGATAGAGATCGAAATATTTCTTCGGAACAATATAAGGGCAGTGCGGCTTGTAGAAACCCACCGCCAGAAAGAACGGCCGGTCCTTGTTCTCCTCCAGAAGCCGGATCGCCTCGGTCGCCACCTTTCCATCCGTGTAGTCCTCATCCCTGCCCTCCGGATCCGCATACATCGAAAGCGATGATCCCAGTCCGCGCTTGGGCGTGAAGTTGATCACCTTCGATTCAAGTGTCTTGTCGCGCCCGCTCGGATTCACGACCTTGTCCCAGGATGCCGGATCGTCGAGTCCGCTGGTGCCAATCTGACCGGGATTGCCGTAGTGGTAGATCTTCCCGACGCGCGCCGCAAAATAGCCGTGCTTCATGAACAACTGCGGCAGCGTGATGACATCCGGCAGGCCCTGCCGGAAATGATAGCTGAGATCAAACACCCGCGTCACATCCGGCCGCAGCCCGGTCATCACCGAGGACCGGCTTGGTGAACAAAGCGGAAACTGGCAGTAGGCGCGATCAAAGCGCACGCCCTCCCTGGCCAGACGGTCGATGCTCGGGGACTTCACCAGCGGATGGCCGTAGGTCCCGAGATCGTTGTTCATGTCATCAACCGAGATGAATAGAACATTCAACGGACCGGCCTCTGCCCCGGTCTGCACCAGGACTACCGCAAGCAGGAACACACTCAGGACAATCAGGGGAGGACGTTTCATGGCCTGCATAGAGGCCGCAAATCGGAACATTGGCAATTCCGCGCTTTGACCTGAACCGCAGCTACGGTGCAGCGACAACCAGCGACGCATTCGTTCCCCCGAAACCAAAGCTGTTTGCGAGCGCTGCGCGCACCGGTTTCCGTACTGCGGCGTTGGCGGCGATCTGCAGGCCGAGCGATGCAATCGCAGGATCCAGGTCCTTCAGATTGATTGTCGGCGGTATCACGCCGTCGCGGATGGCGAGGACGGCTGCAAAGGCGCCCATGGCGCCTGCTCCACCAAGGAGATGGCCCACCATGGACTTGGTGGCGCTGACATGCAGCGCATGCCTGTTGTCGGCAAATACAGCGGCTATGGCCGCCGCCTCCTCACCGTCGCCACCCGGCGTCGAGGTCGCATGGGCTGACACGAAGTCGATGTCCCGCGCCTCCAGACCGGAGGTAACCAGCGCCCTCCGCATCGAACGCTGCGAACCTTCGGCCGATTCGGCCAGCGATGAAAGATGCCAGGCATCCGCCGACGCTCCGTATCCTCGCACCTCGGCATAGATCCTGGCGCCCCGCTTCAGCGCCTGCTCGCGCTCCTCCAGAAGAAACACGATGGATCCCTCGGAAAGAACAAAGCCGTCGCGACCGACATCGTAGGGGCGTGAGGCCGCCTCCGGATGGTCATTGCGGGAGGACAGCGCCCGCATCTGCGCAAACGCTCCGATCGCCAGCGGCGTCACCGTGGATTCGGCGCCGCCGGCAATCATCACATCGGCATCCCCTCTCGCAATCGCCGCCGCCGACTCACCCAGGGAATGGCCGCTCGTTGCACAAGCGGAGGCCACCGCCATGTTCGGACCCCGGAAGTTCAGCATCAGGCTCACCTGGCCGGCCAGAAGGTTCGGAGCGATCTGGATGATGAAAAAGGGCGATATCCGGCGATAGCCTCCCGTCTTGTAGACATCGTGCATGGCCTCGATCTCGGGCAGACCGCCGATGCCCACGCCAAGGTTCACACCCATGCGATCGGAGTCGAGCGCCGTGCGATGGGCGTCAAGGCCGGAATCGGCATACGCCTCAAGCGCGGCGGCGCCGCCGAGAAAGGTGAAGCGTCCGAACTTCTTGAGATCCTTGGGCGTGAACGGCGCGAGAACGGGTTCACTGTCCTTGCCGCGTGGATACAACGGCGCCCCCAATGGCGTTGTCGGATCAAATCCCCTCACCTCGCCCGCGATGCGGACATTGCACGCCGATGCATCAAATCGCGTGATCGGCCCGATCCCGGACCGTCCGGCCACCAGACCGCTCCAGGTGTCCGCGGCATTCAGCCCGAGCGGTGTCACCGCGCCAAGGCCGGTGATCACCACGCGACGACGCAACGGAAGCGGCGGGGGAGGAAGCGGGAAGGAACTCATGTTTTCGGTATGGAATTGATGCCGTGCGGACACCGCGCAACCCGCGAGAAAGCCTGTTCACCCGGGGGGTGCAAGCCACAGTTGCAGGCTCAAGATGCCGCCTGTTGTCATCAGTACCATGCACGGGGCTTTGACTTCACACCCGCGCGACGTTCCTCTTGCCTTCCCGCACGCATGGACTCTCCCTTCGCTTCCTTACACGCCTACTGGCGAATGGAGTACATTTCGGCACCGCGCCCTCCCACCGAGGGCAAGCCGTTTTCTCAGCTGCCGGGCATGGGCGACGACCGCAAGGCCCTGATCGTTCATCGATCCGCATTGTGCTACCTGATGCTCAACCGTTTCCCCTACAACCCCGGGCATCTTCTCGTCATTCCGTTTCGCGAGGTTTCCGACCTTGAGGACTTGAACACCGGGGAAAGCGCCGACCTCTTCGCGACGACCACATTCGGCAAGAAAGTGCTGACCGCCGTGATGTCGCCGGACGGTTTCAACATCGGCTTCAACCTCGGCCGAACCGCCGGAGGAAGCATCGACCATCTTCACGGGCACATCGTGCCCCGCTGGTCCGGCGACAACAATTTCATGCCCGTCATCGGACAGACGCGGGTGCTGCCAGAGTCGCTCGAAGCCACCTGGGAGAAACTTTCGTCCGCGGCCGCCAGGCTTTCCGCAGTGCGCTGATCCCAATCCATGGCATCACAGACTCTGCGCTTTCCATCGCCCCGGCATCTGAATCAGCTCTACGCAGGTCGGGAGGAGAACCTGGCGCTCGTCGAACGCGCACTCGGCGTGAAACTCGCCGCCCGCGATGACTGGTTGAAGGTGGAGGGCGCGGAGGATGCGGTGGCCAGGGTGGAAATTCTTTTTGGCTTCCTGAACGACGTTCGCAATCACGGCGTGTCCATCCGCACCAACGACTTCACGCGCATTGTGGAGACCATTGCGCGCGGGGAGGCGGAGTCGCTCAAGCAGCTTTTCGGGGAACCGCTTGTCATCGCCACGCAGCGCAGGAGCATCGTCCCCAAGACACTTGGGCAGAAGCTCTACCTGCAGGCGCTCCTGAGCAGTCCGATCGTCTTCGGCATCGGGCCGGCGGGCACGGGAAAAACCTACCTCGCCGTTGCGCACGCCATCAGCCTTCTGCTCAAGAACCAGGTCCAGCGCATCATTCTCACACGACCCGCAGTCGAGGCCGGCGAACAGCTCGGCTTCCTGCCCGGGGACCTGCGCGAGAAGATCCTTCCCTACCTGCGTCCGCTCTACGACGCCATGCACGACATGCTGGACGCGAAGGATGTCCAGACCCTGACGGAAAAAGGTGTGATCGAGATCGCTCCGCTCGCCTACATGCGCGGACGCACCCTCTCACACGCGTTCATCATCCTCGACGAGGCGCAGAACACCACGCCGGAACAGATGATGATGTTCCTCACGCGACTCGGAGAGGATTCGCGCATGGTGGTCACGGGCGACATCACGCAGGTCGACCTCCCCAGAAACAAGCAGAGCGGCCTCATCGAAGTGAGTCGGATCCTGAGGGATATTCCCGGCATCGACTTCCACTATTTCAGCGGATCCGACGTTGTCCGGCACCCGTTGGTCCTGAAGATCATAGACGCCTATGAGCGTTACAAAAATCCCATTGGCCAGGCGGAGGAAAATGAGAGTCAATAATCGCTCGCTTTTCCCGACAACAGATATTACCTTGCATCAAAGCCAGCCCAGCATGGCGATAGTTTCGGTTTTCAGTCCCTCGTTCCAGCGATGGCACTAATCAACAAGTTCAAGCTCCTGCGCGGCGGGGCGGGAGCCCATCGTCGCGTCCGAAAAAGTGTTCCTGATTCGGAACTGCTCGGGTTCCTGGAAAACAGCCGGCTGATCGCATCGCTCGTGTTTGTGGCGACGGTTGCCGCGATCGTGCTCGTCAGCTTCGTCGGAGTGACCACGGCCAACCTCCTGCTGCTTCCCAATCAGCTGGCCAATGTTCGCATCGTCGCCGGTGCGCCCTTTTCCTATCAGAGCACCGAGAAGACGCGGCAGATGGCCGAGCAGCTCCGCGATCGCACTCCCCCCGTGTACCGGCTCGAGTTCGAGCCGCTGCGCCTGTTCGAGACGAATGTTCGCGAACTCCTCGCCTCCCTGGACAAACTTGAGAAGGAGGAAGGAGGAAAAACCAAGCAGGGGCAGGACCGCACAGCCGCCCTGGCGCCGGTTGTCGACGCTTTCAATGCCAAGGGGCCGTATCGCGTCAGTGTTGACGACGTGTCTGCGCTGCTCGACGCCGGAGACGCGAAGGTGCGTTTTGCACTGGTGGAAAATGGACTGGCGGTCCTTCGCGAAATCTACACCGAAGGCGTGCACGACGGCTCGGTTCTGCCGGCTGGGAGCGATGGGCGCGTCACGGTGTTCAAGATTCTCAAGTCGACGGGCGAAGTTGCCCAGCGACCCGTCCAGTCCATGGACGAAGCCCACGCCTACCTGCGCATCAACATCGCCGCGGAGGGCATGGGCCGCAGCACGGAGGTCGCCCTCTACCGCATCTTCAGAAACGGACTCACTCCCAACCTGATCTATGACCTTCAGGCAACCAAGAACCTCCAGGAAAACGCGCTGAAGAACCTGCATCCCGTCGTCGTCAAGATCGAGCGCGGACAGACCCTCGTCGAAGCGGGCACGCGTGTCACCCCGGAGCAGTACGAAATGCTGCAGGCCTACCGCAAGGTCGTCCTCCGCGATCACAACCTGCAGTTGAACGAGGGACTGCAGTTGTTCGGCCGCATCCTGCTGGTCCTCGCGATGGTCCTCGCCAGCGTCATCTACATCCGGCTTGAGGACCGGGAAACCCTTCGCAGCAACACCCGCCTCGCCCTGCTCGCGCTGACGGTTGTCGTCAATCTGGCGCTCGTGCGGGCAACCTACTCGCTGGGCGGCCTTCCCTTCTTCGTCGACGACTCCACAGCCGCATCGATCCTCCCGCTGGTCGCCCCTGCGGCGCTCGCTCCGCTGATTGTCGCCATTCTTCTCAACACCGGCTCCGCCATCTTCATGGCGCTGCTCATCTCGATTTTCACGAGCGTGATCTACGGCAACCGCCTCGACCTCCTCGTGCTGACGTTCCTTTCCTCGATGGTTGCGATTTTTGCCTCGCGCTCGAGCCGCAAGCGCGGGCGCGTCGTCCGGGCGGGGCTGCTCGGCGGCATGACAGTGGCGGGGTTTGTCCTGCTGTTCGGCGTTGTCGACCAGCTGCCGGTTCGCGCAGTGCTCCAGCAGATGAGCGCGGGCCTGGTCACCGGGCTGCTCACGGGCATTGTGGTTGTCGGACTGCTTCCCGTGCTCGAGGGACTCTTCCGGCGAACGACGGACATCACGCTGCTCGAGCTCACCGACTTCAACCACCCGCTGCTGCGTCGCATGCAGCTCGAGGCTCCTGGGTCCTACCATCACTCGCTGGTCGTCGCCCAGCTCGCCGAGAACGCGGCAAACGCCATCGGCGCCAATCCGCTCGTTGCCCGCGTATGCGCCCTCTTCCACGACATCGGCAAGATCGTCAAACCCGAATACTTCAGCGAAAATCAGCGCGAGGGCGTGAACCCCCACGACGATGCCAACCCGTCGCTTTCCGCGCTGATCATCAAGGCCCACGTGAAGGACGGCGTTGACCTGGCGCTGAAGTACAAGCTGCCCCGCATGGTCATTGAAGTCATCCAGCAGCACCACGGCACAACCCTGATCCGCTACTTTTTCCAGCGGGCCGTCCAGGAACTGGCGAAACCCGCGTTCTCCAAGCCGGGCGCGGGCGACCTCCGCGAGCACAATGTCATCCGCGCCGACCCCTCCAGGGTCTGTGAAACGACCTATCGCTACGACGGCCCCAGACCCCAGTTCAAGGAAAGCGCGATCATCCATCTCGCCGACATGTGTGAAGCGGCGTCACGCTCCATGCGCAGAGTCACACCGCAGCACCTTGCCGAGCTCATCGAACAGATCGTCCGCGCCAGCGTTGCGGACGGTCAGCTCGAGGAGTCACCCCTGACGTTTGAGGAGATCAGCAAGATCAAGAGCAGCTTCAATTTCACGCTGCTGAACATGCTGCACAGCCGCGTCGCGTATCCTCCTGCCGAAAGCGGGGCGACCGAATCCAGGAGCGGCCAGCCGCACTCCGCCCACTCGTCGTGACACGATCTCGCGCCCGTCCGCCGCGCGCCGCGGCCAGCGAGGCCGCACCGGCGCGCAAGGTGTCAATCCGCGTGCTCCACCGCCGCCTGCGCGTGAATCGGCGCGGACTCCTCAAGGCCCTGGCAGCACTGGATCAGCAGTTTTTTCACACAGCGTCCGACCTGCCCGAACTGACGCCATCCGCACGGAAACGCGCACGAGCCCCGGGCGTGGAAAGCTTGAAGTCAGGCATCGTCCGCCCCTGCCCCGCGCTGCCGTCGGGAGAACTTTCCCTTGCCTTTCTCACGGACGCCGCCCTGGCCGATCTTCACGGGCGGTTCCTGAACGACTTTTCGACCACCGATGTGATCACGTTTGAAGGACACGCCGAAATGGGCACGGCCGGCGAGATCTGCGTTTCCGTCGACACAGCGGCCCGCTATTCCAGCGATCGGCAAACGGATTTTTCCCGGGAACTTCTCCTCTACGTGGTTCACGGCTGGCTGCACCTCGCCGGCTACGATGACCTGCGCCCTGACAGAAAGCGCCGCATGCGGGCGGCGGAAAAGCGCGCGCTCGCCCTGATCAACGCCGCAGACATTCCCCGCATGTTCAGGCTCGCCTGAGCACGATGTTCGCCGCGGATTCCGGGGATTGTCGGCGCACATCCCCAGCAATCCGAACGGAGTTAAAGTCACCAGAGACGCCTGCTACGCCGGTGAGCCAAAAGGATGCTCAATCCGATACTCTCTCGGGGTGCAGCCGCACACACGGCGGAAAGCCTCGTTGAAGCGGCTGAGAGAATTGAAGCCCGAAGTCATCGCAATCTCCAGAATCTTCTCATCGGTCGTCGCAAGCAGACGCTGCGCGTGGGACACCCGGTGCCTGGTGAGATAGTCGATCAGGGTCGTGCCGAAGGCCTTCTTGAAAAGTCCCATCGCGTAATTCGGATGCAGGCCGACACACCTGCCGATCTCCTCCACCGTCAGCGCCTCGGTGTAGCGTTGCGCAATCAGACACGCCATCTGCTCGACCTTGTTGAGCTCCCCGCAATGAAGCGGAGCGGCGCGCCTGCGGGATCTCGCGCTGCCAGCGGCGTCGGACGATGCCGGAAGCGACCGGAGCAGGCGTCGAAGCCTGGCCTCCATTTCAAGCATGACCAGGTGGCGCACGTCCTCATCCGCGTTGGCCAGGTCGCTTTCCCATTGCGAGAACAGATCACGGTCCTGCTGCACACGGCAGGACACATTTTCCGAAATGACCTCACCCCGCAGCAATGGCTGCACGAAGCGCTCCGGAAAGCGGCACTGCAGGAACCAGGAAAGCGGAATGGTCGCCGCAAAATACCGGGTGTCGTGATCAAACTCCTTGATCTGATGCGGAATGCTTGCCCAGAAGACCGCCAGTTCATCCGCCTCCACCTTTACCACGCGCCCACCCAGCAAATACGTGACTGAACCCGAGGTCAGGAAATTCAGCTCGATCTCATTGTGATGGTCTGGACGACGCATCGGCGACGGCGTCCAGCGCACACACGTCAAGCCGTACGGTGTGAAGTCAGGCCGGTTGGGGTCGAACGTAACCATCACTGCCTTAGGATTCCGCAAGTACGCACGCAAAATTAGGGAGAATCAAACGGATAATCGCGCTAACATGCACGCGTTGCTTCTTCTCACACTGAATCTGCTCAACGATACGTCCCGGCTCGGTCCCAAGGCAGGCGGACCTTCGCCGAAAGCTTCGACACATGAATTCGCATCCGGATGCATCGCTCTCGACCCGGGAGTCCGCGCATGGAAGCCTTCAATCCCCGTCCCATGGAAACGCCCACGCGCATTGCCAACCTCCGCTGCGAATATCTCGTCGATCCGCTCGGCATTGACGAACGCGCGCCGCGACTGAGCTGGAATCTCGTCACCAGCCGCCAGGGCGCCCGCCAGCGCGCGTATCGGATTCGCGTCGCGAGCAGTCTGGAAAAGCTTCTCACCGGGCCCGCGGACCGATGGGACTCAGGCCGGGTCGACAGCCCTCAGACCCAGCATGTCGTTTACCAGGGCCGGCCGTTGGAGTCGCGCGATGCCTGCCACTGGCACGTGGAGATTTGGGACGAAACTGACGCATCCGCACGATCAGAGCCCGCCAGTTGGACCATGGGACTGCTCGACCGTCGGGACTGGAACGCCCGCTGGATCGCCGCCGATCCCGAAACCATCACGCGGGACCCCGCAGCCATCGCTCCTTCCCTGGCCGCATCGGGCACCCCTGGAGTCTTTCGCCGCGGATTCGATCTCTCCGCCGATGTCACGAGGGCGACGCTCTACATCAGCGCGCGCGGACTGGTCCATGTTCGGGTGAACAGCAGGCCACTCACCCCCGATCTCTTCATTCCTGAGTGGACCGACTACGACAAACGCATTCATTTCCGCACCTACTCAGTCTCCACTTCGCTGCACGCAGGCCGAAACTGGCTGGAGGTGACGCTGGGCGACGGCTGGTGGAGCGGATACGTGGGCTGGCAGGAAACCCGCGCACGGTACGGATCCCTGGAAAACAGCTTTCTCCTGCAACTCGAAATGGAGCTGTCCGATGGCCGCACGGTCGTCGTCCAAAGCGATCGCACCTGGCAGTGTCACACAGGCCCCATTCTCTCCTCCGATTTCATGATGGGCGAGGTGTACGACGCCCGTCGCGAACAGGACACCACACTTCTGCTGCCGGTCGCGGCGGCAACACAGGCGCCGGGCCCCTCTCCCGAGCTCCTGGCGTCACTGCCCTGGCTGCAGGCCCGGGAGGTTTCCGCCCCGGCTGCACCCCTCGTCGCGCAGCGTGCCGGGCCCGTGAGAATCACCGAGGAACTTGTCCCCATCTCCTCCAATGAGGTTGCACCTGGTGTTCACGTCCTCGACTTCGGGCAGAACATCTCAGGATGGATCCGCCTGGCGGTCAGGGCTCCCAGAGGCACCGTCGTAAGACTGCGCCACGCCGAGCGCCTGAATCCCGACGGCACGCTCTACACCGACAACCTGCGACAGGCCAAGGCGACCGACGTGTACACCTGCCGCGGAGGCGATGCCGATGAGGTTTATGAGCCGCATTTCACGTTTCATGGATTCCAATACGTGGAAATCACAGGCCTGCCAAGTGCACCGCCCTCCCATGCGGCGGTTGCCTGCGTGATCCACTCCGTGCTTCCACCCGGCGGCAGCTTCGAATGTTCCCACCCCGGCGTGAACCGCCTCTGGCTGAATGGCGTCTGGTCGCAGCGCGACAACTTTCTGTCCGTCCCCACCGACTGCCCCCAGCGCGATGAGCGTCTCGGATGGACGGGCGATGCACAGGTGTTCATTCGCACCGCCAGCTACAACAAAGACGTCGCGGCATTTTTCACCAAGTGGATGATCGACGTCGACGACGCGCAGACGCCCGAGGGCATTTTCCCTGACATCGCACCGCGCCTGCGCGATGGCGAAAATTATGCCGGTCTCGGGAACCTCTGTGGCGCGGCTGGCTGGGGCGACGCCGGCATCATCGTCCCCTGGACGATCTGGCGGGTCTATGGCGACCGGCGCATCATGGAGCGCCATTGGCGGGCCATGGAGGGATGGATGGACTGGATCGAGGACAACAATCCGGGATATCTGCGCGTCAACCAGCTCGGGCACAACTACGGCGACTGGCTCTGCATTCCCACCGACACGAGTTTTGGAACACACTCGCCGATGAAGAATCTGCTCGCGACGGCCTACTGGGCGGACGACGCGGCAAAGATGGCGGTGATGGCACATGCCTTGGGAAGAGACGAGGACGCAGCGCGCCACACTCGTGTATTCGTCAAGGTCCGCGAGGCATTCCAGAAGGAGTTCCTCGGTGAAAACGGCCGGCTCACGGTCGAAACTCAGACGGCCTATCTCCTCGCTCTGGCCTTCAATCTCCTGCCGGAATCCGATCGACCCAAGGCCGCCGAACATCTGGTTCGTCTCATCCGCGATCTCGACTGGCATCTCAGCACGGGCTTCATCGGCATCGGACACCTCAACCCTGTGCTAACGGAAACCGGCCATGCAGACGTGGCCTACCGGCTCCTGCTGCAGGAGTCATATCCGTCCTGGCTGTATCCGATCCGGCACGGCGCGACCACCATCTGGGAGAGGTGGAACGGCTGGACGCATCAGGATGGGTTCTTCAATCCTCAGATGAATTCCTTCAACCACTACTCGCTCGGCTCCGTCGGGGAGTGGCTGTTCCGCCATGTGGGTGGCATCGAACTCGATCCTAAGGTTCCCGGGTTCGAACGCTTCGTGCTCAAACCCTGGCCGGGCAAAGGGCTCGATTTTGCAAACGTGAACTATCGCTGTCCGCACGGTGAAATTCTCAGCCATTGGAAGCTTGCGGGGTCTTCCTTTGAGTGGAAGGTCGTGATTCCCCCCAACACCCGCGCCCGCATTTTTCTGCCGAGCGATCCCGACACCGAAGTCGTTTGCGACGGACTCTCCGCCTCGGAGCGCATAGGCGGTTTCGCCGTCTGCGATGCACTGGCAGGCCAGTACACGCTCCACAGCACCCTGACGATCTGAGACCAGAAGCAGTCACGCCGGACCGTGCCGCGAAGTGCGGCCTGAGCCGCCACTGCCCCACCATGTTTCTCATTCGGATCCTTGCAGCGTTCGTCACCGCGGTTGCCTTGTCCGCAGCTTTGTCCCACGCCTCCAAATCGCCTGCGGAAGATCATGACTCGCTCGTGCGCCCTGTTTCCGATCGGGGACGCTTCTTGCCGCTCTTTCGCCCCATGCAGGCGCGATGGAACGAGATCCACCGCTCCCCAATACCTTAGAAAACCGTCAGAAATGCACATTTCTCGGGAAGAAACATTCACTCCGATGTGATAGTCTGAGGCACACTCGCTTTCCGGTCTCATTTCGGCGACCCGGCATGATTTCCCGGAAATGCCCCACCCCTCCCCTCCACTCCCATGTTCCCCCGACTGAAGGTCTCTCGCTGGCAAGCCAGCGCAATCACGCATCTGCCGCTCGTCCTGTCCATCCAGCGGTTCCTGCTCGTTCAAATATGTGCCTGCCTGGTCGCCACCGCGAGCGCCCAGTCACCCGCCACCGGCACGATTCAGGGTCGCGTGCGAAACGCGGAGCTTGGCATCTACCTCTCCAAGGCGCTCGTGATCATCGATGGCACGACCGTCGAAACGCTCACGAACGAATTTGGAGAATACACGCTGTACAATGTACCTACGGGCGAGGTGCGCCTGACTGCATCCTACACAGGACAGACTCCCGTCTCCGCCACGGTGACAGTCGCCGCCAATGAGACCACCCCCAGGGACTTCGCATTCGTCGGAAAGGATACCAAGCGAAATGCCGACGGCACCCTCGTTCTGGATCCCTTCACCGTCGCCGCTGACCGATTCCGCAACGCCCGCGAGATCGCGATCAACGAGGAACGCAATTCCGTCAACATCAAGAACGTCGTCGCGATCGACCAGTTCGGCGACATCCCGAGCGGCAACATCGGCGAGTTCGTCAAGTTCCTGCCCGGCGTGCAGGTCTCCTACGGCGCCTTCGGCGGCAACAACCAGGGCTATGCCGACTCCGATGCATCCGGAATCTCGATCAGGGGATTCGGCCCAGAGGACACCGCCGTGCTGATCGATGGCATGCCGGTTTCAAACGCCACTCCCGGAAGCCTGTCGCGTCAGGTCGCCCTCGATCAGCTCTCGGTGAACAACGCCTCACGGGTGGAACTCATCAAGGTCGCCACTCCCGACATGCCGAACAACTCCATCGGCGGGCAGGTCAATCTCATCACCAAGAGTTCGTTTGAATTCGCAAGGCCGACCTACACCGGACGCGTCTTCTTCAACTTCAATTCGATGGACGCCGATCTCAAGAAGACACCGGGTCCGGTGAAGAACGACACCTTCAAGTCCACCCCCGGCCTGGAGTTCACAGTCACGCAGCCCTTCAGCAAGACACTCGGCATCGCGTTCACCGGGTATCTGGCCCGCGAATACAAGAACAACTACAGGGTGCAGCCGAGCTATTCTTACACGGGCACCTTCAGCAATCTGGCCGGCCAGCAGATCTCCCTCGCCAATCCCGCCCTGACGCGGTTCCAGATCCAGTCCACGCCGATGATGGTCGACAAGATGTCCGGCAACCTGCGCGTCGACTGGAAGCCGTCCCCCTCGCAGTCCATCAGGGCCAATGTCCAGTACAGCACCTACGACAGCGTCGAAGCCCAGCGCAATCTCGACATCCGCCCGACGATCGCGGCGGGCGCGGACTGGGGTGCGACCAAGTCCATCGGAACGACGGCGAACAGCACGACGTCCATGGTGGTTCGCACGCGCGACAAGGTGGGAAACACACGCTCGACCCAGCTCGCCTACGATCTCAATCTCGCTGGCTGGAAAATCGCCGCAAAGGGGAGCTATTCGGTTTCAGAAAGCGATTTCCGCGACCGCCAGAACGGCCACTTTTCCGAGGTTGCCGTGCGCCTCAATCCCGGGGCCGTGAACTTGGAGAACATTCAAAATGGAGTGCCGGGAAAGATCACGACCTACGAGCGGGGAAATCCAGCGACCATTGTCAAGGACTACACCCAGATGAGCAGCTACTCGTTTGACGGCACCATCGCCCAGTCGGGTGAGGCGTTTTCGAGAAACTCCGTAGGGCTCTACGCTGTCGATGTCGAGCGCGACCTCAGTTTTCTTCCCTTCATCGGTTCGAACACGCTCTCCCTCAAGACCGGAGCGCGCCGCGATCAGGATAAAACCGAGAAGTCCGGAATCGGAACCGGCTATCGTGAAATTTTGGCCACAGGGAAATCCTACCTGATCTCCGACATCTTCGACGACAACTACCAGGGGCAGTCTCCGGGCTTCGGTCTTCCCGCCCAGCAGTGGGCCTCCACCTACAAGCTGTACGAGCTCGATCAGAAGAACGACCTGTTTGTGGCGCCCACCGACGGCGCGGATGCGATCAACAACTACAACAGCTATGTCAATCAGCAGAAGCAGATGACCGACACCAAGGACGCCGTCTACGCGATGCTGTCGGGCAGCTTCCTGAACAACCGGCTCTTCGTAGTTGCGGGCGCCCGCCAGGAGACTTCAAAGCGCGTGGGGCGCGGCCCCTACACGGATGCACGCTGGGACTACGCCAAGACTCCCGACGGGCTCATCTATGTCGACAATTTCTACCGCACGGGCGTGAAGCTGACCGCCACGAACTCCATCCGCACCAACGCCGACGGCACCACGACAACCATCACGAATTTTCTGAGTGATTCAGCCCTGCTTTCACGGATGACAACCGCGGGCGTGAAGTATCCCGATCACATTCTCGGACCCAACAACGCTTCGCTGGAGTCCCGCATGCGCCAGCTCCAGCCTCTCCGCGAAATCAGCACCAGATACAGGGGGGATCCGTCATTCAGCTTCAACACACAGTTCAAGCTGACGAAGAAGCTCGACATCAAGCTGGCCTACTCACGCTCCTTCAAGCTTCCGGATCTCGAAAACGGCACGCAAGGCCTCGTCTCGGGCAACAACAGTTTCACCATAAACGAAAGCGTGCCCATTGCCGCGGACGGCACGCGGGGCACGATCTCGGTTGCCAACCCGCAGATCAAACCGGAGACATCACAGAACTGGGACATCGAACTGGCCTACCGGCTTGGCGAAAGCGGACAGGTGTCCATCGCGGGCTACCACAAGTCCGTCACCAACCAGGTTGTCACTTTCACTTCCTTCGACGACTCTCCGGTCTTCCAAACTGTTCTTCCCATCCTCGGGCTGGATCCGGCCGACTACGAGGACTGGCGCCTGACCACCTCTTCCAACAGCACGAGCAAGCAGGCCACAAAGGGCGTGGAGGTCCAGATCATCCATGATCTCTCCGTGTTCGGACGCTGGGGCAGGAACTTCCAGGGCTTCCTGACCTTCTCGGCAAAGGAACTGGCGAAGCCAGCGGTCTCCGAGCCCGTCACGCTAACGAGCCCCAGCGGCAACCCCATCACATTCACTCCGAGCGTCAAAACGATCACGATGACGGCCAACCGCTTCGGGGGAGCCGGCCTCCAGTACATCGGACGACGCTTCTACGCCCAGCTCCGCGCAACCTATCGCAATGACAATGAACTCTCCGGCCAGATCGTGCTCGCCGACGGCAACGTCATCCGTCGCATCGCACCCGCTGAAACCCGCGTGGACCTCAATCTGAACTACATCCTCAGCAAGCGCTACAACCTCTTCCTCAGCGGAAGGGACATCCTCTACTCCGAGCGCAAGATTGAATGGCGCGACGACAAGGGCATCCTGCCCTCCTATGCGCAGATCATCGACTGGCGCGAATTCGGAGTCACCTGGACCGTCGGCCTCAACGCCCGCTTCTAAACGGAAATTCAAATGAGGCACCGCACCTGCATCGCCGCCGGAGTCATGCTTGCGGCGTGTGCATTCATCCATGCATCGCCGAACGGTGCGCCTTCGTCCGCACCTCTTCCATCGCAGATCAAGCGCGCGGAGAAGATTGTGCAGTCACTTTCACTGCACGAGTCAGCCATCAAAGAAGCGGCGACAGCAGCAATTGCCGGCCAATATGCCGCGCTGAGCTCGATTCAGGCGGCCCGTGATGCCGCGATCAAGGAGGCGAAACTGCTTAGGTCGACCGACAAGGCCGCGTCGGAGGCGGCAATCCATGCGGCACAGACCCGTGCACTCGATGAACAGCGGACACTGCATGCGCACTTTCTATCCATCCTTGCCAGTGCTCTGAAGCCCGACCAGATCGACAAGGTCAAGGACGGCATGACGTACGGAGTCCTTCCGCTCACCTACCGCGTGTATCAGGAGATGATTCCCGGCCTGACTGCTGAACAGAAGTCCCGGATCCTCGCCTGGCTCACCGAGGCCCGCGAACTGGCGATGGACGGCGGGAGCTCGGAGGAGAAGCACGCGATTTTTGGCAGATACAAGGGCCGCATCAACAACTACCTCTCCGCAGCCGGCGTCGACATGAAGAAAGCCGAGCAGGAGATGATGGAACGAAAAAAGGCTGCTTCGGCGCCGTAACCGCGCATCTGGTCCGGGGATCCGCCCGTGCAGCCGCCATTGGTTGAGACCAACTTCATGAACACCATTACTTCGACACGGCCGCGCGGACTATCCAAAGGTCTCATGTTTCTCCTCGCGACCCTGCTTTTGGTCACTGCAACAGCCCACGCCCAGTATCCCTACATAAGCCCGGAAATCAAGCGCGAGGCCGACGCTCGGCGGGCCGCAGCCGACGCCCACTCCGACCAGGCTTTCATGGCGGCCATGACGGAGGTCCGAGCCTGGGAGAAGAAGGGCAAACCCTACCTGCCGGCCGCGGCCGAGCCCAGGGATCTGCCCCAGGCATCCATCCCGGCCTTTCCCGGCGCAGAAGGCGGCGGCATGTATTCCTTCGGAGGGCGAGGCGGGCGGATCTTCGTGATCTCCAGTCTCGAAGACTCCGGACCCGGCACGCTGCGCGAGGCGCTCGAGGCGGGCGGCCCGCGCATCATCATTTTCAACGTCGCCGGAATCATCCGCCTGAAAAGCCGCATCCGCGTTCGGGCGCCCTATGTCACGCTCGCGGGCGGCACCGCGCCGGGCGACGGCGTGTGCGTCGCCGGCGACACGGTCGAACTGGAGACCCACGACGTCATCATCCGGCACATGCGTTTCCGCCGCGGCGAAACCTGGGTCGGTGATCGCAATGACTCCATCGGCGGGAATCCCATCGGCAACATCATGATCGATCACGTCTCCGCCTCATGGGGGCTCGATGAAAACATGTCGATGTACCGCCACATGTACCAGCCACCCGGCGGAGGTCCTGAGCTCAAGCTCCCCACCGTCAACATCACCATTCAGAACTCGATCTTCAGCGAGGGACTCAACACCTACCACCACGCGTTCGGCAGCACGATCGGTGGACTCAACAGCACGTTTCACCGCAACCTCTGGGCGAACAACACGGGACGCAACCCGAGCGTCGGCATGTACGGCGACTTCACCTTCGTGAACAATGTGCTCTTCAACTGGGTGCACCGCACGATCGACGGCGGGGACCACCGGAGCTTTTTCAACATCATCAACAACTATCTCAAGCCGGGTCCCGCGACCCCAGCCGGCAAGCCCATCGCCTGGCGCCTGCTGAAACCGGAATCGGAGCGGAGCAAGACCGTCTTCGATCATTTCGGAAAGGCCTACGTAAGCGGCAATGTCGTCGAGGGAAGCTCCCGCGTCACCCGCGACAACTGGGACGGCGGCGTGCAGCCCGAGTCGCGCGCGGACGTCGCCAGCGTGTTGCCGTCAATCCGGCAGGACCAGCCGTTTCCGCATGCTCCGCTGAAGATCCTGCCGGCGCGTGAAGCATACGAGTACGTTCTGGAAAACGCCGGCGCCACGCGTCCGCGGCGGGACGCCGTGGATTTGCGCGTAATACAAGGCGTGCGCACCGGAACGGTGACCAGCCGTCCCTTCAGCGGTTCCCGCGAAGCCTTCAAGGCCGTTCGGTACAGCGACAAGTCCATCGACGAGATGATCCGTCTGGTCGATCTCGGCATCATCACCAATCCGTCACAGGTTGGTGGATACCCGAAATACCAGGGAACCCCCTATGCCGATGCCGACAATGACGGACTTCCCGATGATTGGGAAAAGCGGAGCCGGCTCAACCCGAGGGATCCTTCGGATGCTTCAATCGACTCCGATGGCGACGGCTATTCGAACATCGAGGAGTTCATCAACGCCACGGATCCCCTTGCAAAGGAGCATTGACCTACCGACCAGTGGGCCGATTGACGCCTGACCTGCTTCGTTTGGTGGCCAGATGCCAGCAAAGGCACATCGGACACTGATAGGCGACTCGCTGGCGCTCCACGCCCACCATGGCCGCGGACTGCAACGCCTCGCCTTGACTGCGATAGCGACGCTTGCCCGTGCAGGAGTCGCTCTCCCCAATTCCATGCTGTTTCTTTGGCGGCACGAACGCCGACACTACGGCCCGGACTATTGGGGTCAATCGCCTGCAATCCGCTGTCGCTGAGCAAAAATCTGCAATGCGCCTCATATCCCGCTAGTCACACGCGTCTTACCTTCGAGGTGAAACCTTCGCGAACCCGTGCCTTTCGATAAAGTGGCGATCTTCGCGTGTCGATTTACCCATTTTCATCCAAGCATGAATTGGCGCAATACGGCACTGCTCGTCCTCATTTTATCGATGGCGGTGTTGGCTGGACTGGTCGTGGCCGGCCACGACCTTCTGACCCCATTCATTCAGGATGCCCGCAGTTCAACCTTTGCAATCCTGATCCCCGCACTGGGTGGAGCGGCTCTCACAACGGCCATCCTTTGGTTCCTCGGTGAACGCCTGTTCGCAAGACGAATTCGAAGGGTTCGCGCCGTTGTGGAGCGGCTTGGAAACGAAAAGGTGGCGCGCGAGCTTGAGCTGTTTCCCGGGCGGGATGAGACCGCCGAACTGGCTCATGCCACGGGCATCATGGCGCTCCGCCTCCTTGATGAACGGAAAAGCGCCGAAGCGGCCGCGCACGCGCGCTCCCGTTTCCTCTCGACCATGAGCCATGAGATCCGGACGCCTTTGAACGCCGTGCTCGGCTACAGCAGTCTGCTTCGTTCAACCACACTCGAGCCGAAGCAGGTCGAATGGCTGGATGCTCTCGTCACGGGCGGTGAAACCCTGCTCAGTGTCATCTCCAACATTCTCGACTACGAAAAGGCCCAGAACGGCAAACTCGACCTGCATCCAAAACCGGTCAAGATTCGTAGTCTGATTCTGGATACGGTCTCCGCGATGGCTGCATTCGCCGAAAGCAAGGAGCTCAGGCTGGAGTCCGGCATGGATCCGCGTGTGCCGGAGATCCTCGTCATCGACTCGATCCGCCTGCGCCAGGTGCTGATCCATCTCCTCACCAATGCGATCAAATTCACCCGCTCCGGCTCCGTGGAGCTGACCATCGGCTCCCGGCAGGCCGGCCAGCAGGGCCGCATCGTCCTTGACTTCCGCGTGCATGACACCGGCCCTGGCATTGCCGCCGACCTGATCCCCCGCCTCTTCATTCCATTCACGCAGGGCGACGATTCACGCACCCGGGTGAGGGGTGGCATCGGCATGGGCCTCGCCCTCTGCGCAAGACTCGTCAACGCCATGGGCGGCAGCCTGCATCTCGAGTCCACATCGGAGATGGGCACCGCATTTGCCTTCTCGGTCGAGGTGGAGGTTCGCGCGAATCTGGACACCGCCCCTGCTCCCTCCACCGAAGACCCGACTCCCGCCCATCAATCCCTGCACGTCCTGGTGGCGGAGGACAACGCAGTCAATCGCGGGCTGCTTCGAACCATGCTCGGGCAGCTCGGCCACAAGGTTGAATTTGCCGTCAACGGCATAGAAGCCTTCAAGCGCATGCAGAATCTCCATGTTGACGTCGTGCTGATGGACATGCAGATGCCCGAGCGCGACGGCTGCGAGGCGACAGCGCTTTATCGAAGCTGGGAGAAAACCTGCGATCGCATGGCTCCGCTTCCAATCATCGCACTGACTGCGAATGCCCTTGCATCAGATCGCAAACGCTGCCTCGACGTCGGCATGAACGGCTTCCTCAACAAGCCGATTCTGCTCTCGGACCTGCGCGCCGCGCTCGCAAAATTCACCCACGACCCGACGCGCGAAAGCCCTTCAGCTCTCTGAGCTCTCGCACTCGGACTGCGCCCTCAATACAGGACCGAGGGCTTGAGGATGACGTGTTTGATCTTCTTTCGTCCCCACGTGTACGTGATGTGAACAAGCCCATCGGAGGTCTGGATCACCGCGGGATACGAATAGCCGCTGACCATGGGCTCGGCCTCAAGCGTCACGATGTGTTTCCACAGAAGTCCGTCGGAGGAAATCGCAACATCCAAAGGCCAGCGGTTTCCCTTGCCCGGCTCATCCGGACGGTGGCCGGAGTGGTTGTACACGATGAGCTGCCGGCCGTCCTTGAGCGTCACCGCATCGGTGCCTGAATTGGGATTCGGCAGCTCCGTCGCCGCCAGTCCACTCCACGTCTTTCCAGAATCCGCCGACCACGTCATTGCGACATTTCCTTGCTTTGTCCGGCACAGCGCCTCGAGCCGGCCATCGGCATGAAACAGAATGCTGGGCTGGATCGCATCCAGTCCCGGTCCCTTGTCCACCGAGGCCGTCTTTTCCCAGGTCTCCCCCCGGTCGCGCGTCGTCTCAAAGTGAACCCGCCATCCATCGGGCGTTCCCTCCGTGCTCGAACCGCACAGCCAGGTGCCATCGGACAACAGCACCGGCTTGTTTTTGATCGGCCCAAGTATGCCATCGGGCAACTGGCGCGCCGGGCTCCAGTTGCGCCCGCCATCATCCGACGTGCGCATCATCCCCCACCATTCGCTTGGAGACGGTCCCACTTTGTAGAAGAGGACCAGCCGCCCGCCGGGAGGATTGAAGAGCACGGGATTCCAAGTCGGCATGCGGGGTCCGTTTGACTGACGCCCATCCGCCACCTCGACCGCCTGGGTCCACCGGTTGTTTTCGAAATGAGCCACCCAGATGCCGACATCCGGAGCGCGCTCCTTCGTGCCTCCGAACCATGCGGCGACAAGGTGTCCCTTCCCCACTTCGACAATCGTGGACGCATGCGACTCCGGATACGGCGGATTGTCATTCACGAAATAGCAGGCCTTCACGCCCTTGGGAAGCCGCGCGCCGAAGAGCGGCGGGCCTGCAAGGACAACAACGGACAACACGCATGTCAGGATTCGGATGTTCATGATAAAGTGTGCTTCGCCCGATCGTTCGGACGCGCATTGGGAAATTCAAAGCTGAAAGAGATCCATTGAAGCAATCCGGCTTCGCAGATTCCGGTTCTCATGCAAGCGATCATCGTGCAAGCCAGTGGAGCCACGGCGCACCCGCGCTTCCGGGAAATCTTGCAACGCGCCCCGCTTCAACCACCTCGCCGGTATCGCTGACAGCGCCGGTCTTCGCATCGACGCGACGAACGCGAAACTTTCCGCCGTCCTCTTTCAAGTCAACGCTGGCGCCACCTTCTCCCGCCACGACAAAATAGCCCACGCCCTGCTCCCCAAGAATGCCCATGCCCTTCGATCGCATTCGGACGATCGCGGCGTTCAGTTCAGGGTCGATCGGCGAGGACAGCCTTGGCAGTGATCCGCCTGAACCGAGAAACCACCAACCATCGACCGCATCCAGGTTTGAAATTACCGCCTTCCCCGGAAACGCCTGACGATAGTGCGCCACCATCGATGCGACGGAGACCGCGGATGGCCGTTTCCCCTTCCAGGTGCGCAGATGCTGCCGCGGCGCCAGGCGTGTTCCTCCGTCGGGCGCGAACAGTTTTCCATCGGCATCCCGGAACCAGTAGCTTAGATCGATGACGTCAATGAGCGCAGCCCGGCGCCCATCCGCAAGAATCGCATCCTGCACATCCTTCGGCGCACTGAGCGCTATCAAGGGATGGCGGCCCGTTTCATTCTCCCACTCTGCAACCACATCGAGCCAGAACTGCATGAACGAAAGCGGTCCGCTGTTTTCCGCCGTCAGCGTGTGAATGACATTCGTCTCCTCCGAAAGATTTGCCAGACATTGCCGGATGAACGCGCGGTGCAAGGCGCGCCGGGTTGGATTGCCGACATCATAGAATTCCGCCGCCATGCGGATCGTATCGCCCGTGAATGGAGGCGGCTCGGTGAATCCTGTGGAGTTGATGTTGTTCACCGGCCTCCAGGGCGAATCCACCCAGTGCGCGCCCGACTCGAGGATGTTGTGCTGGAAATACATCTCGTTCACGAGAACGAGTCCGCGCGCGCGCGCCTCACTGGCGAAATCCCTGAGACGGGAGAAATACCAGGGGTTGTAGCGGGTGAGGTCGTAGCGGCTCAATCCATCCCACGCGACGCCCTGTCCGCTTCGTGCGAAGGGCTGCTCAAAGAAAGGTGGATACACATCGCCGTCCGGCCGGCGGATCATCTGATGATCGATCCGCCTTCGATCGTACCAGAGTCCATAGTGGTGCCGCCAGGCCACCTGACCCTTCGCCACCATCGCATCCGCAAGCGCGGCCAGATCATCCGTGAGACCCGTGCCCGCTCGCCCCGGCGAAAAGCGGGTGATCGCCGGCCCGAATTCCCCCGCACGCGCTGGTTCAAGTCTGCCGAGCCACCAGGCGCCCGTCAGCGTGTTTCCCTTCAGCAACTGGCCGTCGCTGACGAGCCAGCCATTCACGAGCGACAGCGGCCGGCCCGGTGGTCCCGCCCTTGCAGCAGGCCTTGACGCAAGATCCGGCACCGCCTCCTCGATGGCAGGCATGGGTTCATCCACGATGTAGCGACGCGGCAGCAGGCACTCGGCAGCCTGCGCGCCAAGACGGGCGGAAAGCTGCGCGCGGTACAGGCTTTCGGGCCTTGGGAACTCATTGACAAGACCCCAGGCACCGTCGCCGACAAACTGTCCCCAGACCCCGACCGCCCAGTTGGACGCACCGGGAGGCGACCGGCAGATCACAACCGACGCCGAGCATCCCCACAGCATGGAGTTCGCGGCATTCCATCCCACGCCCTGATTCCAGGTTTCAAGGTTGTCCAGGCGCAGGGCTCCACCATCCACCTTCACGCCATCGAAGAGCAGTCCCGACGACCAGCTTCCAATCGATCCGCTGAATCCGCGGGTCTCGCGCGCCTCGCAGTCCAGAAACACGACGGGCCCCGCAGTCAGGTAGCCCGCGGTGAAATCGTTGCGTCCGTGCTCTGACTGACAGCGCAGAAACAGCACCTGCTGGCCGCCGGAATGGAACGCCATCCGACGATAGCCGCCGTCCTCCGAAACCGGCCGGAGCGCACGGCAATCCTGCACGGTGATTCTCATGGCGGTCGCGTCGACATTCACCGCCATGCCGGAGAATTGCTCCGCCGTCACATCGCACACCCAGGCATCACGCGCGCTGCGGATGTCGATCGCATTCCACGCGTGATCCTCGTCCTTCGGATTGTCCGTGGCGACCTCGGAAATGCAGCGGAGATTTTCGACTCCCACATTCTCGACCATTCCACCAGGCGCCCGGATGGAAACAGTCGCCCCCCCCAGTCTCGCGTCGATCGCAGTCGTCAGAGGCGCGTCCAGCTCCAGCAAATCGCCACTGCCACCGAGCACGACTCGATCCCAGGCGATGCTGAAAGCCTCCACCTGCCATGAATACGGCTGGCGCGCCGGGCTGTCATCCATGCCCAGCGCGTGGACCCATTCCTTCGCGCTCGGTCGCTCGATCACAATGCGCGTGCCAGGTTCAAACCGCGCAAGCGCACCCAAGTGCGAACCGGGTTTCTCCGCAGACCCGCGGGCGGCCTTGATGCGAATGTGACTGCTCCCAACCGGCACATAGGCGTCGGCCACCGAATAGGCGGGCTCAGGTTTTTCGCCGCGACCCGCACCGGAAACCTTGATGAGCGTGCGCCGTCCCCTGCCAGTCGCGACCAGCGTCGTGCCATGTTCACCCGCACCCGCTCCGCGCAGAACGACACCACTCGCCGACACCTGAATCTGCCCCTCAATCTCATATCGCCCGCGCTCCAATTGCACCGCCCCACGCACACCTCGCTTGTCCAGGGGAAGCGCCGACACATAGTCGATCGCGGCCTGGATCCGCGCCCCATCGTCACCCGGTGCCGGGGCCACCCGCACCCGCGCAAACACGTCGGGAAAACGAACGCCGCCACCCTTGAACCCCGCATGCGAGTAGTCGGGCACCGCATCCCCGCTCGGCGACCGCACATATTCCAGCTTTCCATCCTTGCCGACCACGATCGGCGGCGGAACCTGTCGCGCCAGCGCCAGGGGTGCGGTCGAAATCATGCCGGGACCAACGCAGAACCAGACGGCAATGCGCAAAAGAGGAAACTTCATGGCAATCCGCCAAGTGACACCTTTACCGCCTCGAGTCGATCCACCTTCGCAACGACCTTTCCGTCCACCCAAACCTGAAGGCCGGTCCCCTTGCCATAGTGCCCTCCATCCCGATCCCAGATGACCGTGATGTCCCGTCCTCGCACGCGAACGCCATCCAGGCAGAACCAGGCCCAGGTGCCCTCAGGCAGAAGCGGGGCAACGATCAGGTCATTTGCTTCCGACGGACGAACTCCCAGCATTCCAGAAATCAGCAGATCCGCATAGGTCGAATGATTGTACCACCGGCTGCGCGGATCCGCGCCCTTCAACCAGGCCCCGGTGTTCTCGTCCTGGTACTCTCCGATGTAGGGTTTGCCTTCGCGGCGCTGGCTCCGGGTGTAGGTGACAAAGGCGTCAAAGTAATCGCGGCGCGTCACGGGGGCATCGCGTCCATCAGCGAGTACATTCGCCAGAGCTGTGAGTGTCTGCGATGTCGCGAAGGGCCAGACCGCGCCATCCCACTCGCACGTACCCACCCCGTGCGATCGGAACGCCGGGTGCCGCCGCTCCGCCGTCATCAGTCCCCAGGGAGCTCGAAATCCAGACGTATCAGCAAACTGGCTCCATGCACTTTCGTAGCCCTGTCCGGCCGCCGGAATCGCGAAGTACCAGGGGATGAATCCAATCGCCTCGCGCACCCGAATCGGATGCAGGTTCTCGTCCACAGAACCAAAGAACGTCAGTTCAGGATTCCAGAGCGTCGCCAGAATCTTTTCCCGCAGTCCGGATGCCTTCCTGGAAAATTCCTCCTCAACATCGCTCCGCCCCGCCAGTCGTGCAATGCCGGCAATGCCAGTCGCATTGCCGTACATGTAGCTGCTGATCGTGGGACGCACGTTCTTCACCGTGCGTCCGCCGCTGATGGATTCCTCCATGGCATCGCGAACATCATACTGCCAGAAGAGCCCGTCGTTTCGCATCTGCTCGTGTTCCCATGCTCGGTAGTCCGCCACCAGATCGTCCAGCAGATCGACCACGCCCCTGGTATCGCCGGTCACCTTCCAGCGCTCCAAAAGCGCGAACGCGAGCCACTGGGAAAACTTGTGGAAATGCTCCTGCGGTCCACCCTTGTTTCCGCGAAGCCAGTACGCCACGTACTCGTCGCATATCGCCGGATCCCTCAGCCACCGGCCCTCCATGATGTGGTGCCCGAGCGCACTGCTGACCGGGCGCGAACGCGTGATGAACTCCGTGAAGACACGCCGCCCGCTGGCGGCATCCAGACGCAGGTGCTTGCGCAGCGCCCACCATCGGAACCAGTAGATCTCATCCACCTCAGGATCGGCGCACTCAAATCGCGGCGCCCGAGCCGCCAGCCAGTCCGCCGCCGACGCATTGGGAACCAGATTGACCACCGGCTCGTCTTCCATGCGGTTGAAGAACTCAACCTGACGCCGCAGCCCGTTCGCCGAGAGCAGCGCAAAGCCGTCGTCGGAGGCGCGCGCATCCGCCAGGGGCGCCGCCAGCACCCCCAGAAGAAGGATGCATTCCCATGAGATTCCGCGGGGAATGTGTATCCAGTATTTCACGACATGAGGTGCGCCTGAGGCAGGGAATTGGGGACGGCCATGGGGAGGATGGGTGGGGCAGGTCGAAGCGATTGGGAAACGGGGGACGATCGAAGCAAAGCCTGTGACACGTTCGGCGGCAACTTCTCCCATACTACGCACCGGCGATCCAGGATTCCTGCGCATTTCACGGATTCTCCTGCGGAATCCTAAGATTTTCGGGTTCAACGCTCGCCCTCCGCTGGCGGGGCATGCAAAGTCAGGCCCAGGATTTGTGCGCCGCTCCTCAGCGCGGGAAATTTCGCATTCAACCTTCATGACTTCTCATCTGGGCTTTCCTCGCACCACCGCACCACGACTCTCTTACGGCCTTCCTGCATGCTTTCCACCGCTCGCCTGACAACAGCCATCGCACTGATCCTGGCTGCTCATGCGGCGGCCAGTGCCGCCGACGCCCCGTTGGTCTTCACCGATTCCACGCCAGTCACCACGGCGGCGGACGGAGGTCTGAGACCGGCCGTCGGCGTTCACCTGCAGCAGGCCGTTCGCGCCAACCGCACCAGGTCCACGCACACCGACGGCCTCGGCGACACCTACCTGCATGCTCCCATGCTCGCCTGGTGGAAGGGAAAATTCTACCTGGAGTACCTGAGCGGCCCGCGTGACGAACACGAACCGCCCTGCGTCACCTCCCTGACCACCTCGACGAACGGTCGGTCCTGGAGTCCGCCCAGCGTCATTTTTCCGGCCTTCGACCTTCCCGATGGCTCCGAGACCGTCGCTCATCAGCGCATGGGCTTTCATGTTTCTCCCAGCGGCCGCCTCCTGATTCTCAGTTTCTACGGCAAAGCCCCGTCTCCCAACGACGGCACCGGAATCGGACGCGCAGTCAGGGAGATGCTGGCAGACGGCACACTTGGACCGATCTATTTCATCAAGCTGAACTCGAGCCCGGCCTTCCCCGGATTCACCCCGCCCTACCCCCTCTACACCAGTTCCCCGGATCGAGATTTCATTGCGGCCTGCGACGCGCTCCTGAAAGACCATCTGGTCACCGCCCAGTGGTGGGAGGAGGACCAGCTCGACGAGAGCGGATTCTATCGAATCAAGGGAAAGGCCCTTTCCTATGTCCACCGACCGGATGGAACCGTTCTTGGAATCTGGAAGAACGCGCAGGTCGCGACCACCCGCGACGAGGGCCTCACCTGGACACCCAGGGTGTTTGCGTCAAATCTGCCGGACAACGCTTCCAAGTACTGGCTGCAGCACACTCCGGACGGACGTTTCGCCCTGTTTTTCAATCCAACCCGGCGACTCCGCCATCCGCTCGCCGTGGCGACGAGTGTCGACGGAGTTTCCTTCGGTGACCTGCTCGCCATTCACGGCGAACTTCCTGACCAGCGGTTTGGAGGAGCCTTCAAGAACATGGGGCCGCAATACGTGCGTGGCATCGCCGAGGGCAACGGCCAGCCTCCCGATCACCGCAACGCCGTCTGGCTCACCTACAGCGTCAACAAGGAGGACATCTGGGTGGCGCGCGTCCCTTCACCCATCACGGGCACCGTCACGCAGCCCGTCGACGACACCTTCGACAGCATGCCCGTCGGCGCGCCCCCCGAAGGCTGGAACACCTACAGCCCGGCGTGGGCACCTGTCCGCGTTGTCAAAGGCCGTGATGCCAATGCGCGCGTGCTCGAGCTCCGCGACGAGGATCCCTGGGATTATGCACGCGCGGTTCGGGTTTTTCCCCGGACGCACGGAGTGAAGATAAGCTTCAAGGTGTTCGCCGCAAAATCGTCCGGACGCCTGGAAGTGGATCTGCTCGACGCCACAGGCCAGCGACCCGTCCGGCTGGCCTGGGATGAAACGGGAAAAATCTGGGCCTGCCACGAAGGACAATGGCTCGTCGCCGGCGAGTTTTCCCGCAGCACCTGGCAGACCGTCGAACTCGAAATCCCATCTTCGCCCACCGCCGATCGCTGCGCCGTGCTGATCGACGGCAGGACCCAGCTCAGCCGTCCCGCCATTTTCACCGATCCATCCATCACGGTCGAACGCATCTCATTTCGCACCGGTAGCTTTCGCGATCGCGGTTACGGTGGCCGCGATCTCCCGCGCTCCGACACCAAGGCCCCTCTTTCGATCTTCCGAATCGACGACGTGAGGATCGAGCCCGTCGCCCAAGAGGGCGCCACTGCGCGCTGATTTTCATGGGGTCACCGATCGGAATTCCTATTCCGATCCCAATCCCGCAATCCAAGTCACGACAAAGCGTGCCCCTCCAGTTTGTGGAGCGCCCGCCGGCTACGCCAGGCAGCAGTGCTTGTACTTTTTCCCGCTCCCGCACGGACAGGGATCGTTGCGCCCCACCTTCGGACTCGCCGATCGGTACGGTGCCGGCCCGAGCCGCATTTCGCGATTGTAGAGCCAGGTCCCGTTCACGCGCAGAAATTCCGCCTTTTCGTGGAGCACCTTCTCAACGCCTCCCTCAGTCCCATAGGCTGAGAAATCGACGAACGATCGGTCAGGATTGTCGGTCGTTTCATGCCCGTGAATTTCCAGACGCGTCCAGGTGATTTCCGGTTCTCCATCTTCCGGCACGTACGGTCTCCCAGCCGTCGCCCGATAGGAGTCGTGAAGAAACTTGAAATTGCCCACCGCATGCGCGGAAAACCGCGCGCGCATCAGCTCCTCAGCCGACGCCGCCGGTCGTGCCCCGACATGAACCGCGCGGCAGCAGTCCGCGAAAGTTCCTCCGCTGCCGCATGGGCAGGGATCAGTCTCATTGATGCTCCTCTTTTCCGGCTCCGAAGGTGACATGTGTCCATCGTCCCGGCTCATGCCGCGCCTGGCGAGTCGAAATCAGCCGGGCGCAACTCACGCAACCTTCGCTGCGGTCTCTTCCCTCGATTCAAGATCCAGCGGGGTTGTCGAGTCGATGCCGAGCCAGCACAGCGCCGCAAAGCCATAAACCACTGCGGCGACATAAAGGGGCACGTTCCAATTGTTGTCCGTCCAGATGAGTATGTACGCCACCATCGGTCCGGCAACCGCTCCGCCTCCCGCACCGCCCATGTTCATGCCGCCGGAAACGGAACCGGCATAGGCGCGCCCCATGTCCATGCACGCCCCCCAGGAGCAGGGAATCGTGAGATCATTCGCAAAGCTCGCAAAACCCATCGCGATCATTGCGAGAATCGGATTCTGGATCTGCACCGATATGACAAGAAGCAGTCCGGCCGTGGCAAGCCCCCCGCAGCCGAGCACCCGGCGCGCAGGCGCAACCCCACCAAACCATCGCGCAAAAGTCGGCGCGAAATGCCCGCTCACCCAGCATCCGATTCCTCCAAGGAAAAGGGGGACGCCCGCCAGCAGCGCACCCAGCAGGGCATCGCGCTGCAGTGTGAAGCCGCGCGCCTCACGCAGGTAGGCCGGCAGCCACTGGATGTAGAACCACCACCCGTAACTGAGGAGAAAATACTGGAGCCAGAGGAGCAGAACCGAGCGGCTTCTAAGAATCTTCCTCCAAGGAACATCACCATGCCCGACTTTCGGCGCAACCTTGGGAAGCAGGGCATTCTCCGCGTCATTTAGCGCCGGATGGGTCCGAGGGTCGTCGCGATACCAGCGAAAGAAAAACACCGCCCAGACCACGCCGAGCACGCCAAAAATCTCAAAGACCCGGCGCCAGTGCATGTGCTGGAGCAGAAGCGCCACCATGAACGGCGTAACCGCTCCACCCCACCGCGCCGCAAACCACATGAGCCCCTGCGCGCGCACGCGCTCATGCGACGGAAGCCAGACCGTGAAGGCCTTGGTCAGATTCGGAAAACACCCCGCCTCCCCAACCCCGAAGAGCAGGCGGCACACAAAAAGGGACACATAGTTCCATGCCCAGCCGGTCGCCGCGGTAAAGAACGACCACACCGTCACCACCCGCAGCAGCACCTTGCGCGCGCCCCACTTGTCCCCCATCCATCCCCCCGGAATCTCGCACAGGGTGTACGCCCACGAAAAAATGCCGAGTATCCACCCCCACTGCTCGATGCTGAGGTTGAGATCCGCCCGCATCGTCGGGGTGGCCTGGGCAATAATCACCCGATCGATGTAGCAGATCATTGCCAGTGTGATCGCGAAAACGACAACCCAGTGACGTTTTCGAGTGGGAACAGCAGGGCTTTCCTGGGGTGACGATGCGTTCAATGAAAGGAAGGGGGAATGGGTTCACCGGCGCCAGATGGCGCAGGCGATGAAGAGTGCAGCCGGCATTCCCGGGACGGAAACGCGATCGCGAGTCCGCAAGCTGGGGAACATCCCCTTGAAATTCAAGGACAAGAATTGGCTGAATCAGATTCCCGATTGCGTTTCAACGGGCATCTCATTCACGAAGGCCCAGTCCGACCACCATCCAGTCCGCGGTCATCGATCCTTGTCGTGACACGTCCGCAGCATCATGATCGTCTCGTTCCACAGCGTTTGCCATCACTCTCCGCCATGCATCGCATCTCCCGCCTGCTACTTTGTTTCGGAATACTCACGAGCTGTCTCGCGCAAGCCCGGCAATCCGCACCTCCACAGCAGCCAGCAGCAGGATCGCCGATCCACGTGCTGATTGTCGATGGACAGAACAACCATCTCTGGCGAGCCACCACGCCGCTCCTGAGGCGCATGCTTGAGCAGACCGGCCGCTTCAAAGTCGACATCTCCACGACTCCAACCGCCCCCGTGCGACCTCCGCTGGCCAAGGATGCCACGCCCGCTGAGAAGGCCGCGCATGAGGCCAGGCTCAAGGAATATCAAGCCGCGCTCGCCGAATACACGGCACGACACGAAGCGCTGTGGTCGGCGTGGCGACCCAACTTCTCCGACTACGCGGTCGTGCTTTCGAACTACAACGGCGAAAGCTGGCCCGAGCCGGTGAAGACGGCGTTTGTCGATTTTGTGAAGAGTGGCGGCGGCTTCGTTTCCTACCACGCCGCAGACAATGCCTTTCCGGAAGGGCTCGAATACAATGAAATGATCGGCCTCGGTGGCTGGGGAAATCGCACGGAGAAGAGCGGACCCTACCTGCGTCTGCGCGATGGGAAATGGACACGCGACATGACACCGGGCAAGGGCGGCGCTCACGGTCCGCAGCATGAATTTCTCATCGAGACCCAGGCTCCCGATCACCCGATCATGCGCGGCCTTCCGCTGCAATGGATGCACGCTCAGGACGAACTCTACGACAGCCTGCGCGGTCCGGCCAGACACCTCATCGTCCTTGCCTCCGCCAGATCTCCGCGCACCCAGGAGCAGGAACCTCTCCTCATGGCCATCAGGTACGGTCGCGGCCGGATTTTTCACACCGCACTCGGCCACGGCTTCGAGGCCCTGCAGGGGCTCGGTTTCCAGCTCACCCTGGCGCGTGGGACCGAATGGGCCGCCACCGGCACAGTCACCCAGCCCGCACCGGCGGCCTCCGCTCTGTCGGACCTCAAGGCATCGATACAGCCGGTGACAGTTGCGCCTTGATCCAAGGGTCCACTGTCCCGCGTGGCACGGGCGTCCCGCCCGCGGTGCTCTGACGCGGGCGGGACGCCCGTGCCACGCGGAGACAGCTACGATCCTCTTCGAAACGCCGTTTCATCGGGCTCCAGCACCACGCGGCGGCAGAACCGCGGGAGTGGAGGTTGCTTCCGCCGCATCCTTCGCCCCCTGCACCACCAGAAAATCTGTGATCCTCAGATGGCTCTTCACCGTGCGGAAGGCGAACCATCCCCATTCCAGCGGATGCGGATCCTTGAAATGCAGGATGCGCTCACCGTCCCGCCAGTACTCGGCCATGCCATCTCGGGCGACAAGCCTGATTCTAACCGGACGTCCCGCTGTGAGCATGAACCGGCTATCCCTCAAATCATGCTCGGGAAGAAGCGGACGACTCGCGGTGCCATCGTAGCGTCGAAAGCGGGTGGTCGTATTGTTGTTCGCGCCATACCCGACATAGTACGTGAAAAGCGAATCGTACTCTGCAAACCGACCCGTGCGGGCATGTCCCTTTGAAAACGGCGCATCCTCCGATCCATTCTCCTGTGCCATCCAAAAGCAATTCACGTCCGAAACCCGGTCGCTCGGCGACGGACCGTGTATCGCCTTCACCGTGAATTCGACCTCCACCGGTGCCGTCAATTTCTCCTTCCACCAAATCGTGCAGCCTGCCTTGTCCCGAATCTCCAACGCACCGTCCCTCACCGTAACAGTGCCTCCCGGCATCTGCTCCACCACCCACCGCGAGAGATCGGCCGTCGGTGACCCGGCAGCCATCGCTTGAGCCACAAATCCCAGCGCCATTGCCAACGCAGCCGTGCACTTGCCAGCGGAAATCATGACCAGAGAGCGTGCCATTGCATCCGTCACTTGCCATCCGAATTTCCCGCGCACGCTCGCTCGCCAAGTCGGAACCACTCTCCCGATCAATCCTCCACCTGCACCCCGCGGACTCGTTCTTGCACACAAGAGGCGGGAAAGCGCAGGCTTCTGCTCATGAACAACAAGAGGCGGAGTGTATGTGAACGTCGAGGCCTCACCGACTGATAAAATGGCGTAAACCCAAAACGTCCTCGCAGATGCGGCATTGAAAGCGCCGATGGAGCGAATACTGCTGCCGTGTCCACGTGGAAATCCTTGCATGACCGCTCGCAATCCTTCGTCGATCCCACCCAGCCCTCCGCCCTTGCCACATCAGCCCTCTCGACTCATCCGGACTGCATTGGCGGCCTGCTTCGCAGGCATCGCAATCATCGGTGCACGGGCGACAACCGTGCTTCCGCCCGACTTTGCGTCACTCGTCGCAACAGCCACGCGCGTGGTGCAGGCAACCGTCGTTGGTTCCGAATCCGCATGGATGGATCAGGCGGGATTCCGCGTGATCAAGACCTGGGTCACGTTTAACGTCACCGATGACCTCACCGGCGGAGGAAACACCGGCAGCCTCAGGCTCGAATTCCTGGGCGGCAGGGTCGGCGATGACGAAATGCGCGTGGAGGGCTCTCCCCTGTTCAAACCGGGTGAGGAAGTCGTTCTTTTCGTCGCAAGGAACGGCGTCGACGCCTGCCCACTGGTCTGCTGGGGACACGGCGTCTACGACATCCGAACCGATCCCACGACAAGTGAGAAACGCGTGTACCGTGTCAACGGCATGCCTCTGGCCTCGACATCCGATGTGGAGCTTTCCCTGGCTGCCGGAGCAGCGGCCCATCCCGCCATCGCGGCTGCAAGCATCAGCCGCACCGCCCTGTCGTTGAATGAGTTCAAGGCGGCCGTCCGGAATGAGTTGAAGCGCAGCCGCAATGCGAACTGATCCACGCCGCAGTCCCACCTTCGTCATCTGCGCGCTGCTCTTGCTGGCAGTGTGGCATTCGCCCCTGCAGGCGTACGATACAAGTTCGTCAAAATGGACGACTCCCATCGTCATGCAGTTGGCGCTGGGGACACCGTCATCCCCGCTCATCGACGGATCGACCTCCTGGGACGCGGTGGCGCAAAGCGCCCTGGCGGCATGGAACCCCTACATGGGCGCCAACACGTTCTCCGGCGTGAGCGGGTCTTCCGCTCCAAAGGCCCAGGGCAATGGCATCAACAATGTCTTCTTTTCATCGACCGTGTACGGGAGTGCATTCGGAGGCAGCACCCTCGCAATCACGGTTTCGTACGCATCAGGAAACAGGCGTGTGGAAGGCGACGTGCTTTTCAACACAGCCTTCGTATGGAATTCCTACCGCGGACCAACAAGATTTGTGGGCCTCAAAAGCGTCCCGGATCTCTATCGCGTAGCCCTGCATGAATTTGGTCACGTGCTGGGACTGGATCACCCTGATCAGGCTGGACAGAACGTCCCGGCGATCATGAACAGCACGATTTCCGACCTCGACAATCTCGCCGCCGACGACATCGCCGGCGCAATGTCACTCTATCTCCCCGGCGGAATCAGCGCGCCCACGATCAGCTCCCACCCCTCCTCCCAAACCGTCATGGTTGGCGCATCGGTGCAGTTCTCCGTCACTGCAACCGGAACAGCACCGCTCACGTACCAATGGTATCGCAACGGCAATCCAATCTCCGGCGCGACGGCGTCGACGTTGAACCTGATCAGCGTGTCCGCGTCCGATGCCGGGACCTACAAGGTCATGGTGACAAATTCCGCCGGCTCGGTCACCAGCAACAATGCGACGCTCACGGTCAATGCGCTGACGACCCCTCCCCAGATCATCACCCATCCCCAGTCGCAGACCGCAATGGCGGGCTCGTCGGTCACACTTGCAGTCACCGTCTCGGGCACGGCCCCGTTCGTTTTCCAGTGGAAGCGCGACAATCAGTCAGTCGCCATCCAATCAACTCCCGACCTGATATTGACCGGACTGACCTCCGCAAACGCCGGTTCCTACACAGTGACCGTGTCCAACGCCGCTGGTTCAGTCACCAGCAACGCCGCGGTTCTGACCGTCATTCCCGCCCAGATTGCGCCGGCCATCGTCAGCCCACCTCTCTCTCGCGCTGTCGCATTGGGTGCCGGCGTCAGTTTCTACGTCGTCGCCACCGGCTCCCCTGCGCCAGCTTTTCAGTGGAGACACAACGGCATCGCCATACCAGGCGCCACGTCATCCACGTTCAGCATCGCCTCCGTGGCGTTGCCGGATGCCGGGGTCTACACGGTCGTCGCAACCAACATTGCCGGCTCCGTCACCAGCCAGCCCGCCTTCCTTACCATCAGCGAACCTCCTGTCATTCTTTCCGGCCCCTCCTCGCTGACGATCACCGCGGGCCAATCCGCAACTTTTTCTGTAAGCGCATCAGGCCCTCCCCCGCTTGCCTATCAATGGATGAAGAACGGCAATGAGATTTCCGGAGCCACATCCGGCACACTTTCCATCGGTGTCGCAGGTGTCAACGACTCCGGTGCCTACACGGTGCGCGTGTCCAACTCCGCCGGTTCCATTGTCAGTTCGCCAGCCGTCCTCACGGTCAATCCTGCGTCCTTCGCTCCTCTCATCCAGTCACAGCCTCAGTCAGCCACCGTCCCCTCCGGCGGAAGCGTCACGTTTTCCGTGGGTGCCACGGGCCTGCCGGCGCCATCCTACCAGTGGAGCAAGGACGGAACACAGATTCCAGGCGCCGCATCTGCAACGCTGGTCCTTTCCAACGTCACCCCAGCCAGTGCCGGCAGCTATGCAGTCCGGGTTTCCAACAGCCTCGGAAGCGTCGTCAGTGTCGCCGCGGTGCTCACAGTTACCACACCGCCATCCATCACCACACAGCCCGCCAGCCAGACCGTCACCGCAGGCCGGAACGTCTCGCTTTCAGTTGTGGCCACCGGCACGGCCCCTCTCAGCTATCAATGGAAGAAGGGTGCCGCGCTCATCACCGGAGCAACCGGGAGCACGCTCTCGTTCAATCCGGTCGCCCTCGAGGATGCCGGAACCTTCACCGTGACAGTCCAGAATGCGCTTGGAAGCGTCACCAGCCTGCCAGCGACCCTTGTAGTCGTGCCGCCGCTGGCTCCACCCGTCATCCTGACGCAGCCAGCATCCCAGACTGCGATTTCAGGCAATGCAGTGACCTTCCATGTCGCAGCCTCGGGTCTGCCGGCCCCCACCTACCAATGGTACAACGGCCCCGTGCTGATTCCGGGCGCCACAAGCCCCGATTTCACGATGGCCAGCGTCGACATCGGCAGCGCCGGCTACTACCGGGTTGTGGCGACAAATTCGCAGGGATCCGCCACGAGCGAAAACGCGTACCTGACCGTGATCGCGCCACCGCGGATCATACAATCACCCGCCAACCAGACAGCCACGATCGGATCGGGCATCTCTTTCGAGGTCATCGCCTCCGGCACCGCTCCGCTTGCCTACCAGTGGTTCAAGGGCGGCTCCCCCATTCCCGGCGCGACGCAGTCAACCCTTGCATTGCCGGCGGTCTCCGCCGGCGACGCCGGTGACTATCAGGTGCGTGTCGGAAATTCCGTCGGCTCGGCGCTTTCAGCCGCTGCAAGGCTGAGCGTAACGCCAGCTCCCACACCACCGCATATCATCGTGCAACCCGCAGGTCAGACCGTCGCTCCCGGTGCCACCGTGACCCTGCAGGTGGTGGCCGGAGGAACAGGCCCATTGAACTACCAATGGTACCGCGACAACTCGGCTATCCCGAACGCCACCGCCGCAACACTCGAGTTGACGGATGTGCAGGCGAACACCGCCGGAAGCTACAGCGTGCTCGTTTCCTCCGGGGCGGGCAGTGAGATGAGCGACACGGCCACCGTCTCAGTTCTGCCTCCCTCCCAACTGGTCAACTTGTCCGTCCGCGCGCAGGCCGGCAGCGGCGAAAGCGCCCTCACCGTTGGATTCGTGATTCGCGGATCGAGCGGAAAGAGTCTGCTGATTCGCGGCGTTGGACCAAGCTTGACCGCCTTTGGCGTTCCAGGCGCGATTCCCGATCCTCAGCTCAGTCTGTTCAAGGAGGGCGGAGTCCCCGCGGGTTCCAACAACGACTGGGGTTCCCAGCCCGGCATGACCGACGCTTTCAAGAATGTCGGGGCCTTCCTGCTGCCGGCCGGTTCCAAGGACTCCGCAATCGCATCCGTGCTCGGCGCAGGAGCGTACACCGCCCAACTCACCAGCGCCGACACAAACACCGGCGTCGCACTCGTTGAGGTGTACGATTCCAATCCCTCCACCCAGGGCGCTCAAATCGTCAATCTCTCGGTTCGCAACTTCGTCGGCACGCAGGAAAACACGCTGCTCGCGGGGATTGTCATAACCGGCACCACTCCAAAGAAGCTCCTGATTCGCGGAGTCGGCCCGACACTCCGGGAATTCGGCGTCGCAGGCGTGCTGGAGGATCCCCGCCTGGAGGTGATCAAGGCGGGCGCCGTCGTGGCGGAGAATGACAACTGGGGCGGTTCCTCCGAATTGAAGGCGGCCTTCTCGGGAGTGGGCGCATTCAGCCTGCCGCCGGCATCCGCAGATTCCGCCATGGTCGCAACCCTGCCGCCCGGCACCTACAGCGTCAGGCTCTCAGGAGCGGGAGGCACGACTGGAGTCGCCATCCTCGAGGTCTACGACATGCCGTGACGCGCCGGCTCCGCGCGCGCTCAACGCCGCGCGAAGTGTGAGCCCAGGCTCAACAGCGCCCAGAGCCGTCGCGCCCGGCGTTGGTCGGCTCCACCCTTCAAGGACGCAAGCAGTGCATCCTTGTTGAGCCTGAAATTCGCGCGTGAATTCAGCCTGTCCACGGCCTCGATGAACGGCTCCTTCATCGCCCCCCCGAGGAGCCGCGCCATGTCGATGTTGAATCCGACCTTGGGGCGTTGCGCAGCCCAACGTCCCTCCGGCGAAAGCATTTCCACCAGCCGCGGCTTCGCTCCGCCCCCGTCCGTAGCGCGGGCCTCCGGCGCGGCCAGCACGCATTCCATGTATCGGCGGCCCAGATACGGCACGCGCAGTTCCTGCCCGTGCGCCATGGTGGCCGCATCGCCGTCCCGCAACAGGGTGTTCCTCAGGTAGCCCGCGACATCCGCCGCGCGAACCTGATCCCTCAGGGGCAGGGACAACAATGCCTCGCGATCGAAAACCAGCCGCCTGCCATGCCCAGCCACCGCCTTCTCCCGACCGGGAGGAAACATGGCGGCAATCTCCTCGCGCCCGAAATAGCGCCGCTTCTCGAGAAGCACCTCCTCGACCGAACCGATGGAATCGAGCAGCGACTCCAGCCTCGCGGCCCGTTCGCCACCCCGAAGCAGCCGGCACAGCCCGATTCCCGCGCGCCGAAGCACCGCGGATCCGTATCCATCTTTACGATACGCACGCATGAGCATGGCGAGGCGGGGAGGATGCCCGTAGTCGCCATGCAGCTCATCCGCCCCGGTCCCGCCAAGCACGACGACCAGCCCACGTGCGCGCGCCGCCCTTGAAATCAGCGCGAGATTGACTCCGTCCGCCGACGGCAGGTCAGGGGACGACAGCGCATCCCGCACCCAAGTGGACAATTCGTCTTCCGGAATCGTCACCGCCTCATGACGCACTCCCAGCCGCCCGGCGGTGGCCCGGGCCACGCCGATTTCGTCCCTCTCCGTCAGTCCACCCCCCAGAGTGAACGCGCGGATTCGATCGCACCCGCCAGACTTCACCGCCTGCTCGAGCAGAAGCGTTGAATCGATTCCGCCGGATAGAAAGATTCCCATCGGAACATCACTGCTCAACCGGGAGCGAACCGATTCGACAAGCCTGTCCTGGTGCAGCCCATTCCACTCAGCCGCCGGTACCGTTGCCCCCGCCGCCACCTGTTCGACCGACCAGTAGCGGTGCGGAACAAGCGCGAAGGGCAGCCCGTCGCCAAGGCTGACCTCCGCAAAGTGTCCCGCAGGAAAGCTCCGGATGGTCTCGTGGAGGGTCGCCGGCTCCCGGAAGCTTCCCGTTTCCAGGTACTCGACGATCGCGGATGAATCCAGCGACGCATCCACAAGACCCGATGCCAGCAAAGCCCGCGTCTCGGAGGCAAAACAGACACCACCGTCCGCCGTGCGTGCATGGTAGAGCGGCTTGATGCCGGCATGATCACGCGCAAGCACGAGCCTGCGCCGCGCGGCATCGTAAATCGCCAGCGCAAACATGCCGTCGATCCTTCCAAACAGCCCGCTCCCCCATTCCGAAAAGCCCCGAACCAGAACCTCCGTGTCTCCCGCGCCCTCGAATTTGTGCCCTCTGCCGGCCAGCTCTTCACGCAGCTCGCGGTAATTGTGGATCTCGCCATTGTACGTCACGACAAGCCGCGACTCCTCGGGGGAGTCGGCCGGTTGCAGGCGGGACTCCCGATCCAGGCGCATCGGCTGCGCCGCCTTCTCCGAGAGATCAATGACCTTCAGCCGCGTGTGCAGGAGGCTGAGTGAAACATCATCTGAAGGACGCACGTGCCAGACTCCCTCGCCGTCGGGTCCGCGGTGGCGCAGCGCAGCCAGGACCGCACCCTCCCGCATGCTCCCTTTCCCCGCGTATCCGGCGATTCCACACATCGTGCCCTAGCTCCTTCCCGCGCCCAGCGCATCCTCGACCGTATCAAGAAACTCCATGCGACCGCGGGCGGCCTCGATCCGCGTTTCATACACGCGTCCCGCAGCGCCCCGCATCCGCTCCAGTTCCATGCTTCCCTCCGGCGATGCCAGATGCTGAAGCAGCCGCACGAAACCGTCCGTGTCGCCATGCGCGATCCTCCAGCCGCATCCAAACCGCTGCAGGAGATCATTCAAACTGCAGGATGCCGGGCCCAGCAGCACGAACGGCCTGCCCGCCGACAGTATGTTGTACACCTTCGAGGGATGCACGCATCCGGCCATGTTCTCCCCCATGGAGACAACATGCACATCCGCCGCTCCCAGCACCGCACTCAGCGCGCCCAGCGGCTGCGACGGCAGCAGCAGCACGTTTTCCAGATTCTCACGCGTTCTTGCCTCCTCGATTGCCGCCTTGGCCAGGCCTCCTCCGACAAAGAGGAACTTGAATCGCGCATCCTGCCCCAGGATGCGCGCGGCATCGAGCAACGTGTCCAGCGGATGAACCGGACTGTGATTGCCGCTGTGCATGATCACGAACCGCTCCGTCAGGCCATGCCGGCTGCGAAATGCCCGTGAGTCGTCCCCAGCCGGACCAACGTCGAGCGGCCACAAAGGCAGGGTGACCAGCGGACGCGGACACGGCAGGTATCTCCTCACCCGCGCCTCCATGAAGCGATCCAGGACAACAACCGTAGCAGCCCGTGACATCACCCATCGCTGCGACGCCGCCAGCAGGCGTGCGGACCAGGAGGATGCAGACACGTGGCCGGAGGCGGTCGCCTGATCCGGATTGAGGTCCATGACCCAGTAAACCAACGGGAGGCGCCGCAGGCGCGCAACGGCCGTCATGAACAAGGGGAGAATCGGCGGCGACGAGCTGACCAGCATGCCGTCAAGTGAGCGCTGTGTCAGCGCCCGCAGCATCGCCCGAATGGAAAAGACAATCATGCCACCGAGGCGATCGCCAAGGCTGCCCTTGCGGTTCGCCGGCCCCTTCACCCGCCGGATGCGCGGATTCCCCCGCTCCCCCATCTCGGAAGTCAGCCGGACCTCCGGTTCATTGTAGCCCCGCTCCGGAGCCACCACCGTCACCCGCCACCCCCGCCCCGCCAGACCTTCAGCCACCTCCGCCAGGTACTGGCCGACCGCCGCAGAATCCGGCACGTAGCTCTGCGTGGCGATGAGAATGTCTCTTCTGGTATCGATCATTCCACTACGGCCGTCGCCAGTGCGGATCCCTTTTCCATGCGCGCGTTCAATGCAGCCAGTGCGGTCGCCAGTCGGCGCACGCAGGCCGACCGCGTGAAATCCCGCTCGAACCGCTGACGCCCGGCCAGGCCCATGCGCATTCGCACGCGGCAATTTTCCGCGAGCGTGCGCATGGCATCCGCCAGCGCTGCCGCATCTCCCGGCGGCACGAGCAGCCCGGTCGCTCCGTTTTCAATCACCTCCGGCACGCCGCCGGCGGCAACGCCCACACAGGGGAGTCCGCGCGCCATAGCCTCGACAAAGGCTATGCCGAAACCCTCGCGTTCGCTGGGCAGGACAAAGGCATGCGCCTCCTCGTAGCGTCGCGCGAGCGCGGCGTCGGAAAGTTCACCGGAAAACCGGACGCAGCCCGCAACGCCGAGTGTCCGCGCGTGTCGCTCGATATCCTCCGCGGCGTCTCCGGCGCCAACGACCTCCAGAGTGACGCGGACAGTCTGTCGCACCAGTCTGCTCATGGCGGCGAGAAGGACTGCGAAGCCTTTGTACAAATCCTCAATGCTCCGGTATCGTCCAAACGTGTCGCCCTTGCTCATCCGTGCCACGCAAAGGAACCTGAATTCGCCGACCGCCGGTCTCTCTCCCGATCGAGTCTCAGGAACATCGGTGTCCGTGCCCCAGCCCGTCACCTGAACGGGCGTATCCGCGAACGATCGATTGTGATGAACAAACTGCCGATGGCTGTATTGTGAACCCGCCAGAAACCCGCTCGCCCTCCGCAAACCCCAGCGATCCCTGGGACGAATTGACTTCCAGGCCTCCACACCATGCAGAATTACAAAATAGGGCCGACCCAGCCGCCTCGCCAGCATCCGCGCAACCGGTGACAGCCCAAGGTGCGCGCAGACAATCGGAACGGCCGGGGCTCCCGCCTCAATGACATGGCGTGACCCGGAAATCCGCGGCGAAAACAGCGCATGACGGCACATCGAGACATAACGGCGTCCAAATCCCCGACCTGCCGCTGCCGGCGTCGACCGGATTTCATCATTGGCCGCCAGAACCCAGGGTTCTCCCAAGCCAAGCTGCGCAAGCGCCTCATGCGCCAGCGCCGAGACGCGGGAAATGCCGTCCGACCGCGGGCCGAAGAAGGAGGGGCAAATCAGTATCGGGGTGCTTGTCATCCCGCTTGGCAGGTGGGAGGTGAGTTGCCGCCATGCGTCATGAGCATGGTGGATTCGGCGTTCGGTTTGATCCGGTGGTCACACAGCCATGAGCACCCAAATCACGCGGGAGGGCGACAGCAAACGCATGCGTACTACTCCGCATGGAGGCAAAGGGCTTCACAGGCTTCGGCGCACCCAAGCTTCCCGCGCACGACCTGTTGCGGACTCGCTCAATTCACCCGCAACAATTGGGGGATCGAGCGATTCGCAAAGGCATCAAACATCGCCGCCTCCAATCCCGTCACCGCCAGGACGGTGGCCGCATTTCCGTTCGCAGCCATGGGAAGCGCCACACCGGGCAGTGACTGGATCGGAGTCAACTCATGCACGCGGGTGATGAGTTCAGTATGCCGCCGCGCCATTCGGGGAACACAAAGAAACGTCGAGCCCCCGGCCAGGCAGTCCATGACAGCGAGCATCATGAGGCGGCGGGCCTCCGCGGCGCTCGGAAGGACCACGCGTTCATTGCTCCCTCCATCCAGCTCCCAAATGCATTCGTTTTCATGCCGCCAGATCATTCCGCCGCGATCACCCTGGAGGTGAATTTCCGGCTCGTGTGTCTGCATGCAGGCATGGGACGCCCCGAACCACAGTGCGACTCCGTCGGCAGTCCTGGCAGTGACAACACCGGTATCGAACATCTCTATGGCATTGGTGCGCCACAACCCCGCCCGAATGTCCTCGACCTTGGCCGACTCATCGAACGCATCACCGGCAAAGAAAAGCGCGAGATTCACGAAATGGGCGAAGGCATTGTTGAGCGGAGAATCGAGAACGGGGACTCCGTCCACCGCCATGCGACCCGCCCAGCCGTTCCGCGTGAAATACGAAGTCGGCCGCGGCCAGAGTCCAAGAAACCTGACCGACTGCAGTCGCCCGATCGCACCATCGAGCAGCCGCTCCTTTGCCTGCTGGACCAGCGGGTTGTAGATATCCTGAAACCCCACCGCAACAAACCGGCCGGACCGGACGGATTCCGCTGCGATCGCATCAACCTCCGCAAGCGAACTGGCGAGCGGCTTTTCGACCAGAACGTTCATCCCGGCACGCAACGCCGCAATCGTCATCCGCGCATGCCAGGCAATGCCCGTTGGTATGAGGCAGAGATCGATGCGTCCCGCCTCCCGGGAGACCATCTCCTCAAAGGTCGCGTGGAGCCGCGTGCCGTTCCTCTCCAGCATCTCCGCCTCCTCGCTCACCTCGGCCCGATTGATGACGACCGCTGCGACGAGATTCATTAGCCCCTGTTCCACCGCTTCCCTTGCAAGCTGAAGATGGATCCGGCCGTATCCGGAAATGCCAACAATGGCGACTTTGAACGGTGCCCGACTCATGTTTGTGCCGCCTCCTGCGTCCTGAAGGTCCGGTCGGAACCATCCAGCAAATGGCAACTCTCTTCGAGCGGATGTGGGTTCATCGAAAAATGCGCCATCGGGGATTGCAGGGAAAGCCTCGCCGCACCATGAAGCTTGCCTTTTCCCTCGCGACGCCACGAATCCCTGACAGTCAGAAGTGCCCCCACAACCCAACCCATCCCTGCGCATCAGACTTCCGTCTGCATCCCTATGAACCCAGCCAACAAGTACCGCCTCTTCCTCATGATGATCCTGGAAATCGGGATCTGGGGAGCCTGGCAGATCAAGATTTTCCCGTACATGGGCATGCTCGGATTCAGCGCCGGGCAGCAGGGCTGGGTGGGAAGTGTCTTTGGAATCGCCTCGGTGGTGGGCATGTTCTTCAGCAATCAGTTTGCCGACCGCAATTTTGCCGCCGAGCGCTTCCTTTCCTTCAGCCACCTGGTCGGTGGCATCGCCCTGATCGCATGCGCGTTTGTCCAAAGCTTCGCGGGCTTCTTCGCCATCTTCCTAGTCTACGGCCTGCTCTTCGTTCCCACGATCTCGGTCGCCAACTCGCTCGCCTTCGCAAACCTGAAGGATCCCGCCAGGGATTTCGGCTTCGTGCGCATGGGCGGAACGATCGGATGGATCGTCGTGAGCTGGCCGTTCATTTTCCTGCTCGGTGACAAGGCCGATGCATCGGAAACGCGATGGGTCTTCATCGTGGCGGGCGTCCTTTCACTCGTGCTGGCGGCCTACAGCCTTACTCTGCCGCACACTCCCGCCCGCACCGACGCTCAGGGACTGGACCGTCTCGCCTGGCTGCGCGCGGCGAAACTGCTTCGCCTCCCATTCGTCGCAATCCTGTTTCTCGTCACATTCATCGACTCCGTGATCCACAACGGCTACTTCGTGGTGATCGACGGGTTTCTCACACATGTCGGCATCTCCGCAAAAATGACCATGGTGGTCAGCAGCATCGGTCAGGTCGCGGAAATCGTGACCATGCTGGCCCTGGGGGCGGTTCTCAGAAAGCTCGGGTGGAAATGGACCATGATCATCGGAATCCTCGGCCACGCCGCCCGCTACGGCGTGTTCGCGCTCTTCGCGGATTCAGGCTACACCTGGCTCATTGTCTCCGTGCAGGTGCTTCACGGCATCTGCTACGCCTTCTTTTTTGCGACCGTCTACATCTTCGTTGACGCCGTGTTTCCGTCGGACGTGCGCACGAGCGCGCAGGGGGCCGCCAACCTGCTGATCCTCGGCGCCGGCATGGTTGTCTCGAGCCAGCTCTTTCCCCGGCTGGCGGCAGCCTACTCCTCCCCGCTCGGAGTCGTCGACTACCAGAAGCTGTTCCTTGTGCCGACGCTCGCCGCGATCGGCGGCATCATGCTGCTCATGCTATTCTTCCGTCCGCCGACGCACGGTCCCGGCGCGGCCGCCGCAGCACCCGATCTTCCCCACTGAGCAGCTCCCCGGCCTTCCCGTCTCTCCTCCATTTGTCATGCATTCGCCAATTCGCATCCTTGTGGTCGGCTGTGGTCACATGGGAACATCCCATGCGCGCGCCTACCACGGCCTTCCGCAGCATTTCAAGATCGTCGGCCTGGTCAGCCGCGGCGCGGAATCCCGCCGCCGGTTGAACGCCGAATTCGGAAACACATATCCTGAATTCTCCAGCTATTCGGACGCACTGGCCCACACCCGTCCCGACGCGGTTTGCATCAGCACCTACCCGGACACCCATGCAGAGTACGCGCTCGCCGCCCTCAACGCCGGCGCGCATGTTTTCCTGGAGAAGCCGCTGGCTGAGAACATCGCCGATTGTCGCCGCGTCATCGACACCGCCAAACGCATGGGAAAAAAGGTTGTCGTGGGATACATCCTTCAGGTGCATCCCTCGTGGAAGCGTTTCGTGGAGATCACGCACACACTCGGCAAGCCGCTGGTGATGCGTATGAACCTCAACCAGCAGAGTTCAGGAGCCAACTGGAGGACCCACAAGAACCTGATTGCATCGCTTTCACCGATCGTCGACTGCGGCGTTCACTACGTCGAGGTCATGTGCCGCATGACCGGTTCGCGACCCGTGCGCGTCAGCGGCATCCAGGCCCGGCTGACCGGGGACATTCCACCGGGCAAACCCAACTACGGTCAGCTTCAGGTGACGTTCGCGGACGGCTCGGTCGGCTGGTATGAGGCGGGCTGGGGGCCCATGATGAGCGAGACCGCGTTCTTCGTGAAGGATGTCGTCGGACCCCGTGGCTGCGTCAGCATCGTCGCGAAAACGGCAGGCGGCGCGGGAAGCTCCGCCGATGTGGACTCCCATTCGAAAACCGAGTCGCTGTTGCGCCACTACTCCGACCTCGGCCCCGACGGCAATTTCACGCGCAAGGATGAATGGATCGACGTGTCCGACGAGCCCAGCCACGACGAGCTCTGCCGGCGCGAGCAGGAGGTTTTCCTCAACGCCATCCGCAAGGACATCGATCTCACCGAGCACCTCGAAAGCGCCGTGGACAGCCTCAGAATCGTACTCGCCGCGGACCAGTCCGCGCGAGAGGGCCGGACAATCGAGTTGTAGGATCGCGCAGGACAAGGCGCAGCCGGGGTGCAGCGTTCGGGCTAGGTCCGAGATCGGAAATCAGGGATTCTCCGCCGGTCAATCCCGAGCCAGGTCACGACGGAGCGTGCCCCTCCAGGCGATTGGGAACCGCCCCACTGTATCCATAATTCAACTACGGATTCCAGCGCTGGAAGGCCTCGATGGCCTCGTAGTTCGCCAGCCCGAGCCCGTCATAGGTCGCGGCAAGGCCGCGATTGTGCTGCTCCGCCTGCTGCCAGGCCTCGCGCAACCCCGCGTCCACGGGCGTCTGGCTCCGCTGGCTCTTGTGATAAAAGATGGCCTGGGTCTTCTGCGCGAGCTCCCGCGGGCTGATCGGCACGGCCATGTCGATCTCGGCCGCCTCCCACGGAGTCTCGACTCCGCGATACAGCCAGACACGGCAGTCCTTGAACCACGCCTCGTCACGCAGCGCGTGACACGCCCGCCGCACGAGATCGAAACAGACCGCCGTGACCGACGACGGATCATCGCGGTCGCCCGTTGCAAAAATCTGGTGTGGGGACAACTCCCTCAGCACCTTCGTCACGACACCCAGATCCTCATCACCCGGAGCGAACTGGCGGTACCTGCCGCGCTCATAGAATGCCAGATCCAGGAATCGTATGCGTTCCTTGCCGACTCCGCAGGTCTGCAGCGAGGCGCAGGCCTCCCCGCGCCGGAGCAGTCCCTTGAGCCGGCGGATCTGTGGCGTGTCACCTTCAAACGCCGACTTCGCCTGCAATTGTTTCTGGACGTCCTTCGCAAAGCGGCCTGTCGGCCCTTCCGAGCGGTCAAACTCCCCGCTCAATTCAGCAATCAGGTCCGCCGCCATCTCCGCCTCGTCATCCGGAACCGCGAGGTTGCCCGACGTCTGATAAATCAGAGTCACATCGTGCCCCTGCTCCACCAGCCTCCGGACGGTTCCGCCCATGCCAAGGACATCGTGCGACGGCTCGGGACTGAAGATGACAACGCGTTTGGGAAACGGCTCCGCCCGCTCCGGCCGGCGGGAGTCATCCGCCTTGGGCTTGCCACCCGGCCAGCCGGTAATCGTGTGCTGAAGTTCGTTGAAGATCCGAATGTTCAGCCCGTAGGCCGGTCCCTGCTCCACCAGAAGGTCCGACATGCCATGCTCGCTGTAGTCCTCGTCGAGCAGCTTGAGCACGGGCTTCTGCAGCGTCAGCGAAAGCCAGATGACCGCCTGCCGGGTGCGGAATGGAGTCCACTCGATCGCCCCCACGAGCCAGGGGTGGCGCATGCGCGTCAGGGCGGAGGCCGCCGCCTGATCGATCATGAAGCGCACATTCGCGTGCCCCTGCAGGAAACTCGCGGGCAGCGAGTCTGTCGGCGGCTTCTCGACCGCCTGGGCGATGACCGACGCCTTTCCTTCGCCCCACGCCAGGAGCACGATCGCCCGCGCATCCAGGATCGTGCCCACCCCCATCGTGATCGCAAAACGCGGCACATGCGCATCGCCCAGGAAATCGCGCGCGGCATCGCGGCGAGTCAGGCTGTCCAGCGTCACCAGGCGGGTGCGCGAATCCCGGGTTGACCCGGGCTCATTGAATCCGATGTGCCCGGTGCGCCCAATGCCAAGGATCTGGAAGTCCAGTCCACCAACAGACTTGATCTTGTCCTCATAGCCCTTGCACCAGGCGAACACATCCGCACGGGCCACCGTGCCGTCGGGAAGGTTGATGTTCTCGTCCGGGATGTCGATGTGATCGAAAAGCTGCTTGCGCATGAACTGCCAGTAGCTTTCCGGGTGCGAGCGGGGCAGGCCGTAGTATTCGTCGAGATTGAAGGTGACGACATTCCTGAAACTCAGCCCCTCCTCGCGGTGCATGCGGATGAGCTGGCGATACAGGCGCACCGGAGTCGAACCCGTGGCCAGCCCGAGCACCGCATTCCGCCCCTCGGCCTGCCGGCTGCGGATCAGAGATGCGATTTCCTTGGCGACATGGATGCACGCATCATCGGCGCGAGGAAAAACATCAGTGGGGATGCGCTCGCGCTGCTGGGCTTCGACAAATCGCTGGCTCATGGCTGGGAAATGAGTGCGCGCACGGGCGAAGGCCCGGCGCAGAGCAATAGATGATGCGATCGGACTATTTTTTCGATGCCTTGCCTCCCATGGCGCTGGTCATCATGTTGAAGAATGTCTGGGCTTCCTTCACCAGGCGGTTCGGGTTTTCCGCGAAGGCCTTGCTGTCTGTTTCGATCGCTGCAACACCAGACCATCCGCTCTTCTTGATCTCGGCAAACAAGCCCGGGTAGTTCGCGTCGCCCTTGCCGATCTCGGTGTCGACCGCGATCTTCTTCCCATCCGCGCCCTTCTCGATGTGCTTGTCCTTCAAGTGGAGGTCATACACGCGCCCATTGTACTCCTTGAAGACCTTGGCGGCATCGAAGCCGGCCGCCGTGATCCAGCCGACATCAAGGCACACGCCAATGCGCTTGTCGCGCTTCGCAAGAATCGCCTTCACCGTGGCGGGATTGCCGTAGGTCGTCTGGATGTCGTGATTGTGGATGGCGAGCCTGATGTCGTACTCCTTCACCAACTCCTCCAGACCGTCCCATTCGTCCAGATTCTTGGGCTCGACCACGATCAGCTTGATGCCCATCCGCCGGGCGAATTCAAAAATCTTTCGATTGGCCTCCTTGTCCATCGACGTCTTTGTCACGCCAAAGGTGTAGATCGTCATGCCCTTCGCCTCCACCAACGCCTTCTTGTGCAGATTCAGATCGATCGGATCATCCGGATTCAGGTGATTGGGGATGAGCTGAAGGTACTTGATGCCGTGTTTTTCCGCGAACGCGACGGTCTGCTCGAACGTCATGTTTCGACAGGTCCACGACTGAAGGCCCAGCTTGATACCCGGCTCATCCGCCGAGGCGCGGCCGGCAAGCGCGAGCATGAATCCAACAATCAACAAACGGAGGTGAATCTTTTTCATGGGTGGGAACGTATTAGTTTCAGCGCGTTTCCGGGATGTCGACATCGTTTCGTCGTGCCGGTGCCGCCGTTTTCCCGCGCCATCTTCCGCTCGCCATCTTCATCGCCAACCCTTCAACTGATTGCTTCCAATGCCCAAAACGCTCCTGGTTACAGGTTCCTCAGGTCTCATCGGTTCGGAAGTCTGCAGCTATTTCTCCCGCGAACTGGGCTGCGTCGTGCATGGCGTGGACAACAATCAGCGGGCGATTTTTTTTGGTCCCCAGGGTGACACACGCTGGAATCAGTCGCGCCTGGCCCGGGAACTGAAGGGCTTTGTCCATCATGAACTGGACATTCGTGACCGGCCCGGCGTTCTGGCCCTTCTGGCCCGGATCAAGCCGTCCGTCATTGTGCACACGGCAGCCCAGCCATCCCACGATCGTGCGGCCTCGATCCCTTTCGACGATTTCGACACGAACGCCGTCGGCACGCTCAATCTTCTCGAAGCCGCGCGCCAGGCCTGCCCGGAGTCGCCATTCGTGCACATGAGCACGAACAAGGTCTATGGTGACGCACCGAACAGAATCGCATTGAAGGAACTGCCCACCCGGTGGGACTACGCCGATGCCGCCTACGAGCACGGGATCAGCGAATCCTTCACGATCGACCAATCCAAGCACTCCCTCTTCGGTGCATCCAAGGCCGCCGCCGATCTCATGGTCCAGGAGTACGGGCGGTACTTCAACATGCCGACCTGCTGCCTGCGCGGCGGCTGCCTCACCGGCCCCAATCATTCCGGGGTGGAACTCCACGGATTCCTGTCCTACCTCGTCAAATGCAATCTCGAGGGCCGCGAGTACAGGGTTTTTGGATACAAGGGAAAACAGGTCAGGGACAACATCCACGCCCTCGATGTCGCGCGTTTCATCGCAGCCTTTGTCGGTGCCCCGAGGATCGGGGAAGTTTACAACCTGGGCGGCGGGAAGACCAACAGCACGTCCATCCTGGAAGCATTCGAGATTGTCGCTGAATTTTCCGGGAAAAAGCAGGTTTACAGCTACACGGATCAACACCGGCTCGGCGACCACATCTGCTACTACTCCGACCTGCGGAAGATGAAGGCACACTACCCCGGATGGGACATCACGCAGACGCTCGTGGATACCGTGCGTCAGATAGTGGAAAGCTGGTTGCGCAGGAATTCCGTCTGAATGTTCGCCACCAAGACGCGGCTCCGCAATGCGCCCCCTGCCTCCCTTGCGCCTGTATTCCGTCATCATCCCTGCGAGGGATGAGGAGGAGTCGCTGCCCGAGACCGTTCGCGCAATCTTCGAGCGCTTTACGGCGGCGGGTATCCCCCACGAGATCGTGGTGGTCGACGACGGCTCGAAGGATCGCACCTGGCAGGTGCTCCAGGAGCTCAAGGCGAGTCGTATACCCACCCTGATTCCATTGCAGAACACAGGACTTCACGGCTTTGGCCGGGCCATCATTCACGGATTGAACAATAGCTCGGGCGACGCCGTCGTGATCATGATGGCCGACGCATCGGACTCACCTGATGACGCGGTGACCTACTGGAACCTGCTGAATTCCGGCAGGGAGTGCGTCTTCGGCAGCCGATTCATCAGGGGAAGCAGGGTCGTCGACTACCCACGCGTCAAGCTGCTGGTCAACCGTCTGGCCAACCTGTTCATCAAAAGTCTCTTCGCCATTTCGCTCAACGACACGACCAACGCCTTCAAAGCCTATCGTCGCACCGTGATAGATGGCTGCCGGCCTTTGCTTTCTCCGCATTTCAATCTGACGGTCGAACTTCCGCTCAAGGCGATTGTCCGAGGCTATTCTTGGACAATTACTCCCATTCACTGGCAGAATCGCAGGTACGGCACTGCCAAGCTGAAGATCAAGGAAATGGGAAGCCGTTATTTCTTCATTTGCATGTACGTCTGGCTCGAAAAGTTCTTCAGCCGCGGCGACTACCACCGTCAATAGCCGCATCACCCGCCCGAAACAGCGGCGCGGCTGTCAGTAGTAACACGCCTTTCGGTAGATTCCCGTTGTCCTGCCCGACGGGGAATGCCATGCTTCGCGGCAGTTCAAGCACCAGCTCCGGATGATGAATGACCTAACCAAAACACGATTCCCACGCCGGGCAGCTCCCTTGCTGGCGGCTCCCTTGCTGGCCATTGCGCTCCTTGTCACCGGCTGCGAAACCACGCAGGTCGCAACCCGCCCGCAGGACCTCTCGAGCTTCGCGAATTCCGCGCAGAAACTGCGCGAGGGCGACTTGATCAAGATTTCCTTTCCGGCCTCACCCAATCTGGATGCCCAGCAAACAATCCGCCCGGACGGCAGAATCACTCTCGCCATGCTGGGCGAACTGCGCGTCGTGGGAATGACGCCACTGGATCTGGAGGCCGAACTGGCCAAGCGCTACGCCAGTCAGCTTGTTTCCAATGAGGTGATAGTGTCCGTTGTTTCCTCATCGTTCTCAGTCTTCGTCTCGGGTGCCGTCAATTCCCCCGGCAAAATTCAGACGGATCGCCCCTTGACTCCCCTGGAGGCCATTCTCCAAGTCGGCGGTTTCTCACCTTTGGCCAAAACAACCGCCGTCGATGTCATACGTACCGAGAACGGAGTGACCCGAAAAATCACACTCAATTTGCAAAGCATTTTGGATGGCCAACAGGTGGAACAGATCTACCTGATTCCCAACGACATTGTTATCGTACCCGAGAAATTCCGCTGGTTTTGAGAATTGTCGGAGCCCCTTACACTTCCGCCGTCTACTGAAAACTAGTATTTATTACCTAGGTATATTTCCGGATCATGAAACTTCGAGACTGTAACGTCATACCATACGCCTCTTTACGCTATGCCACGTTGTGCGATTCGCCTGTCGCGACCTCACCATCGCAATCGATTGCAACTGAGCCTGTTTCTTGCGTCGACAAGCGTTACAGGGAAAGAGACTTTCGCAGGCTTTGATTCGAACAATAAGCGGATTTATAGTTTTATAAGTTGATAATAAAAAATAGATTACATCGCCTTGGTTCGATACTTTAGCTTGATGGCACAAACTCTGCTTAAAAACCTAACCAAATAGCCGCTTGTTTACTCAAATGACTCGTACCTTTCTTGCAGCCGCCGTATTGAGCACAGCGCTTGCCGTTCAGGCTTCAGCGCAGTCCAAGTATGGTCTTGGCGGCACAGTCAATTCACCTTCGCCGACGCCAGCTCCGGTGGTTCCAACGCCGCCTCCGGTCACTCCGCCTCCGGTCACGCCGCCGCCGGTCACGCCGCCGCCTGTGGCACCTGTTTACAGCTCCCCGCTGCTTTTGGGGCAGTCTTCATCAGGACAGGTTCCCACGCTTGACTCAGTATTCACTGCCCTTTCCTCGCAGATCACCAATTACAACAATTACAACCCATTCGACCTTAGCCAGGCCACTTTGAACGGTGCGAGCCAGACGCTTGTGTCATCATCGAATACGCCGCCGCCGAGCACAGGCGGATCCAAGTATTCGCTGGGCGGTGGCACGTCATCGACGCCAACGCCACCGCCATCCGGCCCCACCAGCATCAATATCGATGTCACCGGCTGGTCCTATCTCGTCCTCCAATGGGGAAGCACCAACTATCACTTCTACGTGGGTGATACCAGCGGCCTGAAGACCTTCACCGGCTCCGCCCCTCTGTCATCCTACACGTTCTTCACATCTGCGGCTGGCGCACCGGGCACTACCTCGGTTCCCGACGGCTTGTCGACCCTTGCAGCCCTGAGCTTCGCAGCAGCGATCATGGGATTGCTCCGGCGTTACTGGGATCACAAGAAGTAATCTTTCTGCCCTCCGATTCATAACAAAAAAACCGGTGGTTCCTCGTGGGCCACCGGTTATTTTGTGCAAGAAATTGGAGGGGCGTGCTTTGTCATGCCCAGGGTTCGTGCGTCATGCCAAGACGTCCGTGCATTTTATCATCGACCCTTTCCACCTCCTCTCCGCGTGCTTCGCGGCTTCGCGTGAGACTCTCCGCCGAAATTTCGGCATGCGCGGTCCCGAGGTCACGACAAAGCGTGCCCCTCCAAGCGACCGTCGCCCCCCTCCGTTGGAGGGGCATGCTTTGTCATGCCCAAGGTTTGTGCGTTACGCCATAGCGCCGGCGGTTCCGCGTTCAAGCCAACGCAACTCCACGTCCCCCGCCCGTCAACCCTCGCTCGCAGGCTTTTGCAGGCCCAGCTTGTCCATCAGGTCGTAAAGTGTCGGACGACTGATGCCCAGTTCCACAGCAGCGGGTGACATTTTTCCGCCATGCTTCTTCAGGGCATTGCTGATCATTTCCCGTTCCAAGGATTCGCGGGCATCCTTCAACGTCGTCGCCGCACCGGCTGCCGCAAATGGATCGAGCTCCAGATCAGCGGCCGTCAGGCGATTGCTTTCCCCCATGATGACCGCCCGGCGCACTCGGTTCTGCAGCTCCCGAATGTTGCCGGGCCACCGGTGACGGTGAATCGCCCGCAACGCCTCCTGGCTGAAAGCCATGTTGTGGCGATTGTTTTCCGCGGCGAATCGGTGCATGAACGCTTGGGCAATCAACCTCAGGTCATCGCCACGATCCCGCAGCGGCGGAAGCTGAAGTCGCACAACCGCCAACCGATAGAAAAAATCCTCGCGGAAAGCACCTTCCTTGATCGCCTTGTCGAGATCGGCATTGGTCGCAGCCAGAACTCGCGTATCAACCTGGATCTCCCCCTTTCCTCCGATCCGCTCAATGGTCTGCTCCTGCAGGAAGCGGAGCAGCTTGACCTGGATGGCGAGCGGTATCTCACCGATCTCATCCAGAAAGAGCGTGCCCTTGTGCGCATGCTCGATGCGTCCCTTTCGCTGCATGTGCGCTCCCGTAAACGCGCCCTTTTCATGACCGAACAACTCACTTTCCAGCAAGGTCTCGGGAATCGCGCTGCAATTGATCGCGACAAAGGCTTCGCTCCTGCGATTGCTCAGATCGTGGATCGCCCGCGCGGCGACTTCCTTTCCGGTGCCACTCTCGCCAAGGATCAAAACCGGGGCGTCACTGGCCGCGACCTTGCGAATGGAATTGAACACCCCCTGCATCACGGGGCTGTTGCCAATCATTCCGCCAAACCCATCGGTGGGCGCAGTCTGCTGGATCGCACGGTAGTCAATCTCCAGTTGAGCCACATTGAAGCAGCGTTTTAGAAGCAGCTTCAGCTCTTCAACATCGACCGGTTTCGCTAGGAAATCGTAGGCACCCGCGCCAACTGCCTCAAGTGCGGTGCGTCGCTCATTCTGGCCCGAGGCAATGACCACCTTTGTCCGGCTGGCAATATCCAGAATCTGCGCCAGCACCGCCAGGCCCTCCTCGGGTGAACCCGTGTGGGGCGGCAGGCCGAGGTCAAGGAGCACAACCATCGGCTTGTGAGCCAGAAACGCCTCAATTGCCGATTGCCGGTCGCCGGCTTGAATGACGTCGTATTCGGACGCCAGCGCCCAGCGCAGTTGCGTGCGAATCTCGTCGTCGTCGTCGACAATCAGAAGCGTGGGTTTCTTCATCTATGATTCAAAAGCGAGACCATCCGAAATTGCCAAAGTCCGCCACCGGAAACGATCCATTTCGAACCAAGAACGCGAACCAAATTGAAAAGACCCCTTGCCAGCGATTTCCGCGTGAATTTTTCCAACGTCGTTTTTCCATGGGCGTCCCCAGGTCACGACGGAGCGTGCCCCTCCATTTGATCGCCGCCCCCCTGCGGTCCATCCCCGGTCCGGGCTCCGCCGCTCGCACCCAGCGGCAGGTGAATTCCAAAGCTCGACCCCTTCCCAATCTCGCTATCCACGGAGAACCGTCCGCCATGCGCTTCGACGATCATCCGGCTCTGAAACATGCCGATGCCCATCCCGTTTTTCTTCGTGGTCTTGAATGCCTTGAAAAGCGAATGCGCGAGGAACTCGGAACTCATGCCGCACCCATTGTCCGCCACGCTCACCACGACCCAAGAACTGCTCTGACGGGATGCAACCACCACCCTGCCCGGCCTGTTCCCGCCCGCGATCACCGCATCTCTGGCATTGAGCAGCAGGTTCGTGATCACAGTCGTGATTTGCTCGCGATCGTGCAGGACGGAGGGAAGTCCTGACGCGAGATTCCGATCGAGTTGGATTTCGGCGGACGTCTCCCAGACTTCCAGCGCCCTTGCGATCGTCTCATTGATGTCGCCCGGCTGCGGATTGATTTTGAGTTCGTTGCGCATCTCGCCCATGCGGGTGATGAGCGAGTTCATGTGGGTCACCGTCTTCGTTATTCCACGCAGGGCATCCGCGCGAAACTCCGGGTTGTCCCAGTGCAGCGGCAGATTGGGCAGCATGAGGTTGAGCGTGGAGGCCGCATTTTTCAGGTCATGGACGAAAAACGTCGCCATTGTCCGAAACGCCTCACGCTCTCGCGACTGCGCTGCCTGGAGGGACAACTGCAGCGCAAGCAGGCTGTTCGAAACATGATTGGCAATGCATCGCAGCATGTCCGCATCCTGAGCATCAAAACCATGACGGCTTCCGTGCACCCGATCTCCCAGCAGGATAAAGCCCAGAAAGGCTCCGCGGCACTGAAGTGGAGCGGCAATACGATGGCCGCCGGTTAGGAAAGTCTGGGGGTGGCACTTTCGCAGGACTTCAGCCCATGCTTCATTTGAGGAATCGAAATCGATGGCATCCAGGTTCCCGCGAAAATATGCCATCACAACAGAAACGGCATCCGGATCCGGTTCCAGTTTTCGCCATTCCGATTCGGGAATCGAAGTGGAGGCAACGCAAACAAGCCCATCACCCTCCTCATTTGCCACCCAGAGGGCCACGGACTGCGCCTGAAAAACCTCCGCCACCTGTCTCACCATGTCGCGCGCCAGATCATCCCGATTCTGATGAATGGACGAGTGGTCTGTAAACTTCCGCCAGACAGTGCGGTAATCGTAGTAGGGACGCTGGAAGTTGCGGCTGACGAATCTCCTGAGCTCATCGCGAAGCTTTGCGGACTGCAGCGACAGGATCAATCCAAGCAACAGAACCAGAACAATCAGCGCATTGACGCCAATGGCCCGCTCATCACCCAAGTATACGGTGACCCTTGAAACCACACCAACGAGGATCAAATAGACTCCAACGATCAGAATCGTGAGCGAACCACGGATGACGGACGGAGATGGATAGACATCGAACCGAAAATGCCCGGCTCGCCTAAACCCCAGGAACATGACAACCGAAGCCGCCACCAAGGCCGCCGAATTGAAGATCTCGTACTGTGGATTGAACTCTCTGACCGTAAGCGCGTGAGTGCAGGTATAGATCCGGGCAACGAAGAGCACGGTCAGACCAAGCAAGAGGAACTTGATGCGCCATCGGATGGTTCCGACAGCCGCCCGATACGTCCGCTCAAAGTTCGTCATCACGACGACGGCCGACAACAGCAACACACCGTGCGAGACCATCGCGGACCATCCCAATTGCAGGGTAGCCTGAAAGGCAAAGAGGTTGGGACGGATCGCCACCAGGAGATCATCGTGAAACAGAAGCGTGGTCGCTGGCGGTACCAGACACAGGATGGTAAGAACGGCCTTCTTGGCGAAGGGGAGTCTCCTCGCATGCTCGAGGGCGAAGGTCATGCTGAAGTAAATCCACGGGGCCGGTAGAAATGACAGGGCGACCAGGCGCCATTCCTGCCAGCGGATCAATTCGGCCGGGCCGGGCATGCTCTGGGCCAATCCAGAGAAAGCCGCCTCCGCAGCGAAAACGAGCATGCCCACCGCATACGCCACTCTCACCCGCCTCCGGTCCTGTCCCAAGAGGACGGCAATCGCCATCCCGAGTCCCAAAAGGCTCCCCAAGTAGGCCAGTGTCACGTAAAATGTCATTGTCAGTGAACGAGTCCAGTCACGTCCAAACGGATGTGATCACAAGCTCCATGATTTCAGGAAATACAACCCATTCTATTTCTGCAGGACTCAAGGCAGCAAGGTGATCATCCAAACTTGAACCGACACCGGCACAAGGTATTGACCACAGATCAACGCAGAAACGATCCGAATTTGGCCAATTCTTCCGAGTCTTTCGACATCGCAAACTGACCTCAGATTTCTGAGTTCTGCCTGATGATTTCCTTTCCGAACTGGAGGGGCACGCTCCGTCGTAACCTGGGTTCGCACGCCAGACCACAACGCCGGAAATTTCGCGTTCAACCCATCGCTGCTCGCAAGATGAACCATCCGGCGTCGTTTCGCCTCGCGCGTCCCCCGGGCACGACAAAGCGCGCCCCTCCATTCTGCGAGAGATCCCTAAACGCAAAAAGGGCCGGGCGTTCATAACGCCCGGCCCTTTGAAGTTGTGAAGGATCTACTTTGTTACCGTCAGCTTAGCTGAGGCGGCGGCGAGCGAAGAAGCCAACGCTTACGAGGCCGAGCCCAAGGAGAACTGCCGTCATGCCACCATCCGCAACGCGCTGGGAAGTGATCGTGCCCGAGAAGGAGTTGCTGATTCCACCGGCGCGAAGATCATCCAGCGTCTTGACTGACGAGAACTGGAAGGTCAGCGTATTGATGCCACCCGCATCATTGTAAAGAGCGAGCAGATCGGCGTTTGAACCCGCATAGACAATGTTCGAAAGATTCAGCGATGCGAGGTAGTTGAGCGTACCACCCGCACCGAGCTGCGAAATCGAATTCCACGCGAGGTCAGCGGTAAGGGTATAGGTTCCGTCGAAGATCGACATCGTACCGACACCGGTCACCGCAGCAGTCACGGCACCCGGTCCAATGACCCATCCGCCTACGGGCGCAATGATGGAGCCATTCGCGGTACCAATAGCTGAACCGCTCGTGACATCGAAGTTTGGAACCGCCGAGAAATCGAATTTTCCGGCGCCAAGGAAATTAATCGTGGCATCGGTCGAGCTCGAGTAGTTGAACGAAACAGCCTTCGCGGGGGTCACCGCAGCGAGGGCTGCAGCTACCACGAGCCACGAGGCGGACTTTAGGGATGCTAGTTTCATGGGATGAAGTTACGGGTTAAAGGATTTGATAGTTTGCCGTCTCGATTCAATAAGCAATAGGCGTGCCAACCTAAACAAAGTTTATAACAATCATAATATCAGCAGCTTAGCAATAATGCCCCTCGACTAAGCCATCGAACATCGCTTTCAATTCGTAAAGAAAGTCGACAAGGCAGCGATGTCATCCACAAGTCAGTAATCAACGTATTGTCTATCATTAACTTACTAAATTGTGACAACTGTAAACTCACCGTTCAATCCAATCAGACAGAAAGCCTGAAAGCCAAGCTCTTTATAATGAATATTTTACAATTGTCTCTGACACTTGTTCTCAGGACTTCCGACTCCGAACTTAGACCTCTGCATGGCGCTCGCTGCTTCCTAAAACGGATATCCGGTTTTCAGCCAGCTCCATCTGAAGTCAAAAGCCTCCGCAGTGGATCGAGCGACAGGATAGACTGGTTTCGGATCCTGTTGAACAACAGAGCGAACAGCGCGATCTACCCATGCGGTCTCAACCTTTCATGGCCTTGATGGCCGCCTGAGCCGACTCCGCCATCGCACCGGTCAATCCGAGCTCAAGCGACTTCTCCAGCGCTGCCTGGGCCTTGCCGGGGTCCTTCAAGGCCTGCTGCGACATCCCCAGGTAATACCACACCTCAGGGTCGCTCGGCCTCCCACCTTTCGCCGTTTCCATCAGGACTACTGCCCGACGGTGCTCTCCCTGCCGGTACACCGCGATTCCCAGTGCTTTCGCCAAATCACTGTCGCTCGGAAAGGCGATGCGCGCCTTGGTCGCCAGCTCAATGGTTCGCTTGTCGTTGGATGCGGAAATCGAGAGCAGGATCGCAAGCTTCCGCTGTGCTGGCGAAAAGTCCGGATACTTGGTCAGGAGCTGCTCCAAAATCTTGATCGCGTCATCCGGCGCCGTTGTTGCCAACGCAGATATCATCAGCGCCGGGAGGTCCTCCGGATTCATCGCAAGTCGACGCTCGGCAAGGTCGCGAACAGCCAGCGGATTCTCCAGACCGGCAATGAGTTGCAGGGATTCCCGATCACTCTCATTGGGCGCAAGTGCGAGCGCCTGCTGAAGCGCTGACTTCGCCTCTGCAACCCGTCCGATGGCGAATGCAGCCTTGGCAAGATCCAACCTAACGGCGGCATTCCTTGGTTGAGCCCGGGCGACATCGTCAAGAACGGGATACGCTGCGGAAAAGTCTCCGGCCATGAGAGCCAGGCCCCCATTTAGGGACAACACCTCCAAATCATCGGGCACGAGCTTTCGAGCAGCCTTCGCAAACTCGGTCGCCTCGGCAATATTCCCCTTGGCTTTCAACATGCGTGCGAGCGCCGTCATCGCCTTCGCGTTTTGCGGATTCAGCTTCAATGCCACACGCTGAGTGGCAATTGCAGCGTCGATTTTGCCTTCCTTCTCCTGCCGAATCGCGAGTTGTCCGACGGCGAATGGATCCTGCGGACTCTCCCGCACATAGCGCTCAAGGACTTCGGTCGAAACCCCGGACTCTGCTGCATTGAGCAATGCCAGTCGCGATGGAATCTCCGCAGCCTCCGGGAATTTCCCCTTTAACCGAAGGGCCTCTTCAAACGCCGCTTTCGCCGCCTTCGCATCGCCCAGCATGTAATAGTTCATCGCCAGGTGATACTGAACCTCGGCATTGTCCGTCAGCTTGCCGGCACTGTCCATCAGAAGCGTTTGCGCCGTGGCGTAATCACCCTGCTTGTGCAGAATCCAGCCCGCCGTGTCGGCTATGACCGGATCAGCCGGCCACGCGTCACGCGCTCGCTTCGCAAGCTCACCCGCCTTCTTGAGATCGTTGAAGTTTCGAAGATACAGACTGGCGAGATTGTTGAGCGCCGGAGCGAACTGGGGATTCACAGCCAGGATTCTCTCATACGCATCCCGCGCCTTGGTGTATTCCTTCTGCTGTTCGTAAATCACCCCCTGCATGAGAATCGCACTCGTATCGCGCGGGTTCCGCTTTTCGACCTGCAGCAGGTTTTCCAATGCGCGGGCTGAATCGTTGGTATCCAGGTAAATCTTCGCCAGAAACATGTAGGCGGATGTCAAATTGGGATCCAATTCAATTGCCTTCCGAAACTGGACTGCCGCCTGAGTCGCATCCCCCTGCACGAGCTTGAGGCGCCCAACCAACTGTATCAGCCTCGCATCCGATGGCTTGGAAGCCAACGCGACATTCAATCGCTTTTGCGCTCGGTCAAACTGACGGTCGGCGACGTCCATCTCGAGCAGTTGCTCAAGTGCGGGATAGGCTGTCGGCTCATACGATCTCGCGAGTTCCAGCGCACGGCGCGCGGCGTCAACCTGTCCGAGCGCGCGCAGCGTAACGCCCTTTCCATAGTGCACGCGCTCGTCAATCGGAGTTCGGGCTTCGAGTACCTTGTACACGCCCAAGGCACCTTGGAAATCTCCCAAGCCGCGAAAGGCGTCGGCGAGCAGGAATTGCGCATCCACATTGTTGGGATTCTTCTCCAGATACCGACTGAGAGAAGTCACCGCTGCGCTGCGATTCCCCTGGCGGGTATCGATCTCAGCAAGCGTTGTTATCGCTTGATCATAGTCTGGGTTGATCGCAAGAACCTGATTGAGGCTGGCAATTGCTTCAGTCGTCTCATTCCGCGCCAGGAGCACACGCGCCTTTTCAAAATGGGCGTCAGCCACCTGCGGGTACATCTGTACAAAGGCATTCGCCTTCACCAAGGCCTTTGCCGTATCTCCCCGGGCCAATGCCAGTCGTATGCCAAGCAGGAGTGCTTCGTGGTTGCTTCCGTCTTTCGCCAGCATGCGGTCCGCCAGCGCCTCAGCCTCACCAAATTTCCTTTCACGCATCAGCAGTTCCGCAAGTCGAAGGCCCGCGGGGTAGAAGTCAGGCGCGGCCTTGAAAGCCTCGTCCAAGTACTTTTTGGCACCGTCAACATCTCCCCGGTTGTACTTGAATAGCGCGTATTGGATGCGGCGCGGGGAACGCATGTCCGATAGTTCAGCGGCCTTGGCGAAGGCCGCCTCAGCCTTGGCCATATCCTTGTGGTTCATCCAGATCGCTCCCAACACGCTAAAGGCCGCCGCTGACGGGTGCGTCGCCGTTGCTGCACGTTCCAGCAAAGCAGTGGCCTGCGCCAGATCACCAGACCTGGCCGCCAGTATGCCCTTGCCCGTGAGAACTGAGGGCAGTTCGGCAGCGGACGCTGGCAATGCGTTCAGCAACGTTTTGGAAGCAGCGACTTGCGCCGGCGTGTTGCTGGCCTCAGCCAGGGTCACCGGAACCTCAAGCACGCTTGGGTCAATCTTGATGATCGCCGCCGCCTCTGCGAACGCCGCGGTCGGGTTGCCAACCGCCATGTACACCGAGGCCAGCTTTCCGCGCGCCCAAAGGTCATTGGGATCAATTTCGGTAGCCCGCTTCAGCAAGGGAAAGGCGCGCGCGAGCCTCCCTTGTCCCAAATAGATCGCTCCCAGCCGACCCATCGCGTGCGCATTCTGCGGGTCGTCACCCAGGGCGTTTAGGTATTCGATTTCAGCCCGATCGTACTTGTTCTCCGCCACAAACTCATCACCCCGCTTAATGGCTCGATCCTTTCTCGCCTCAGCCGAGCACCCCGCGAGGAACGCAACGCCAAGACACGGCAAAAAAACAGTCAATAGCAGGCCGCTTGATCTGATAAACGGGGATTTGTTGGGACGCATAATCAATCAGTTTTGTAAAGTGGAGTATCGGCCCAGCGTTCCGCAGGTCAACCCCGCGACAGGCAGCGCGACTCAACACTCAATTTCTTTCTCGAACCAAATTCCCGCGTGCCAGAAACATCCCACAGCTACCGCCGACAGTAAGGCCACGGAACTGCGATTCCATTGCTGCGAAACGACTTTCCGCGATTGCCAAAGACCAACGATAGGCAACCGAGTATCGTATCAGGAGAACCAGCATGGCCCGCATGCACAGGGGTCACTGACCGCTCATCCAATACGCACAACCCAACTCAATCCCGATTCCCATGATAGCCGTCGTAAAGACCCAGTCTGGTCCCGGACACGTGGAGTTGCGCGATGTTCCCGAACCCGATCCTCGCCCCAACGAGGTGAAGCTGGAAATCTCCCACTGCGGCATTTGCGGGACCGACCTGCATGTGCTTCACGACACGTTCAGAAACTTTCCTCCTGTCATTCTCGGCCATGAATTCGTCGGCAAGGTTGTCGAGGAGGGTGGCAACGTCCGCGGCACAACCTCACCAACGGCACGCTACGCAGTACTCGGCGCCACTGCTTTCACCTGCGGAAAATGCGAGCACTGCCGAAGCGGCGAATTCATGCTCTGCCCGGACCGGCGCGGCATGGGGCACGGTGTCAATGGCGCTTTCGCGCGCTACGCCTGCGTTCGCCCGGACCAGCTCTTTCGTCTCGGCGACAATCTGCCCGACGAGGAGGGTGCCCTGGTCGAACCGCTGGCCGCCGCGGTGCACGCGGTGCTCGAACGCTCGGAGATCCAGCCCGGATTCACCGCACTCGTCTCCGGCCCGGGCCCCATCGGCGTGTTGTGTTTGCTCGTGCTGGTGCACGCTGGCGTGCGGACCCTCGTCGCCGGAACCACGGCCGACACCCATCGGCTTCAGCTTGCGCAGAAACTCGGCGCGGCCCGGATCGTCGATGTCCAAAATGAGAATCTCGCCGATGCAGTTCGCGAGTCCACCCAGGGACGCGGTGTCGACCTTGCCTTCGAGGTCGCCGGAGTCGCCGCCTCGGCGCGCGCCTGCCTCGAGTCGCTGCGCCCCGGCGGCGGTTACACGCAGGTGGGACACTTCGGCCGCGACATAACGCTGCCCTTCGACCTTGTCGGCTTCCGTCAGTTGAAGGTGAGCGGATCGGTCGGCTACACCGTGCGCACTTGGGAGCGCACGATGCAGTTGATCGCCGACGGACTTCGACCGAGCCGGATCGTCACGCATCGTCTGCCATTGACGCGCTGGCGGGAGGGTTTCGAGCTTTTCGAACGCAAGGAAGCCCTCAAGGTTCTTCTCCTCCCCAATTCCTGAATGAGACTCGTCGAAAAAAACATCCTCATCACCGGCGCCAGCAAGGGCATCGGCCGGGCTCTCGCCGTCGGCTGCGCGCGCGAGGGCGCCAACATCATCATCAACTACCATCAGGATCGCGCGGGTGCCGAGGCCTGCGCCGCCGAGGTCGCGGACCTCGGTCGCAAGGCTCTGATTGTGCGGGCGGACATCTCCCGCGTGCCGCAGATAGAACGCATGTTCGCACGCGCACGCCGGACATTTTCCCGGCTCGACGTGCTGATAAACAACGCCGCCATCACGGGCTGGTCGGAACTGCTATCCACGACGGAGGAGAAGTGGGACCAGGTTCTCGACACCAACCTGAAGGGATCCTTTTTCTGCGCGCTCGCCGCCGCCCGATGGATGCGCGAAACCAAGACGCCCGGCTCCATCATCAATCTCTCCACCAACTGCGCCGCCCTCGGCGTGAAAAACCTCGCCGCCTACGGCACCAGCAAGGCGGGTCTCCACGGTCTCACCCGACAGCTCGCCATCGAACTCGCCCCGCTTCACATTCGCGTCAACACCTTCGCGCCGGGACCGGTCAATGTCGACCGCAACCTTGCGGACGACCCCGACTATCGCGAGGTCTGGGGCGGCGTGGTGCCTCTGGGCCGCACCGCCGAACCCGAAGAGATGATCGGCCCCGCCGTGTTTCTCGCATCGTCAGAATCCTCCTACGTCACCGGACAGACTTTTTATGTCGATGGCGGCTGGTCCGTCCAGGGGTGCGTGCCGCTTTCCAATCTCAAGCGGGCCGCGCGCAGGAACCGCTGATTTCCAGTTCACTCAGATTGACCGATACTGCGAGGCGCCGCCGCACCCGCCAGGCAATCGATCATTTCATTCCTGATCCGCCCGACATGAACAAATCCTCCATCCAAGGCCCCGGCCTTTGCCTCGCACAGTTCCTCAGCAACACGGCGCCCTTCAACACACTCGACGGCATCTGCCGGTGGGCCGCCTCGCTTGGATACACCGGCGTGCAGGTTCCCGCATGGGAGGATCCGCGCCTCATCAACCTAACCCAGGCCGCCGAGTCATCGTCCTACTGCGACGACTGGACGGCGCGTCTCGCGGCGTGCGGCGTCGAGCTGACGGAATTGAACGCCGCCCTCGCCGGTCAGGTGCTGGCGCTGCACCCCGCCTACACCGAGGCCTTTCGCGCCTTTTTTCCGGCGGGCCTGGACGACAAGGCCCGCGTCGCATGGGCAACCGGACAGCTCCTGCAAACCGTGCGGGCCGCCGCCCGACTCGGCACACGATGCGTGCCGGTTCTTTCCGGCGGATTCGCCTGGCACCTCGCCTACCCCTGGCCCCAGCGTCCTCCGGGATTGATCGACGACGCCTTTGCCGAACTCGCGCGGCGCTGGCGCCCGATCCTCGATCTCGCCGGTGAACTCGGCGTGACCATCGCCTACGAGCTTCATCCGGGATCCGATCTCTTCGATGGCCACACATTCGAGCGGTTCCTTCAAGAGGTCGAAAACCATCCGGCGGCCGGCCTGAACTATGACCCCAGTCACCTGCTCCTGCAGCAGCTCGACTACGCGGCGTTCATCCGCCATTACGGCGCGCGCATCGCGGGATTCCATGTGAAGGACGCCGAGTTCCGCCCCGACGGCCGCGGCGGCGTCTACGGCGGCTATCAATCCTGGGCGACACGTCCCGGACGCTTCCGCTCGCCCGGCGACGGACAGATTGATTTCCGCCGCGTGTTCACTCTGCTCACAGAGGCCGGCTATCGCGGCTGGGCCGTCATGGAGTGGGAGTGCTGCGTCAAGTCACCCGGTCAGGGTGCGCGCGAAGGCGCGCACTTCATCACGCGCCACCTGCTCGAGGCCACGACGGTGGCCTTCGACGATTTCGCCGGCAGCGGTAGCGACACCGCCGTCAACCGGCGCCTGCTTGGACTCAACTGATTTCACCGACATGGCTTCCATCGACACCACTGCTTCCCCGGCAACCATCCATCCGACCCAACGCAAACTTCGCATGGGCATGGTTGGCGGCGGAGCCGGCGCCTTTATCGGCGGCGTTCATCGCATGGCAGCCGCGCTCGATCAGCAGATCGAACTTGTCGCGGGATGCTTCTCGCGCGATCCATCAAACACCGCTGCAACGGGACGCCTGCTCAACCTTGATCCCGATCGCTGCTATGCGTCGTTCGAAGAGATGGCAGAGCGCGAGGCCGCCCTGCCCGACGACCAACGCATTGATTTTGTCGCAATCGTCACGCCCAACCACCTGCACCTGCCCGTCGCCCTGAAGTTTCTTAAACACGGTTTCCACATCGTGTGCGACAAACCGATGACACTCGATATCCGCGAAGCCCGGGAGCTCGTCGCGGCTGTCGAGCGCAGCGGCCTGGTGTTCGCTCTCACGCACAACTACACCGGCCACGCGCTCATCCGGCACGCGCGCGAACTTTTCCGCAACGGCTCCATGGGGCAGGTGCGCAAGGTCATCGTCGAGTACCTGCAGGATTTCCTCGTGCACGCGCACGAGAAGGAGGGACACAAGCAGGCCTCCTGGCGCGTCGACCCCGCGCAATCGGGACTGGGCGGCACACTCGCCGACGTCGGCTGCCACGCCTTCAACCTGCTCGAGTTTGTCATCGGACCCGAGGTCCGCGCGATCTGCGCCGACAAGAGCACGTTCATGCCGGGTCGCACGCTCGACGAGGACGCAAACATTCTTCTTCGCCTGCGCGACGGGGGCAAAGGAGTGCTCACCATCAGCCAGGTGGCAACCGGTGAGGAAAACGCGCTGACCCTCCGCGTCTATGCGGAACGCGGCGCCATCAAGTGGTCGCAGGAGAATCCCAACTCGCTCGAGGTCCTCGAATACGGGCGCGAAAGACGCACGCTCACACGCGGCAGCGGGTATTTGTCCAACGCAGCCAAAAAAGTCACCCGCGTTCCCCCCGGACATCCTGAGGGATACCTGGAGGCGTTTGCCACGATCTATTCAGGCTTCGCCCAGGCCGTGCGCGCCCATGCTGCGGGAAAACCGCTGAGGATGTCCGACTACGCGTTTCCCAATGTTCACGACGGCCTTCGTGGAATGGAGTTCATTGAAACGGCGGTGAGCTCCTCCAACGCGGGCGCCGCATGGATGGATCTTCCTCCGCCCCCGAACTGATTTCACGCGATTCGCGCCGGCTGGCCGGGATCCCGGCAGCCGCCCTTCGACCGGGTCAATTCCTATCCCGCGCGTTTCGCCAGAGTGGCTGCGCCAGGGTTCCATCCCACGCATCCCATTCGGCCTTCAGCGCCGCCGCGCGCTCGGGTTGCTCTTTGATCAAATCCCGCGTCTCGCCGATGTCGGCCTTCAGGTTGTATAGCTTGAACTCCGTGGGCGGTTGAATCGGCCCCAGCCTCGTATCCGCGTTGCTGTCGTAACGAACCAGCTTGTAGTCGCCCTTCCGGATCGCCCCCTGCTTTCCATAGCGCCAGTAAAGGACTTGGTGCGGCGCATCCCTCCGCTTTCCGTTGATGTAGGGAAGCAGATCAACACCGTCGGCCAGCGCGGGTCCGGGCGACGGGACTTGCGCCAGTTTCAGAAGCGAAGCCGTGACATCCGCAAGCATCACGGGAAACGAATACGTTGCCGCGGTCAGGCGTCCGGGCCACGCCAGAATCAGCGGCACCCGGATCCCGCCTTCCAACAGCGTGCGTTTGGATCCGCGCAAGGGAGCGTTGCTCGAGGCATTCCGCGTCGTACCGGGAAGCGTCGGCCCTCCATTGTCGTTGGCGAAAACCACAAAGGTGTCCGCCGCCTGTCCCGATTTTTCCAGCGTCTTCAGGACGGCTCCGACCGCTTCGTCCATCGCGACCACCATCGCAGCATAGGTGCGCCTGTCGCGATCCTCAATGTTCGGAAATCGCGCCATGCGCTCCTTCGTGCCCTGCATCGGATCGTGCACGGCATTGAAGGAGACCAGAAGAAACCAGGGCATCCCACTTTGGCGCTCGATGAAGGAGCATGCCTCCCGCGCAAACGCATCCGTCAGGTACTCCGACTCCTTCACGGGTTCATTCCCGCGCAGCACCGTGGCGTCAAAATACACGCTGTGACCTTCAAGAAATCCAAAGAACTCATCGAAGCCGCGTGCCAGCGGCCTCTGTTCAGGCATGGAGCCCAGATGCCATTTTCCGATCAGGCCCGTGGCGTATCCCGCCGCGCGCAGGCGGTCCGAGATCAACTTTTCCCCAAGCGGAAGCCCTTGCTCGCGCCTGGGATTGAACTCGTGTCCGAACCGCTCCTGATAGCGCCCGGTCAGCAGGCCGGCCCGGCTCGGCGAGCACACGGGCGCCGTCGCATAGGCGTCGGTGAACCGCACGCCGCGTGCCGCAAGGGCGTCGATGTTCGGGGTGGGAAAGTCTCGGCAGCCCTGATAGCCAACGTCACCGTAGCCCATGTCGTCAGCCAGCAGGATCAGCAGGTTTGGCGGACGATTCCCCCGAAGCGCGGCATCCGCAAAACCGACGCTCACCAGCAGCATGGCAAGGATCGCATGGCATCCGGTTCGCCACACCACGCTCCGATTCAATAGAACGCCACGGCATTTCAAGGGTACCTCATCGCATCTCATGCGACTCAATCTAGTCTTTCCAAACCCCCATCGTCTTTGGCGAACGCGGAAAATGCCCATGCGCCAGTGGAAACGAAGCACCCGCATGCTTTACCGCCGACGCCTGACATGTCATTCACTTCAGCCGCCTCCACCGCCCGTTCGCAGCCGGGAGGCCTTCGACCCAAATCCTCCCGCACGATACGCCGATCCCGTTTCAATTCCAGGACGGGAGCACACACGAAAGGCCCCATGCTTCCTCAACTGATCTCCCTTCGCACGCTGTCAGCCTCGACGAGCTCCACCTACGACTGGCATTCCCACGCCTTCGAGGAGTTCACGCTCGTGACCGACGACTCCTGCCTGATCGGGTATCCGCCCGGCTGGCTGCACGCCGGCAACGGCACGCTCCTGCACTACCATGCGGGCGAGCGCCACGGCGCCTGGGTTTCCCCGCAGCAGCACCCGCGTTTCTGGGTGCTGCACTTCAAGGCGGACGCCGATGTGTACCCGGCACTCGCCCCGCTCAATGCGCCTGATCCCGCGCGGCGCGTCTGGACGCTGACTGCGGAACAGCGCGAAACCTTCCAGTGGTTCTTTCTCCAGATGCTCAACGAGCAGTCCGCGGAGCGCGTCCACCGCCACGCTTCGATATCGGCCTGGCTGCAGCTGCTGCTCATCTCGGTGGCCCGGTGGGCGGGACGCCTTGCCGACACCACGACCGTGCTTCCCTCACAGACGCGTCCGGAGGTCATCCGCCTCTGGCATCGCGTGAATGAAGCCGTCAGCAAGCCCAACGACGAACTGAAGGATCTGTATTCAACTCCAAACTACGACTCCGTCCGCCACGCCTTCCGCAAGACATTCGGCCATTCCCCCCGCGAAATGCTGCAGCGCCTGCGCATGGAGCACGCAAAAACGCTCCTGCTCGAATCCTCGCTGAGCATCAAGGAGATCGCGATCCGCGTGGGTTACGTCGAGCAGCACAACTTCAACCGCATGTTCCACCGCTACGCCGGCGTGGCCCCTTCCGTCTGGCGGATGAATCCCTTCAGCCGTTCCATAAAGGCCTGAGGTTTTTCCGCGCCGCCTAAAGACGCATCCACGCGATTCCGACACTCTCAGACGCATGACCGCCATCCCGCGCCGAGTTGAAGTCTGTCGGCCTGTCCTCGAACCGTTCATCCCTTCCAGAAAACGACCACACAGGCTGCGCATTCCCGGTTTCCTGAGGAGGCTGCACCATGGTTGAGGCATCCCAGCGCAGACAGTTGCAGGCCTGCGCGCGCGAGGTCCGCCGGGACGTCGTCAATATGGTCTATCAAGCCCGTTCCGGTCACATTGGTGGCAGCCTGAGCGCAACCGAGATCGTCGTTGCCCTCTACCATCATCTCATGCGGCACAATCCCAGTGATCCGCATTGGGCCGGGCGCGACCGCTTTGTCCTGTCCAAGGGCCATTGCACGCCCGTACTCTACGCCACCCTCGCCGGGTGCGGCTATTTTCCGCGCAGCGACCTGGCAGCCTTCCGCCGCCCGGGATCGCACCTGCAGGGGCATCCCTACCAGCCGAAGACACCCGGTGTGGATGCATCGACAGGCACGCTCGGACTCGGCCTTTCCACCGCCTGCGGCCTGGCACTGGCCGGAAAACTGAGAGACTCGCCGCACAACATTTTCGTGCTGTGCGGTGACGGTGAACAGCAGGAGGGGCAGATCTGGGAGGCCGCGCTCTTTGCGCACAAGTACCGCCTTTCACGGCTCATCGCCTTCATCGATCGCAACCGCCTTCAGACCGACGGTTCGACCGAATCGGTCATGCCGCTGGACCCCCTGCCTGACAAGTGGCGCGCCTTCGGCTGGAACGTCAAGGTCATCAACGGCCACGACTTCGACCAGATCGACAATGCGGTTGCCCAGGCTCGGTCCACCAACGGGCGGCCGACCATGATCATCGCCAACACCATCAAGGGGCGCGGCGTCTCCTTCATGGAGAACGTCGCCGAATGGCACGGCAACCCGCCGAACGCCGATCAGTTCGCCCAAGCCTCGGCTGAACTCGAACGCGCGGAATCCGAAGCCTGAACAATCCATTTCGCCTCCGCCATGCCGTCACGCCAGCAAACCCGCCAGGGATACGCAGACGCACTGATTGAACTCGGCGCCTCCCGCCCCGAGATCGTTGTCCTCGATGCCGATGTCGCAAAGGCCACGAGGACCTGCGATTTCGAACAGCGGTACCCGGACCGCTTCTTCAATTGCGGCACGCAGGAGCAGAATCTCCTCTGTGTCGCCGCCGGTCTTGCCCTCGAAGGCTTTCTTCCCTTCGCCACGACCTTCGCGATATTCGCGACAACCCGCGCGGCGGACCAGTTCCGCAACGCGATCGCCTACCCGAATCTCAATGTCAGGGTCGTCGGCACGCACGGCGGCATCAGCACCGGCGGGGACGGCGCCTCCCACCAGGCCTGCGAGGACATCGCCATGGCCCGCGCGCTTCCCAACATGACGGTGCTTGTTCCCGGCGACTACGAGGAGGCGCGGCAGGCCACGCTCGCCGCCGCACGGCACACCGGTCCGATCTACCTGCGGCTCGGACGCGACTCCTACCCGATCGTTCCCGAATTGCACGGAGAATTTGCCATTGGACGCGCAAAGGTTCTTCGCGAGGGCGGCGATATCACGCTCTGCTCCACCGGCATCATGGCGCACGAATGCCTGGTCGCCGCGCGCGAACTCGAAGGTTACGGCTGCCACGCGCGCGTGCTCCATTTTCCGACCGTCAAGCCGCTCGACACCGAAGCGCTCCTGGGCGCGGCACATGAAACCCGCGGATTTGTCACAGTCGAGGAACATTCCATCATCGGCGGTCTCGGCGAGGCCGTCGCCGGATTCCTCGCCGAAACCCACCCATCGCCACTGAGGCGCGTCGGCGTGCGTGATGTTTTCGGACAGTCGGGCCATGGCAATGAATTGCTCGACCTCTACGGACTCCGCGCGCGCAACGTCGTCACCGAGTCGCTGGCTCTGTTTCAATCTCGCGCCGTCGCATGAACCGGATCCCGCCAGGCATCAGCGGCCTTCATCGGAACGGTTCGTCCGCTCAATGGCTGGCGATGCTGGCGGTTCTGACCTTGTCCGCGCCCTTCGCGCCGGGGTCCCCTGCGGAATCCGCCGGCCCGATAGACGTCTGGTACGGGGATCGGCAGCGCATCGGACATCTCGGAATCGCGCAGGATGACTTCAACCTGCTCGGGCATATCGAATCCTGGAGCGAATTGGACACCCTGGGCTGGTCCCTCAATGAACAGCCTGAAGTGCCGCTGAGCTTCCGCGCCTACAGAAGGCTGGCCGCTGACGGTGATTTCAATGCCGATATTCCCATCGGACGCCTCCGCATGGGCGAAAACAGCGTGAAGCTGAACGCGCGCTGGCGCGACGGCCACACCGCCTCCCGCACAATCACGATCGTCCGGGAATCCGGCCGCAGCACACTGCCCTGCACGATCCGCTGGTCCACCGTCTCCAATCTCCAGGACGTTGGTCAATGCGTCGACGGACGATGGCACCTGACGCCGGATGGCCTGCGCACCACCATCATCGGCTATGATCGCATCTTTCTCATCGGTGAAACAAGCTGGCGCGATTATGATGTCCGCACTTCGATCCGGGTGCATGGATCCCCGGACGTCTCCCTGAGTCCCGGGGTGGGGCTGATTCCACGATTCACCGGGCATATTGTCGGGGGTCCAAGGCATTTTCCGTCCGGTCAACCCAAATGGGGTTATCTGCCGTTCGGCGCCATTGGATGGCTTCGATGGGAATCAAGATCCTCACCGCTCGTGCCACAGGCCCAGTTCTTTCCCGGAAGCGAAGGTCGCCGGATCGACCTTGGTCATGTGGCATTTTCTCCGGGCACACTCCACGCGGTGCGCATGACATGCCAGACCCTCCCCGACGACGCCAACGCCCGCGGCGTCACCCGCTATCGCTTCAAGGTCTGGCCGGCGGCAACTCCCGAGCCTGATGCCTGGACGTGGGAGCAGATCCAGACCAGCGCGACCGCTCTGCGCAAGGGAGGCGTCGCCCTGCTCGCCCACAAGCTCGATGTCACCTTCGGAGACGTCACCATCCTTCCGCTTTCCCAGGAAAACTGATCCGCCCGATTCCCTTTTGCTGCTCCCAGACATGGCTACCCGAAAATACATCTGCTTGGACGTTCTCCTCACGACGCTTGTTTTGGCTGCACTGCCGATGGCCTCCGCGGCAACAAGCCCCGCCCTCTGGCGCCGCATCGACAGTTCGTCGTCCGGCATTCTCCCCGCACCCGCGGCCACGCTGGCGGAGCCGACCGCCGCCCTTGTCCTCGACGTGGATGGGGATGGCGACAACGACTTCGTCATCGCGGGCAGAAAGGGCCCACCCGCCATCACACTCTGGCGCTACCAGGCGGGCCGCTGGACTCCCGAGGTCATCGAGCCCGACTCACTGCGGATCGAGGCCGGCGGAGCCGTTCACGACATCGATGGCGACGGCGATCCCGACATCGTTTTTGGAGGCGACAATTCCAATGGCAACATCTGGTGGTGGGAGAATCCGCACCCGGGCACCGGCCGATGGACACGCCACACAATCAAGTCCGAAAAACCGACCAAGCACCATGACATGATTTTTGGAGATTTTGACGGCGACGGACGCGCCGAACTCGTCGCATGGAACCAGAACGGACACCAGTTGCTTCGTTTCGTGATGCCCGTCAATCCCAGGACGACTTCGCCCTGGCCCGTCACTTCAATCTATCAATGGAAAGGTTCCGCCCAGCACGAGGGCCTCGCGGCCATCGATGTCGATGGTGACGGCATAATGGACATCGTCGGTGCCGGACGCTGGTTCCGCCATGCGGGCGCCGGCCGCTTCACGGAGGAGGTTGTCGATGAATCGATGACCTTCACACGCGCCGTCGCCGGGCAGTTCGTCGAAGGCGGGAGACCCGAACTCGTCTTTGGACCCGGCGATGATGATGGCCCGCTCAAGTGGTACCAATGGGAGAGCGGACGCTGGAAGCCCCATCTCCTCGAACCGCACATGATCCACAGCCACACGCTCGAGGCGGGAGACATCAATGGCGACGGCCATCTCGACATCATGACGGGTGAAATGGGCCAATGGACGCTTGACCGCGGAAACAACGAACATTCCCGCGTGCTGGTGTTCTATGGCGACGGAAAGGGAAATTTCACCAAACAAACGGTCTCCGTCGGCCAGGGCGTTCATGAAGGCCGGCTCGCGGATCTGAATGGCGACGGCAGGCTGGACATCCTCGGCAAGCCGTTCCGCCACCACGTGCCCCGGCTCACAATCTGGCTCAATCAGGGGACCCAAACCACACCACTCCCTCTGGATCGCTGGCGCCGGCATCTCATTGACGGACCGCTCACTCCGTTCGACAGCCCGCTGCCTCCCGCACAGCGGGCCCGGCGTATTCTCCTCGATTCGGCCGACCTCGATGGAGACGGCCATCCCGACCTCATCACCGGCCCGGCCTGGCACCGCAATCCCGGCCGGCTCAATGCGGAGTGGCAACGGCATGACATTGGCAAGGGATTCGGCAACTTCGCCGTCGCCTATGATTTCGACGGGGACGGCGACATCGATCTTCTCGGCACAACAGGTTTCTTCAAGGGCGCGCAACTTGTCCTGGCCATCAATGATGGCACCGGCCGCTTCACGCTGCGCACCGATCTTCCGGCTGGCAGCGGGGATTTCCTCCAGGGCGCAGTCGCCGCGCGTCTTACCAGCCGCCAGACATCCGCCGTCCTTTCCTGGCACCGTGGAAAACAGATCGACGCATTTTCCTTTCCAACCACGGAGCCCGACTCGGCATGGAAACTGTCCAAGCTGTCGGAGGAATCGCTCAATGAGCAGCTCACCGTCGGCGACATCGATGGCGATGCCGATCTGGACATCCTGCTGGGCACCCAGTGGCTCAGAAACGACAATGACAGCTGGTCGCAGCACCGACTTGGCACCGTGGGTGATTTCGGACCGAACGTGAAAGCGGACCGCAGCCGCCTCGCCGACATCAATCGGGACGGACGGCTCGACGCTGTTGTCGGCCTCGAAAATGGCACGGGCATCTTCTGGTTCGAACAGCCTGCCGAAGATCCATCAAAGCCCTGGGCGCGTCATCTGGTCGGCAACGTCGCCGGTCAAGGCTTCAGCCTGGACGTGGCGGACTTCGATGCCGATGGCGATCTGGACATCGTGGTCGGCGAGCATCGCAACCCTGACAACGTCAATCGTGTGATCCTCTTCGAGAATACCGACGGAAATGGCGGAACCTGGAAGGAACACATCATTGATCGGGGACCTGCGAATGAGATCGATCACCACGACGGCACACTGGCCGTCGATCTCGATGGCGATGGCGACCTTGATATCGCCAGCATCGGCTGGAACAACTCCGCGGTCTGGGTGCTGGAGAACCTCGCCATCGCCCCGCACTGAGCATTCACCTCCCCGATAACACGATCATGCCCCTCCCAAAAAAGCTGACCTGCACCCTCCTGGCACTGGCCTCCATCGCGCTGGCCGATCCCGGGCCAGGCGATACCTATCGTGAGTTTACTTGGGTGCCCACGGGCAAGGGCGCGCGCAACCGATGGCAGCGCATCACCGGCCCCGAGACAAAAAACGAGCGGGCGATGCGCTTCCTGCCCAATCCGGTCAACCACCTCGAGGTGAGCGACCTCGCCCGGTCAGAGCGCGCCGAACTCCAGTTGGAGTTGCTTCAGTGCCATGTGGGCACGATCGGACACGCCTTCCGCATCAATGGCGGTGAATGGATTGAGATTTCGCCATCTCCGAACATCCCCGGAAAACTCGGCGCCCCAGAGGGTCCGCCCCAGCAATGGCAAAGCATGCGCTATCCCGCGGTGGCGGTGCCCATCAGCATCCTGCACGAAGGCGACAACACCCTGGAATTCACCTGCAAGCCCGGCTTCGGACTCGGCGCGAACTGGCCACAGTCGCTGGTCAACGGAGCCATCCTCCGCATCTACTATGACGCCGTGAAACCTCATGCGTCAGGAGGCATCTCAGTCGGCGCGCCGCAGGATCCTTCCACCGCTGGAGTCCAACTGAACTTCACGGCGGCAAAGGACTCTCCGCCCGTCGCCCGGGTGGATTTCATCGGACACTATCGCGGAGTCGACTGGCGCGGGGAAGGAGTGTATTCGAACTGGCACTACAATTTCCGTCGCGGCGGGCTCGCCCGTCATCTCGGAGGATCCGATCGCGCGCCATGGACCGTGCATTGGGACACAAGCTGGCTGCCTGTTCAACCAGCGCCAGTCGAAGTGATGGCGAGGATATCCGACTCCACCAGTCTTCTCCACCTCACCGCTCCGATCAGAATCGACAGTCTGAATCCACCCGAAGGCCAGCGCGTCCTGCTGCTCGAACCCTACGCGATTCCACCCCGGTGGCATGTGCGTGCGGGACGAAAGATGTCCTGCAAGGTGCGCTTCCCTGACGACCTTTCCACTCTGCGCGAGGTCCGCGTCATTCTCTGCTCCTGGAACGGCCACGGTGCCGACACGATCGGCATCAATGAAACGGTGATGGTGGCTGACATCGGCCGCAATCACGACCTGAGCTACGACGAACTCACCGTGCCTGTCGGAGCCGTGCGCCCGGGCGAAAACGAATTCGTCGTAACAAGCAGGACGAAGGATCATGGCATCGAGGTGCAATGGCCAGGCTTCGTCGTGCTTGCCCGCTTTGCTGAGCCCAGGACTCCGCAGGGCGACCTCTGAGCCCCAGTTCGGTTCCATTGCGGAAACGTCAATTTCCATCAGGGGAAAAGACATTTCCCTTCCCAGCGCATAGTATGGGCGCGCTCCACCAGCGGACCGCCTCTCCGCACGACTCACCCTGACGAACAATTCCCCCTCCTCATGTCGTACCGCTCCCTGAATTCATTCCTCTGTGCCTTCGCGGCGCTGCTCTCAACCGCCACGCTGGTTCGTTCTCAGACCCCTCGAACGGCTCAGGATGAAAACGCGGAAGCGATCCGCCTCAGCCCCTTCACCGTCGAAGAGGATCGCGATGTCGGTTACCTCGCGCCGAACTCCCTCGCGGGCAGCCGCCTCAACACCAGCCTCGGGGACATTGCCGCCTCCATTTCGGTGTTCACCGAGGAGTTCATTTCCGACCTCGGCGCATCGAATCTCACCGACGTGCTCGACTACGCCAACAACACCGTGCTCGAGCTCAATGACGCGACCAGCGCCGCGGCACCGAACAACAACGTCCTTGTCACCGGCTTCCAGGAATACCGAGTGCGCGGCCTGCCCGCCACGCGCGCCCGAAATTTCTTCGAGTACGATCTTCCAACCGACACCTACAACGTCGGCCGCATCGAGGACGCGCGCGGCCCCAACGCGATTCTCTTCGGAATCGCTCAGTCGGGCGGTCTGATCAACACCTACACGAAGCAGGCGATGCTCAACAAGGACTTCACCGTGATCAATCCGCGCGTTGGTTCGCATGAGTCCTATCGCGGCACAATCGACATCAATCGCTCGCTCATCCGAAACAAGCTGTCCTTCCGCCTCAACGCCCTCTACGACCGCACGAACAGCTATCGCAACTTCATGTTCGACCTGGATCGTCGGGCGCACCTTGCCTTGAAGTGGAATATCAGCCCAAACACATCCTTCCGGGCGGAGGGTGAAATCGGCACCATCAAGGCCAATCTGGCGCGACCGTTCAACCTCACCGACGCATCGAACAACTGGATCGCGGCGGGTCGCCCCACCATAGACAAACCCGTGGCGAACGCGCAGGCTCCAACCGGCACATCGCGTCTGCCCAATACAGCCCGCGTGACCTACATCTCCAACACGGATCAGTTCATGAACATGGCTGGTCGCATGACGACCACCGGCAGCAGCACCATCCTGCAGGACCCCGCGATGACGGATCGCTCGATCAACGTTGTCGGCCCCATCACTACGCGCAGCGTCGACTTCAAGACCTACTCCGCATTCCTCGAACACCGCTTCAGCAAGCGAACCGCCCTGGAATTCGGCTACAATCACCAATACCTCAAGAATGACTCTCGCGATGCAACCGTGAGCTCCAGCAATCTCGTGGGCGATCCCAACAACTTCCTTCCCGACGGCAGCCGCAATCCCTACGCCGGCAAACTCTACCTGGAGGCCGGCTGGTTCCGCACCATCAGCGAGCAACGCAGTGACACGGCACGCGCAACTTTCACCACGGGATTCGACGCCGGAAAATGGGGAGATTATCGTGCCGCCGTCCTCGGTGAATACCAGGATACCCATGACAAGGTCGATCAGTTGGGCGAGTTCTGGGAGGGAGCGCCATTCAATGCCAACCCCATTAGCGGAGCGAATCTGGTCTACCGCCGCAACTACGTCGCTGAGGGCGATTGGGACACCTACTACGTCAACAGCGATCTTTCCGACGGCCCGATTGTCGGCAGGACCGATCCCATCAGCAAACGCAGCCTTACCTCAACCTGGCTTACAAGGCAGACTCCCGCTGACGTCGGAACAACTCGGGAGTCGGCCATGGCTGGTGTGCAGGCAAAGTATTTTGACCGCCGTCTCGTTCTCAATGCTGGCTACCGGACCGATCGCATCAAGACAATCGATCCCCTGGAGACCACTGATCCGGTCACCGGACTTCCGTTTGCCGACTATGATAACGGCGAGAAGATCGATTTTCGCGGCAACACCAAGACGCTGGGCGCAGTTGTTCACGCCACCCGGGCCATTTCAATCCTCGGCAACTACTCCACCAACATCGGACTTCCACCGCCGCGTGCCACAATCCTCGGAGGATTCAAGGCTCCAAACCGGGAGGGCGAAGGCAAGGACATCGGTCTCGCACTCTCCCTGCTGGGCGGCCGCATCTATTCTCGCCTGGTCTACTATGAAACGTCTGGAAAGAATCAGAACGGAGCCCGGAGAACCCAAGCCATCGGAACCGCGGTTGACCGCATTCTGGAGGCTCTCGTCTCCACAGGAAACATCACCCAAGCGGAGGCGTCCGCTCCTGGGCGCACAACAAATGGAGCGACAAGCACCGTTTACGACATGGTATCCGACGGGTACGAATTCCAGGTAACGGGAAACATCACCAAGAACCTGCGTCTCCTTGCCAACTTCTCCATCACCGACATCTCCGAGCAGAACGTCAGTCCGGAACTAAAGGCTTTCATTGAAAATAACATGCCGTTCTGGAAGAAGTATGATCAGTCCATCCTGACCGGGGAGAACGTCACCATCGCCAACGAAATCGAGAACATCACGGACACGCTTTCCGAAAGCACCGCACTTGAAGGCCTGACGGCATTCGGCAACCGAAAGTACAAGGGAAGCATCTTCGCACGGTACGGCTTCAGTGAAGGCTCACTCAAGGGATTGTCCGTCGGACTGGGCTATCGCTACCAAAGCCGAAATGTCGTCGGTGTGGAAGGCACCTCGCTCATCTATGGCAATTCCTTCTGGCGCGCGGACGCCATGCTGGGCTACGAGATGAAGGGCTTTGGAAAAGATCACAGGATTCGCCTGCAACTGAATGTGCGCAATCTTCTGGACGAAACCGATCCACTGATCCTCCGCTACCAGGGAACCAACGTCCGCCGCTATAAACTCATGGATCCGCGCGAGTGGACGCTTTCAGCAAACTACATGTTCTGAAGAGCACCCAAGCCACTCTGCAAGTCATACAACCTCCCATCCACGGCGGTAGCTGCCGTTGATGATCTCATCCGCTCCGGCCAGGCCCGGCTGGGCCTTCATCTCCGCCGAGTTCCACAGGACGCGCCTGCGCGAGCGCACCGCGAGCACTCCAAGGAGGACCAGTTCCGTCAGGCGCGCACCGTGCTCGAAGGCACTGCTCGCTGGAGCCCCTCCCTTGCACGCATTGATCCAATCCCGGTGATGGCCTTCAACGCGCGGAATCAACTGCGGTGGAGTCGGTGTGCTTATCCGGAGCTCGCGGGGAAAAATGCGGGGCGGCCCCCCTCCTCCATCACATTCGATCACGCCCTTCTCCCCCTGAAACAGCACGCCGCGCGGGGGCAGCACAAACCCGTCGACTCCAGACTGGGCTGGCGGCCGCAGGCCGTTGTCCCGCCAGGTCATCGTCACCGGCGGTCTTCCCTGGCGCTCCGGAAAACTGAAGTAGACCATCGACGCCATGGGAACAACATCATCCTGCGTGATCCCCGCCCCAAAGCCCTCGATCGCCACTGGCTCATAGAGATCAAGTCCCCACGCGGGGGCGTCCATGTCATGGCAGCCCATGTCACCCAGCCCCGCACCGCCAAAATCCCAGAAATCCCGCCATCCCATCGGGTGATAGGCGGGATGGTACGGACGTTTCTCCCGCGGACCCAGCCACAGGTCCCAATCGAGTCCCCTGGGAACGGATGGTGAGTCCGTCGGCACGGCAACCAGACCGGGATTGATCCGCCTTCCGGGCGACCACACCTGCACGTCACGCACGGCGCCGATGGTGCCCGCACGCAGATGCTCGACGGTCTCCCGGATACCCACCGTCGAGTGGCCGTGGTTCCCCATCTGCGTGGCCACCTTCGTTTCACGGGCAACCTGCGCCACAAGCCTCGCCTCGCGGATATTGTGCGTCAGCGGTTTCTCGCAATAGACATGCTTGCCCAGGCGCATCGCCAGAACTGAAACCAGCGCATGCAGGTGATCCGGGGTCGAGCACACAACGGCGTCGATGCCGCGCTCGCGCTCGAGCAGCACTCGAAAATCGACGTACTCGGAGCAATGCGCCTTCCTGCCTGCCTCCGCCTCATGCTTTTCAACGAGAGCCTTTGCCACACGGCGGCCACCGAACCCCTTGTAATACCTGTCCTCGAGACTGAAGTGCTCCGCAGGATCCGCGACCGCGACAATCCTGGCTTCCTTCTCAGCCAGTAGGAAACCGGCATTCTGAATTCCTCGCCCACCCGCGCCAATCAGCGCGATGTTCAGGACTTCGCTCGGCGGCACTTGTCCAGGTCCACCGAGCAGGTGCCGTGGCAGGATCTGAACTCCGGCCGCAATGGCGGCGGCGCCCGAGCTCTTGAGAAAATGTCGCCGGGTTGATGGGGTGATTTTCATGGGACAGACGGGAGCAATGACACCAGATCCCGCACGGAATTCCAATCAGCATCTTCGCCGGATGCTTCCGGCAGTTGGTGCAATGACCATTCCTCGGTGAAACTCGCGCGCCCGCCCGGTGTCAGGCGCTCCATCGGCCCAATAGGCTCGAGTTCGACGGCGCGTGCGGCATCGCACCAGACCGAAACCGAATTCCCCGCGATCTCGCCGTATGCGCGATCCGCATGAATGGGAAACCGCTTCGCAAACAGGAGACCTCCCGGCTGAAGATAGGCCAGCCATCCCTCGCTGGCGTCGACCGCGAACTTGTTGAACCGAGGCTGCCCCCGGATCAGCAGCAGGCCGTCCCGCACTCGAACCGCCGGATCCGGCTCCGGACGGAAGTCGATCGTGCTTCTTCCTGAAAAGACCAGGTAGCCCAGTGGATAACGGCTCTCGGGATTCAGCGGCACAATGCACGTTCCGCCTGGGGCGGCAAAGGTGCGGCTCCAATGGCAGTACGCACGCTCGACCGTCCCACGGTTGATCATCGTCTGCGTGCAGCGCAGTCGCGATCCCTCGGCCGACAGCACAAAGTCCCTCACCAGCTGCAGCCCCGTCGCTGAATCAAACGCGCTGGTCAGCCGCCCGGCGCGATCGCCCGTGATCTCCGCGGTCCATGGTCCGCTCCAGAGCACCGGATGCGGCGGCACCAGATTCTCCGGTCCGACATCAAAGCGCCCGCCCGGAAGCATCGAAGGCCGCCCGACGGCGTGCGCAGCCTGCTGCAGCGCCTCGCGTTCATTCAGGCGATAGCTGAGCACGCGTCCGCCTTGATGAGGCCCGAGCACCACGCGGGTGCTCGCGTTGCTCAGCTCAAGGCATCCTTCCCTCCCGTTGATCTCAATCCACCGCACTCCCTCCGCCGCAACTGCCGCCACACACGGCATCAGGATGACTATCAGGCTTCCTCTCAGCATCATGAATCTCATGGCGCAACATCCAGCCAGGCATTCGGAAAGGACGCAACAGGACTCCTGTCCCGGCGCCTCTTCGGAAGCTGCTCTCCCAGATTCCTCCGCACCGGAACGTCACCTCCGCCCGTCGCCTCCAGCATGTCGAACAGACGCGGGATGAGATCAGAGGCAAGCGACGCCTCACTCGTTTCCACTTCGACCAAGCGTTTTTCCGCAACCTGCAATGACCCCAACACGTCTTGCCGCATATCATGGCACTCTCACGCCGAATCATGCATCAGATCCGTCTTCCGCTCGCAATCGCTCTGCTCACCCTCGCCTCCGTCACCCCCGCCGCGGAACCACCACTCACTGTCACGCTGCACCCTGTCGCTGACGCCTCCATCCTCAGCAATGAAGGCGCGGAGCTGGCCTATGGCACGCAGACGTCACTCATCATACAGAAGGGCGGCGGGCGCGACTGGGAATCTCTCCTCAAGTTCGACGTCACGTCCAAACGAACCGACATCTCCCGCGCCACGCTGCGGCTCTTTGCGGGAAAGCTCGCCAAGGGGAATCCCACAACGCCAGTCGAGGTTTGGGCGACTGCTCCGGAATGGTCCGAGTCGTCCGTCACCTACCGCACACGCCCGAAAGTCGGCGCACGGATTGCCACCTTTGAAGGCGCCCCGGCAATCGGGCAGTGGATGGAAGCCGATGTGACCAGCATCATCAAGGGTCCCGGCACCTACTCCTTTCGCCTCGCCGGTAGGGAACGCTACAAGCTGGTGATTCCATCGCGCGAGGCTCGGGACGCCAGCGAACACCCCGAACTCAGGATCTCCTACGGACCGGCTGACCCCCCGGCTCCGACTTCCGCCGCTGCGAAACCACTTGTGCATCGCACGGAACGCATTCAGCCAACGGATGATCTCTGGCTGGATGGCCGCTCCACCGGCCCGACCGACACGAGACTCCGCCTCGGTGGATCCGCAGGCCGGGAAGCCTTCCTCGCCTTTGATCTCCACGGCGTGAATGGCGACGTCAACTCAGCCAGGCTCCGCTTGCATGACGGTGTCGGCGCTTCGGGTGTGGTCAAAATCTACACGGTCGGCAATGGATGGAATGAAGCCAGTCTCGACTGGGACCGACGGCCCGCAACTCTCCCCGCCACCCCCATTGCCGAAGTCCGCCTGCCCGGAAAACCGGGATGGATCGAATGTGATGTCACACACGCTGTCACAGGCACCGGACGCTACTCATTTGTCCTTCGAACCGATGCATCCAGTGAGATCATCCTCAACTCACGCGAGTCCGGGCGCGATGAACCGGAGCTCGTTGTCGTCCACCAGGCCGGTCTGAACAAGCGCGTGACCGACGTCCTCGCCTCGGCACGGCGGATCCTGTCCCGTTTTGGCGATCAAGAGCTCGCGCACGACGGCATACTCGACGTCACGCTTCCTCCCTATTGCGCGGACCCCACCGGGAGAACGGACTCCACGCTTGCCATCCAGCGCGCGCTCAATGATGGCCGCGACGCCCGCTGCGTCACCTACCTGCCGCATGGCACGTATCTTGTCAGCGACACCCTGGAGGGCATCAGCCCGAACTATTCCGGAGGCGGCTTCCCGGGCCTTCCCCTGCGTCGAGGTGAAATCGGATGCGTGCTACAGGGATCACCAGATCCTCTCCAGCGTCCGGTCATCCGACTCGTCGCGAACGCCGCCGGATTCGGCGATCCCGACCACCCCAAATCCGTCATCCACTTCTGGGCCGTCAATGGCGTGCCCCCCAACACGTACGAGCAGAGCAACGCCCACTTCAGCCAGCAGATTCGAAACCTCTCCATCGATCTTGGCCGAAATGCAGGCGCGATCGGCGTCGAGTTTCTGGCCTGTGAGGACTCCTCCCTTCAATGCGTGAACGTAGAGGCAACCGACGCATTCGCGGGAATCAAGGACGGGCTGGGCTCCGGCGGCGGCATGCACGACATCTCGGTGAACGGCGGGCGCTACGGAGCATACCTTTCCTCAACCCAGCCCACCTGCTCCCTCTCACACGCAACCTTCGTCAATCAGACGACAGCCTGCATCTACAACCGCTCCCGTGGTCCGCTTGTCATGCCTGGCGCTGTGCTCAAGCCGGCCATCGGAGCGTCCGCCATTGTGCTTGCGGGCTCGGAAACGGGAGAGCCATGGAATGCCTCCCTCTGCCTGGTCGACTCCCGGATCGAATTGCCTGCAGGCGCCACGGTTCCCGCGATCAGCGGCAATCGCTCGGCCTACCTCAATCAGGTTTACGTCCGAAATGCAGCAACCCTGCTGAAGCTCGATGGCGCGGGAATACTCGCCACGGTCCCTGGCCGTCCCGATGGCTGGTGCCAGGTCGCCGACCTGGCAGTCGCGGCCACCCTGTACCACAACTCCCTGCAAACAGGCGCCGGCGCGCCTCCCCGCAGCGATGCCATCTACATCGATGGCCAGCGTCGCACAACCCTGCCCACGAATGCCCCGTGGATCCCGGTCGAGGATTCGCAGATCCCTTCCGATCTCCAGAGCAGGCATGCGTGGAAGGGCGTGTTTCCCGGGGTGGGTTTGCCGGGCATGCTCAACGCCCGCGATTTCGGTGCCACCGGCGACGGTGACCAGGAGGATTTCACCGACCAATACGCGGCGCTGCAGCGCGCAATCGATGAAGCCGGCAAACGCAACCAGCCTCTCTTTGTTCCCCGCGGTGTGTACCGCATCTCCCGGACCCTCAACCTCCACGCCAACACGACGCTTGTCGGCGCCTCGCACATCTCGACAACGCTGGCGCCGATCATTGATCCGACACGTTTCCCCAGGGGGGATTTCCTGAACGGGAACAACCCCCAGCCATTGATCCGAACAGACGACGACGCCTCCGCCACCACGCGCCTGGGCTATATCGGACTGCGTTTCCCGATGGCCATGCCGGAGGGACTTTCGACCAAATTCTATCCCGCCTACGCGGTGCTCTGGCGTGCCGGAAGCAACTCCGTCATCAGCAGTGTGCGCTATGTTCACGCCGCCGCTCGCGTGGCCACCGAGGCGCCCGTGAATTCACCCTTCTTCATCTTTCGCGGAAACGGGGGTGGACGCGTTTACGGCTTCAAGGTCACCACAACCGCTGACTTCAAGTCGATGACCGCCAACTACACCAACTGCCTCATCGACGGCACACATGAGCCGCTCTCGATCTACCACTTCCAGCCGCAGGGTGCCAACAAGGGGTACAGCGGCGCCGAGATCCGCAATGCAAGCCATGTGGATGCCTTCGGACTCAAGTACGAGGGCTCGAGACCCGTCGTCACAATCCGCAATTCAAACCACATCCGCCTCTTCGGTGAGAGCGGAGGCGGCGCACCCAAGGCCCTGATAGTCGTGGAAAAGAGCCGTGATTTTCTTCTCTCAAACCTCTATCCGCTCCGCGGCAAGAACAAGCCCGGTGATCAGGACATTGTCCATGATGACGACGTCGTTGTCGGTGACAGCGATCAGGTCCTGCTCTACAAGCGGGGAAATCCGTAGTCACGCATCGCACACAAATCCCTCCTTCCGTCCTCGCGACGCCATTTTCCGCGGTGGCCAAAGACCGGACATTGCCGTCGTGTTAACCTCCCTCGCCACTCAACCATTCCTGATGCCCCACTCCCTCCCCCTCTTTTGTTGCACCCTTGTCCCGCTCATCCTCCTGGCCGCAACCACGCCGGCGCTCCCGGTAGACGCCGCAGGGCCCCTGATTGCGATCACCGACAGCGACTACGAAGGACTCCCGCACTTCCGCATCGAGACAGCCGGTGGAACCTGGTACTATGACAAGGCCGGCGGCGGATTTTCCCGTCTCATCGATCGCGACGGGCGCGACTGGATTTCGTTTCACAGAAACCCATCGCGCGGTCCTGGTGCTGCTGCCGCCGCCTACCGCGGCATTCCCAATGCGGTCTTCGGCAAGGACAATCCCGACGCAGGTGTCGGGCATCCGGGCAAGGATCGTTGCATCAGCACACGCGAGGGACCCGATGTGATCCGCACGGTCAGCAAATCCGGCGCCTGGGCCTGGACGTGGCGGTTCACGCCGACCCAGGCCATCTTCAAAATGGAGAAGGCCGATCCCGGACACCCCTGGTGGTTTCTCTATGAAGGCCCCCCAGCGGGGCGGTACGCGCCGCGCGAGCAGTACTGGGGCACCTCCGAAGGCGGACCGCGCCGCGACACACCCACAACCGGAGGCGCCACGGGACTGTGGCGCTGGGCCTATTTCGGCGACAACACATCGCCACGCGTGCTTGTCCTTGCGCAGATGACGGAGGATTCGATCGGTGACAGCTTCCGCTACCTAGGCACCGATGAAGCCGGTATTGGTGCACCGGATGGCATGGCGGTGTTCGGCTTTGGCCGGGCTCCGCGCCCGCTGCTGCACGGCGCCGATCTGGAATTCCGGGTCGGCTTCATCGAAATGCCCGTGCCCGACGCCGCCGCGCACGATCGGGTAGTCCGCGAAATAGAGGCCCTGCTGCAACCCTGAGTTCACCACCGGATTTTCCATCGCACAACCATGTCACGACTCCTCCGACTCACACTCCTGTTCGCCGGTGCTCTGGCGCAGACCGCCGGCGGGCTGCACGCCGCCACCGCGCGCCCAAACATCCTCTGGATCATCGTCGACGACATCTCACCCAACTTCGGCTGCTACGGCGAAACGGACATCCGCACGCCAAACGTCGATGCGATTGCGAAGTCCGGCATCCTTTTCGAGCAGGCCCATACAACCGCGCCCGTCTGCTCAGCCAGCCGGTCCGCCCTGATCACCGGAATGTACCAGACCACGATCGGAGCGCAGAACCACCGTTCAGGCCGCGGCGCAAACAAGGTCAGGCTGCCAGAAGGTGTCGAACTCGTGCCCGCCCTTTTCCAGAAAGCCGGCTACTACACCTGCATCAGCGACGGCAAACCCGATGCGCGCACGCTGGGAAAGACCGATTACAACTTTGAATGGGACCGCTCCGTCTACAACGGACCGGACTGGTCCGGACGCAAACCGGGCCAGCCCTTCTTCATGCAGGTCCAGCTGCTCGGGGGAAAACACCGCGATCTCGGACGCTGGAAGGAACTCGACGCCTATTTCGGTGCGGACGCCACGGCTCCCGATTCCGTCGCCAGCCTCCCTCCCTATTATCCCCGCGATCCGGTGATTCTGGCCGACTGGGCGCACTACCTCGACTCCATGCGCATGACGGACATTGAGGTTGGACGCGTCATCGACCGCCTGCGATCCGAAGGACTGCTCGACAACACCCTGATCATCCTCATCGGCGATCATGGTGTCAGCCACGCCCGCGGAAAGCAGTTTCTCTACACGGAAGGGACGCGAATCCCATTCATCGTGGCGGGTCCGGGAGTAGGCACCGGAAAGGTCCGGAATGACCTGATCGAACAGATCGACATGGCGGCGATTTCGCTTGCGGCGGCGGGCATCCCCATTCCCGCGACAATGCAGGCGCGCGATGTTCTGGCCCCCGACTACGTCAAGCGCGACGCCGTCTTCGCCGCACGCGATCGCTGTGACGAGACGGTCGATCGGATTCGCTCCGTGCGCACCGATCGCTGGCTCTACATTCGGAACTATCATCCGCTGCGCCCTCACCTGCAGCCGAACGCCTACAAGGACACAAAACCCATACTGATCCGCCTGCGCGAGCTCCATGCCGCAGGAACCCTGGACATGCTGTCCGAGCGCCTGCTCTTCGCTCCCACGCGCGCGCCAGAGGAGCTCTACGAATGGGTCAATGATCGCTGGGAGATCAACAATCTCGCGGGCGAGCCCTCGCGCTGGCCGGTGCTGGCGGAACTTCGCGCACGGCTTGACCGTTGGATCGTGGAGACGAACGATCACGGCCGGGAGCCTGAATCCCAGGCCGTCTATGAGGGAAATGTCCGCACCCAGCGGCACCGCGGCAACGACGCCGCCGCGTCCACGATCAACAAGAACATCGAAACGATGCTGCGCTGGCAGGCCGACGGAATCTGACGGCACCCGTCCGCGCGACGCACCAATCAACACGCCTGCGCATCACGGGGGAAAATCCCCCCAGACCTTGGGCGCCTTGAAATCCTTTGGCGGACGATTGCCGGATGACAGCGGTTCCATCGCCGAGTCCGCGAATCCCCGCAGCGATGCGAGCAGCTTCGAGACAATCTCGGGCTGACTGGCCGCCAGATCCTTGGATTCGCCCCGGTCCGCACTCAGATCGAACAACTGCGCTCCCATTCCCGATCCGCTTGGATCGCCGTCGAGAAGCAGCTTCCAGCGGCCGGATCGCACCGCTCCATGTCCCGGTGAATTGCGCCGGGAGGGTGCGGCATTGAGGAGAATCACATCGTGGGGTGACGGCTTTCCATCCATCAGCGTCGTCAGGGCATTGCGTCCGTCGAGTACAGGCAGGCCGTCCAATGACGCACCGGCGGCCGCGGCAAATGTGGGCAGCCAGTCAACCACATGCAGGGGCTCGTTCACAACCGAGCCCGCAGGAATGCGCCCGTTCCACGACGCACAGGCAGCCACGCGCACACCACCTTCATGGAGCGATCCCTTGGCGCCCTGGAACGGACCATTGTCTGTGATCTTGCCCGGCGACGGTCCGCCGTTGTCGCTGGAGAACACAAAAAGCGTGTCGTCCGCCATGCCGTGTTTCCTGAGCGCCGCCATGATTTTTCCAATCGCCTCGTCGACGGCCGCCACCATCCCCGCATACAGGCGCGCGTTGGATTTGCGATTGCGATAGGGCGCTGTGTATTTTTCCGGAACCTCGAAGGGCGCGTGAGGAGCGTTGAATGCCACGAAGAGAAACAGCGGACGATTCTTGTCGTGCTTCTCAATGAGGCCGAGAGCCTCACGGGCGATCAGTTCCGTCGTGTATCCCTGCTCCCTCACCGTCACACCGTTTCGATGCCAGTCGAGTCCGCCATCACGCTCGTGGGTGAAATAGTCTATGGCTCCGTTGTAATGTCCGTAATGACAATCAAAACCCCGCTGCAGCGGCAGGTACTCGCGCGACTCCTGCCCCAGGTGCCATTTGCCAAGCAGCACGGTGCGATAGCCGGATGCGCGAAGAATCTCCGGCATCAGACGCTCGCTCAGCGCCAACCCATAGGTCGCCCAGGGTCTGATCACTCCTGTCTGCAAACCATACCGGATCGGATAGCGTCCGGTCATGATCGCCGCACGCGTGGGTGAACAGACAGGCTGTGCGTAAAATGAATCCAGCTTCACTCCCGAGGCCGCAAGCCGGTCGATCGACGGGGTGCGAATATCGGAACCGTGATAACCCACATCGCCCCAGCCAAGATCATCGACCAGGAAATAGACGATGTTCGGTTTGCGCACTTCGGCGGCCGCCACAGCCAGACTCACCGCCCGCCCGGACAGTGCGAGCACGAGAATCAGCAGGATGTTGAACGATCGCTCCATGTTCATCGTCGATCGAGCCCTTCAGGAACAGGGCAGAAAAAACACCGCAATGACGGATGACGAATCACTTTCCCGGAGTTGCCCAAACGGGCTTCCAAGCACCCAGCGGATAGACGTCACATCGCCCGGCCCAGGCGTCCCAAGCGGCAGCCATTGCCACCACCTTGTCGGGCTGCTTCGCGGCGAGATCGTGCATCTCTGTCCGATCGGCTTCCATGTCATAGAGCTCCCACGGTCCGTCTTCGACCGCCACAAGTTTCCAGCGGCCATCGCGCACGGCACGGTTGCTTTCATGCTCCCAGAACAACGGCTGCCTGCGTTTCAATCCGCGACCGGAAAATACGGGGACGAGCGAGACTCCCTCCATGGGCTTGATCTTGTTACCATGGAATTCCGACGGGTACTCGGCTCGCGAAACATCCACGCAAGTCGCCATGATGTCGATCAGGTGACCGACCTGCCCTTCCATTCCACCCCGCCGTCCGGAATCAATCCCGGCAGGCCAGTGCGCAATGAGCGGCGTGGAGATCCCGCCCTCATGCACCCAATGCTTGTATTCGCGAAAGGGAGTGTTCGCAACGTTCGCCCACAGCTCTCCATAGCCCACGTAGGTATCCGCCGGGCCGGCCATGGCTCCCGGACCGCTTCTCACCCAGCGTCCATCGCGCGTCTGCATGGGCGGCGTCGAACGGGGCTGCAGCGCATCCGGGGACATCGGGGCAAGGTCCGCGGGTGGCTCCTTTTGGATTGGCTTTCTCCAACTGGGCTCCGCGCAGGCGCCATTGTCCTGAAGAAAAAGGATGAGCGTGTTCTCGAGGCGCCCATCCGCCTTGAGCTGATCAACAATCCGCCCGATGCCCTGATCCATGCGATCGATCATCGCGGCATACGTCTCCATGTTTCGCGCCTCCCAAGCATGATTCGGCTGGCTCTCCCAGTTTCCAATCGTCGGCGCGGCATCCCAGCGCGGATCCATCAACCCAAGCTTTCTGAGGCGTTCCACCCGCGCGCGGCGGATAACGTCGTACCCCTGGTCGTACACTCCCTTGTATTTCCGGATCTCAGCATCAGGCGCCTGCAGGGGCCAGTGGGCCGCTGTATAGGCGACATAGAGAAAAAAAGGATCGCCGCTTTTCGCACCCGCCCGCAGGAAGGCAACCGCATTGTCGCTGATCGCATCAGTATAGTAGTACGAATCCGGACGGTACTCCGGATCGTTCTCCGGTGAAATGAAGGTGCTCTGACGAGTCAGCGTTTCAGGATCATAGAAACTTCCGAACCCACGGATGGTGCCGTAGAAGGAATCGAAGCCGCGCTGAACCGGCCAGTTGCTTCTGTCCTCCATGGTGTGCGAGCGTGCCACATGCCACTTTCCCACCATCCCCGTTCGATAACCCGCCCCCTTGAGCACCTCCGCGATTGTCACGGCCTGCCGGCTCAGGTCGCCGGCGTAACCAGGCCCCGCCTTCGCATCCCTCACCATGAAGCCCATCCCCGCCTGATGTGGGTACAGTCCCGTCAGCAGTGACGCCCTGCTCGGACAGCAGCGCGCCCCATTGTAGAACTGCGTGAACCTCAATCCATTCGCCGCAAGCGCATCCAGGCGGGGTGTCGCAATCTCGCCGCCATAGCAGCCGAGATCGGAATACCCCATGTCGTCCGACATGATCAGCACGATGTTTGGCCGTGACGCCGCCAGACACACCGGTGCAAGCAGCAGGGAAAGGAATCCGATAGAAACAAGCCGGCATCTGGATTTCATATCACTTCGCCTTGAAGGAGTTTTTCAACCAGGACAGGGTGACGTCGCTGAAGTCCGTAAACACGCCGTCGATCCGCTCCCTGTCAAACAGGGCCGCATGCAGAGCATCGATCGACGGACAGTTCTTGGGCAGTTCGTCCCGCCGAATCGTGTACGGGTGCACGAGAAGTTTCGAGGCATGGGCGAGCGTCACCAGCCTTGAAAAGACCGGCGCGCCACCCGCCGGCGGCCAGGTCACAATGCGCTGGATGGGCGGTCCGATTCCATCGACCAGACCGGCCAGCTCCTTGATGCCCGCCGGCGTGCACAGGACGTCATGATCGACTCCATCGGCCTCCCTGGATTTTGCGCTGATCAGCATGATGAGGTTTCCCTTCCATCCGAGTTCGCCACGCAGGCGGCGGACCTCGCCCAAATCAAAACACTGCAGGAAGCACCGATCCGCCTTTGTGGAATAACCGTAGCGCCTCAAAATCGGGAGCACCACGGCACTCAAGTCAACTCCCTGTTCGCGATGCCAGTGCGGTTGCTTCAGCTCGGGATAGATCCCGACGTGCCTTCCGGAGCTCCTGTTGAGGCCCTGAATCAACTGCAGCTCTTCCTCGAGCGTGCTGATCCGGAAGACCGAAGGCGTCGCCTTGGAATCATAGCGGAGCGGGAAAACCTGTTCACCCGTCTTCGCGTTCACCCGTTCGTGCACCCGAAGCTGCTTGAGCTCCGCGAGGGTGAAGTCGATGGCATAGTAGCGCCCGTCCGCGCGCCTCCGATCCGGGAAGCGCACGGCGACATCGGAAATGGTGTCGATGTGAATGTCGTGCATGACCACCGGCACGCCATCCCTGGAGAGAACAACGTCCTGCTCGAGATAGTCCGCCCCGAGCGCGTGCGCGTACGCCTTCGCCTCGAGCGTGTGCTCGGGAAGATAGCCGCTCGCGCCGCGATGGGCGATGACCAGCGGTCGAGTCTCCGTAGCGATGCATGCCGCGCACGCCATCAGAAAAGTCCATGTCGCACACCACGCGTTTATCAAGCCTTTGATCGTCATGAGATTCATTCCCCCTGCTTTGCGGAACCCGCGGTCTGATGACTCCACGTCATTGCGGAGAACACCATCGCCAGCACACAGCATGCGATCATGGTGCCAAACACCCCGCTCCATCCCCACTTGTCCGCAATCCACCCCACCCCCGCCCCGGATGGCGCCGAGCCGAGAAAGTATCCGAAAAGTCCGGTAAAGCCCGCCGCGGTGCCCGCCGCCTTCTTGGGCACCAGGTCAAGGGCATGCAAACCGATCATCATGATCGGGCCGTAGACGAAGAACCCGATCGCGATCAGCGAGGCAACGTCCACCCAGAGCGGGCCGTGCGTGTTCATGCCATAGACCACCAGCCCCGCAAGCGTGAGCGCCATGAACAGGATCGTGGCCGGCGCGCGCCGCGCATTGAACAGGCGGTCCGAGAGATACCCGCACAGGATCGTGCCGGGTATTCCGGCGAGTTCAAATGCGGTCCATGCCATCCCGGATGCCTTGAAGTCGAATCCCTTTGCCGTCTGCAAATAGGTGGGAATCCAGTTCACGACACCGTAGCGCACAAAATACACGAAGGCATTCGCGATCGCGATGGCCCAGAGATACCGGTTGTTCAGCACGTATCGGAAAAAAATCTCCCTGAAGGCGAACGTGCGCTCGTGGTCGTCCGAGTAGTCCGGCGGATAATCGTTCTTGTAAGCCTCGATCGACATCAGTCCGCAGCTTTGGGGAGTGTCCCTGAGCACCACGCCCACGAAGATCGCGATGACGAACGCGATGGCCGCGTTGGCGTAGAACGTGGCGCCCCAGTCCTGGAAATAGGCCACCGCATTCACCGCGACATAGGCAACCAGCGCGCCTCCCACATTGTGCGCGACGTTCCAGTACGCGACGATTTTCCCGCGCTCCCGCGTGCTCCACCAGTGCACCATGGTCTTTCCGCACGGAGGCCAGCCCATGCCGTTGAACCAGCCATTCGCGGTCTGCAGCAGAACGATGAGAAAAAGCGAGCTGTAGATCCCCGGTGCCAGGCCAAACACCGCGGTGACCGCGGCGGAAAGGACGAGCCCGAGAGTCATGAACCAGCGCGGATTGCTCCGATCCGACACCGATCCCATCACAAACTTGGAGACACCGTAAGCCGTCAGCAGCCCCGTCACCGCCCAGCCGAGCTCCGTCTTTGTGTATTCCGGATGCGCCTTCAGAATCGCCGGCATGGCCAGCGAGAGATTGTTTCGAACGAGATAGAATGCCGCGTATCCGACAAAAATTCCGGTAAACACCTGCCAGCGGAGCCGGCGGTACTCGGAGTCAATCCTGCCGGCAGGAAGCTGCGGTTTGGCTGGGGCGGGTTTCAGCGGATTATTCATGGGATCATTGCGCCTGGGCGGCTGAAAAACCGGCGATGGATTTCCATCGGCCGTCTGCCCGGCGAAGCTTAGAAGCGCTTGGAGATGTCCACTGTAAACTGCCGGCCGCGCACGTTGAATGTTCCAGCCTGGTAACCGTACTGCTCATCAGCCAGAGCCGGATCCGCATCAAACACATTGTTGATGCCACCGCGCACGGTCACGCCTCGGAGCCAGTCGTTGGCCGAGCGGTCAAACCGGTACGACACCCATGCATTGTGATTGATCTGCGGCTTCACCCTCAGCAGGTACCGGGTCACTCCATTGTCGTTGAAAACCCTTATATAGCCGGGCTTTCCCAACACCTGATACACCTGCTCCGTCGTGGCAGCCGAAGTGTCGACAAAGGATCCGAAACAGCTCGTGAACCAGCCGGCTGAGTAAGGGCCCTGTCGCCAGGAAATTGACGCATTCGCACGCCATGCAGCGCGCCCATTGCGGTTGAGCTCGTCCAAAATCGGTGCGTCGTTGTCGGCCTTGGACACGCGCTTCACGTAGTGCGTGGCCTCGCCATTGAAGGTGAACCTGCCGATACGGGTCGCTGGAGTGCGATACTGCACCCCAAACTCATACCCTTCGATGTCGCGCCCGCTCAGATTGAGGTAGTCATCGATCACCTGAACAATCTCTCCAACCGGGGCACGTGGAAGCGACTTGCCCGCCGGGGAGGCATTGTAGGCGGCAAAGGCGTCACGATCCGCCTGGGTGACGGGCTTGCGCAGGACATTCCCGAATCCCTTGTAGGCGGCCGTGCCGGACCCAAGATCGATCTGATTGACCGGCGTCCCCTTGGCCAGCTCCGCCTTCATGGCAAGATCCAGCAACACCTCATCATAGTCGATGACATTGGCGGCTCCCAGGTTCTGCATGACCTCGTTCTGGTTGATGCTGAAATAGTCAAAGGTGAAGGACAGGCCCTTGATCTTGGGAACCTCAACGACCATTCCAGCCAGCCAGGTCGCAGCCTCCTCCGGGCGCAGGTTCTGATTACCCTGGCGCAGGGTTAGCCGCTGCGCGGTGCCGTCAGACGCAAGCTGGGTGACCGTGTATCGATAGGGGTCATCGGCCCCAACCTGCCGGCGCAGGGGCGTGATGTTGGTCTGCACGAGGTTCGGCGCTCGAAAGGATTCCGCAGCGGATCCCCGGAATTTCAGCCAGGGAACCGGTTTCCAAATGAGACTGGCCTTTGGCTTGGTGGTCTGGCCATGGATCGAGAAATGCTCGAATCGCCCCGCCAGATTGAGCTCAAGCCCATCGACCATGGGAACGCGGTTTTCCCGCGTCACAAACGGCAGTGCGGCTTCGAGATAAGCCGCATAGATGAATTGATCCGCGCTGACCGGAATATTCGAGTTCAGAGCCAGGAAATCGTTGTCGCCTTCGCGGAACAAAGGAAACTTGTCCCCGGAGCCGGGCGGATTCTGGCCCGAGTATATCGCCCGCTTGTCCGAATACGTTTCATAGCGCGCTTCGAGGCCGGTCGCGATACCGATGGGCCCTCCGGTCAGAAATCGTCCAACGCGTCCCGTGACCTTCGCGTCCCAGATGAAAAGATTGGTGCGGCCAAAGCGATCTTCGTCGTCATAAAGAGGATCGAGAACGGAATCGGGGTTCTCGTAGGGCTTGTCCACCGTGATCTGATTGTTCACGATCCGGAACGTGACCGGAAACGGATTGAAGGCCGTGGAATCCGTGCGATTCAACGCAGTCCGCAAACGAGATTCGCGGACTTGAAAGTGCTCGTATTCATGCGACTGCGCGCCCGATGCCATGATCGCGGACTCCCATTCCCAGGAAGAACCGAGCCTGCCCCGCAATCCGCCGAGCACCCGCCAAGCATAGCTGTAAACCTCGGTCACGCGCGGCTTGAAACCGCTCGGAGCCTCCGTATTCTGGCCTGGCGAGATCCCCGTCCACAAGGAAACGTCTGCCGGTGTCCCCGTCAGCCGCGGTGTACCATCCGAATTGGGCACCCCAGTGGGATGATAGAAACGCACGCCAAACGGATTGTAGGGATTGGCCGCCGGCATGTAGATCCCCCAGTCATCCGTATTCTTGAAGTTGGTCGGCTCGCGCCCGTTCCGGCTGTAGGCGCGATAGAACAGAAGGTCTCCGAAAAGATCCACATTCTCATTGAGCGGCTTGTCCAGGAACGTCGCGAATTGAATGCGGTCCGTGGCGGGAACCAGGATCTTCCACCGGTTCCAGTTTGAGAATGTCGCCACCTCGGGGCTGTCGATGTTTGCAGAGGGCGCGCTTGTCTTGAAGGTTACACCGGAAGCCGTGGGAATCAGGTAGAACATGCCGTTCGTGGCCATCGTGGCGACCCCGGGGGGCACCGTGCCGCTGGCGACAATGCCAACGTTGCCGGCCGGCCTCGAACCGATGAAAGTCAGGTAGTCGGGCTGAATGAATCCGCGCTGCCACTGGCCCCATTGGTTCACGCTATTCGAGTTCTTGAAGTCATTGTCCCTGGCGATCGCCGCACCCGTTGCCGGATCCGTCAGCGGCAGCCCGTTCCATGGAGCGGGAAGATCGCGGGTCTGACGCATGTCGGAACTTTTCGACCAGGACCGGTCGTGGGCCGCAAGCGCGTCGCGATGGAAATAGTCGAACGAAACAGAGATGTGCGCATTCCCCTTCTTGAAGCCCTCGAAGAGCGTCACACCCGCCTCGTTCGCGCCGCCATGCTGGGTCATGGACCCCTTGAACGTGACGCCCCTTCCAACATAGGTCCTCGAAACAATGTTGTTGATGACGCCCGCCGCCGCATCGGCGCCATAGATGGCCGACGCTCCGTCGCGCAGGATCTCAACACGATCCACCAGCGCGCGGGGGATCGTGTTGATGTTCACCGCCAGCGACGGCACGCCGTTCTCCGCCATCGAAATGGGATGGGGCGCCATCCGCCGCCCGTTGAGCAGGGTGAGCGTGCTGCCCGATCCGATGCCGCGAAGGTCCACGGATGCGACGTCACCGCGGGCAAGCTGCGGCCCGTTGTTCATCTCGGTGATGGCTGAGAGCTCCGCCATGTTGATCGTCTCCATCAGATCCGCCATGGTCGAGGCCCCGCGTGCGTCGAGGTCACTCTTCTCCATCACGGTGATCGGCAGGGCCGTCTCGGCGTCGATGCGCCGGATATTGGAGCCGGTTACGGTGAAGGCATCCATCGTGATGGACTCGGAATCGGCATTGGCGGATGCCTGCCGGGGCTGGATTGTCTGGGCGGAAACAGCCGTCGCGACAACCGAGGCCATTACGACAAGCAGGGGATGGTGATTTGGCATGGGAAACGTGGGCACGAAGACGACTAGAGAAAAGTGTCTTGTCGATTCGAATTTTTATGTGAATAAACCAACAGCCTATTTTACGACAGCTTCGCACTACGGTCAGAACTTCGACTGACCTTCATCCTCCCCTTCCACCAATGCCAAAAAAGGCGATTTATTCTGATGATGTGCTGCGCATGGCTGCAACACTCTACCATGTCGACAATCTGGGGCAGGCTGAAGTGGCCGATTTCGTTCAGGTGTCACAGACCAAGATTTCCCGACTCCTCGCAATCGCACGCGAGCGGGGAATAGTCCGCATTTCCGTTGAACAGTACGCCGCGCGCAACGAGAGGATGGAAGAGAAGCTCCGCACTACGTTCGCCCTTAAGGATGCCGCGGTGATCAAGGTCCCGGCTGGAGTTGAAAGGCAGATCGCCCGCCAGTACATGGGGCATTTCGGCGCACCCTTTGTCGCCTCACTGCTCCCCAGCGGCGGCGTGGTGGCGCTCGGGGGAGGACGCAGCGTGGCCAGCGTCGTGCGGCGTTTTCGAAGGGGCGATCTGAAGCGCCTGACATGGGTTCAGGCCATGGGGAGCATCGATGCGAACATCTCACCGGACGACGCCATTGAACTCGGGCGATTCATCGTGAGCCTCTGGGGGGGCGAGTTCCTTCGTTTGAACACGCCCGCACTGGTGCCCGACAAACGCACGCGCGACTCATTCCTGGCATCGGATCAAATCAAGGCCGTCTGGCAGCGCCTCCATCGCGCGGACGCAGCGATCGTCGGAGTCGGTCCGATTGAAAACTCCACCTACCTCGAGCGCCGCGTGCTGCAGGAAGATGCCTTTGCCCGGCTACGGGACGCCGGCGCCGTGGGAGAGATCTGTGGCCGGTTCTTCGATGCGAAGGGTCGCGAATGCCAGTCGCCACTTCGGAACCGCATCATCAGCGTGGAACTTCAGGAATTGCACAGGATCCGGTGTGTTGTCGGCGTGGGTGCCGAGCCCGAACGCGCAGCCGCAATCGCGGCCGCGCTTCGAGGTGGCTTGCTGAACGCACTGCTTGTCAACGAGACTGCCGCAGAGGCTTTGCTCGGGCTGGCCTGAGCCGAAACCGGGCTGCGCTGCATCGGCCCCGCCGAGCCTATCGACGGGCACCGTGCCTTGAGTCAGGCGGATAGACGGAATAATCTTGGGCTTCACGCCAGGGACGGGCTCCGACTCGCGCGGCCCATTCATCATACGCCGCACTCAGACGTGTCACGACATCCGCATGTCCGCGGGCAACGTCCACTTGTTCCGTCGGATCTGCATCAATGTCGTAAAGCTCCCAGGGCTCCTCGAAATAGCTCACGAGCTTCCATCGCCCCTCTCTCACGAGTCGGTTGCCTTCATGCTCCACGCATACCGGCCCCCTGCTGCCTGTCCGGCCCTTCTCCAGCAAGGGTCGCAGGCTCCGACCATCATACTTCCGATCCGTCCTCCCCTCGATCACTGCCGGATGCTTCGCGCCGCCAACGTCAAGACAGGTCTCAACTACGTCCGGCAAGAAGCTGAATTCCCTCACCAGCGCGCCACGCATGGCATTGGGCATGCCCTGCGGCCAGCTTACAATCAGCGGAGACATGACCCCTCCCTGGTACGTGAAGTGCTTGAACTCCCTGAAGGGAGCGTTCGACGCATTCGCCCATGCTCTCCCATAGTAGTAGTGATGGTCTTCATTGCCATACTTCCCAAGGTTGGCCGCCTCAAACTCGCCCAAGGGAGGGCTTTCGGCCTCCGCACCGTTGTCAGAAAAAAATACAATCATGGTATTGTCCAACTGCCCTGATTCCTGGAGAAATCTGGTCAGGCGACCGATATTCTGATCCATCCTGTCAACCATCGCGGCATAGGTCGCCATGATCGCATCCATATCGTCCTTCTGCTTTGTTGTAAGGTCATCCCAAGCGGGGACTGGACCTGGCTGCGTGCCCAGACGATGCATGTCCCCTGATCGGGCGGACAAAACCGTGTTGCCTGGCAGCAAATCAAGCTCCTTCTGCCGTGCCATTGTTCGTACGCGCAGCGCATCCCAGCCTTCCTTGAATCGACCACGGTATTTCTTAAAATCCTCCGGCATGGCCTCCATTGGGAAGTGCGGGGCATTGTAGGCGAGATAAAGAAAAAACGGACTGCCGGGCTTGTGTTTGGAATGCCCTTGGATGAAGCCTATCGCCTCGTCAGTGAACGCATCGGTCGTATAGTAGCGATCCCCCTTTACCTGGATTTTTTCAACGCCCCTGCGCATGTCTGCCGGCTTGTAGTACTCTGAAGTTCCGTCGATGAATCCATAAAATTTATCAAAGCCCCGATTGCTTGGCCAGGTCGCCGGATCACTGTTTCCCACGTGCCACTTGCCCGCCATGTACGTGCCGTATCCGGCGGCGCGGAGCATTTCCGGGAGAGTGGGAATCGTCTCTCGTATCCAGCCTCGATAGGCCGCGGGAACCTTCATCCGATCCTCTAGTATCGAAGGATTCTTTCCACGCCTGCGAAATGTCATGTGCCCAATCCCGACTTCATGCGGGTGCAGCCCGGTCATCAACATGGCCCTGGTCGGACAGCACCGAGGATAGGTGTAGAATTGCGTGAATCGCGTGCCGGATGAGGCCATGCGGTCCAGATTCGGTGTATCAATGGGCCCCCCAAAGCATCCGATGTTGCCCCAGCCCATATCATCCGCGAGTATCACAATAATATTAGGTTTTGGCGCACTCGCGTGAAGCACGCCTGACAATGGGAGGATCAGAAACAGTGACAGACTGGCCAACCTGACAATTATTGTGGTTTTCATGGGATACCTTGCATGCATGTGAATAAGACCTCCATGCGGAACACCAGGAGGCCATGGTGGCGGACTCTACTTGCTGATTGTGTAAGATCGTTGATCAAAATATCGTGGACTTGGATCAATTGGAGAAGCATTCCTTGCCAGAAGGCGGAATTCAGACGCGACTGCTCAAGAAGCTTCCGAAGCATATCAAGCCTGCAGGACGGCAGCCCTTTCCCCTATAAGCCATCTTGATGCATAAATACCAAACTCATTCAACTGCCGTACGACCCACCCAGGATCCCTCCCCATCTCCTTCGCCAGAATCGAGGCCACTCTAGGCGCGGCGGCGACCGCGGCTGCCGCATCCAAGACGAGTGCACGGGTGCGACGAGCCAGCACATCCTCCACGGTTCTTGCCATCTCGTTGCGCGCATGCCAGATCACTTCCGCTTCAATATAGGGTAGATCCGGATGGAGTTTCGCATCCGCTCCGGGAATCATTCTTGCCAGCGCCCGGACTTGGTGCGCATCTGAGCCATAGGGTTCCAAGCCTGCTGTGTCCAATGCATCCGCCTGTACAGCGCCGTATAATTTCATGTCCTCCGTCTTGCACAAGCGGTGCTGCATCCCACCCACGGTTTCGAGGCAGTCGATGGATTCCTGCGCCATCTTGCGATAGGTGGTCCACTTGCCCCCGGTTACCGTAACCAAATTCCCCTTGGAAACAAGTATGGTGTGAGCCCTGGACAGCGATGCAGTTTGCTCACCTTGATCCGCCACGAGTGGTCGCAGCCCGGCAAATAGGCTCAATACGTCGGACTCACTGGGATCATGCGTCAGGTACTTTCGCGCGTGCGCTAGTACAAACTCAATCTCGTGATCCAAGGGTACCGGCGTCATCGATGGCTCCACTCCCCCGGTATCCGTTGTTCCAACAACCACACGATCCCTCCATGGAATCGCAAAAAGAACCCGCCCATCATCGGTTCTGGGTATCATCATTCCTGAGTTCCCCGGAAGAAACCGGCGCGGGAGAACGATGTGTATTCCCTGGCTCGCCGCCACCAAGGACTTGGATGCCGGCTCGTCAAATCGTCGCAGGACATCAACAAACACGCCGGTTGCATTCAAGAGAACCTTTGCGCGCACCTCGAACTCGTGGCCACTTTCCTCATCTCGAACCCGTGCTCCCCGAATGCATCCCTGCTCTTTCAGAAGTCCGACGCACCGGCAATAGTTGGCGAGAGCCGCACCCTCTCCAACGGCGGTTCTCGCAAGTGTGACAGCAAGTCGGGCATCATCAAACTGACCGTCATAGTAGAGTACTCCACTGCTCAACCCGCCAGTCTCGATCGTGGGGAGATGTTCCACGGTCTCCGCCCGCGACAGCCATCGAGAGCGGCCGATTGACAGGCCTCCGGCAAGACGATCATACACCCCAAGACCAAGGCGGTAATACGGCCCCTCCCACCAGGCATAGTTCGGAATTACAAATGGCACCTTCCATGCCAAATGAGGCGCGTTCTTCAGGAGCAACGCCCGCTCACGAAGCGCCGAGCGAACCAGTCCCAGTTCCCCTTGCCGCAAATATCGCACTCCTCCGTGAACAAGCTTTGTCGAGCAACTTGAAGTGCCCGACGCAAAGTCCGCCTGCTCAATCAACGCAACCCGGTATCCCCGGCTCGACGCGTCAACAGCGGCGCCCAAGCCTGTCGCCCCTCCGCCAATTATCAGAAAATCAAACTCCTCAGAAGAGTCGCGGAGCCGCTCAATCGCATTTTCTCGAGTCATTATAAAACCCTGCTGACGGGCCCAGGTCGCCGGAGGACTTGCAAGACAGTCAATTCAGATCAGCTGATTGCTTTCCTCGCGACAAAATCGCCCTGCGTCAGAACTTTCTGGAAAGTTCCAGCGTGAACTGCCGGCCTCGCGGATTGGCGGAGCCGGTGAAATAGCCGAAAGTTTCATCGGCAAGGGGCGGCCATGCATCAAACACATTATTGACACCAATCCGCACGCTCATGTTGGTCAGCCATTTGCTTCGAGAATTCTTCATGTTGTAACCAATCCACGCATTATGTTGAACGTAAGCCTTTACATTGTAGAGATACTGCAGAACGCCATTGTTGTCATATGGCTTGATATATCCTGGTTGACCCAAGGTATTATAGACAGCTGCAGTAGTCGCGGCGGAGGAATCAACGAATCCGCCGAAATAGCTGGTAAACCACCCGGCTGACAGTTGTCCGCGGCTCCAGCTAAGACTCGCAGATGCCCTCCATCGGGCCCTGCCATTCACTCCAAGTTCGTTCAGCCAGGGTGCTCCGGTTTCACTTTGTGATGTCCGTATTACATAGTGTGTAGAGTCCGCGCGGAAATTGAACTTGCCCAGGGATGTGGAGGGAAGTCGATACTGCAGGCCAATATCGTATCCCTGCACACGTCGTCCACTCAGATTTATGTAGTCATCAACCAAACTTACAAACTGCCCAACAGGCGCCCGTTTAACCGTGTTCGCAGGATTTGCATTGTATGCTGCAAATGCGGCGCGATCTTCCGCGGTCAGTGGCATGCGTGTCACCTTGGCGTTTCCCTGATAGCTTGCCGTGCCTGAACCGAGGTCTATTTGATTGATGGGCGTGCCCGCATCCAGCATCTTCTTCGTCGCCAAGAGAAGCATCATTTCATCCAGGTCCAGCACATTCTGAGTTCCGATATTTTCGATCACATTGTCCTGATCGATCTTGAAATAGTCGAATGTGAAGGAGAGCCCCTTGACCTTCGGAACATCAACCACGACGCCGTTGACCCACGATCGCGCCTCTTCCGGATCCAATGCGTCATTGCCGCGCCGAAAGCTCAGACGGCGCTGTGTATTGTCAAACGGCGATTGCGTGACTTCAAGGCGATAAGGATCATCGGCATCAATCCGACGTGACAAGGCGGCTGTATTTGTCTGTACGAGATTTGGTGCACGAAATGACTCCGCATATGAGCTGCGCACTTTCAGCCAGTCCAATGGCGTCCAGAGCAGACTTACCTTTGGTTTGGCAGTGTTTCCAAATATTGAAAATGACTCAAAACGCCCTGCCATGGTTAGCTCGAGGCTCTGAACCAGCGGAACCCTGTTTTCACGAACGACAAACGGCATCGCAACCTCCGCATATGCCGCGTAAACCCACTGCTTCGCATCAATCGGCACGTTGGGACTCAAATTTACGACGTCATTGTCATCATCACGCAGAAACGGATATTGACTTCCAGAACCGGGGGGATTCATCCCCACATAGGCGCTGCGCTTGTCTGAATACGTCTCGTAGCGGACCTCCGCGCCACCCGCGAGGCCGATCTCTCCGCCTCCAAACAGACGCCAGAGCCGCCCGTTGGCCTTGGCATCCCAAACAAACACTCCAGCCCTTCCCAACCTGTCTTCATCCATGAAAAGAGGATCCAGCACCGAGGCGGGATTATTGTAGGGTTTGTCGACGACAATCTGATTGTTCGCAATCTTGAATGTCACTGGAAACGGATTGAGCGCGGTGGCATCCGTACGCAGCAACGCCTTGCGCAGGAGTGATTCACGAACCATGTTGTGCTCAAGCTCCTTGGTATAGGATCCGGCCGCCATGATCGCGGATTCCCATTCCCAATTGTGTCCAATTCTGCCGCGAATGCCGCCCAGCATGCGCCAGGAATAGCTGTTGACATCAAATGTGCGGGGACGCATCCCCAGGTAGGGATCCGTGTTTGCTCCGTTCGATACACCACCCAGAATAAGGACATCCGCTGGCGTACCCACCAAGCGGGGGCTGCCATCACTGTTGGGGGCTCCGGTCGGATGGTAAAACCGGACGCCGAATGGATTATATACACTTGCAGCCGGCACATACAAGCCTGGGTCTGCCGGATGTTTGTAATCTACGCCGGGGCGTCGTCCCGTGCTGTGCGCATGATAAAATAGAACGTCGCCAAACAAGGACATCTTGTTGCGCAGGTCATGATCCACGAATGCGGCGAGCTGAGTGCGCTGTGTATTCGGAATCAACATGCGCCAGTTGTTGCCGTTCGCGTAAGTGATATTTTCAGGGCTATCAATATTCTTGGACGCAGCTGTTTGCTTGAACTTCACGCCACCCTCCGGAGTGGGTACCAGATAGAAGACCCCTGCCGCCGTCATCGTTGCAACCCCTTCAGGAGGACTGGCGCTTGTCGAGATGCCGATATTGCCGGTCGGTCTCGAGCCTGCGAATGTGAGGTAGTCGGATTGGATGAACCCACGCTGCCACTGTCCCCACTGGTTGATCGCATTCGTGTTGGCAAAATCATTGTCCCTTACCGTCGTGCTCGTTCCATCCGGATTCGTGACTGCAAGGGGAAGCCCGTTCCAAGGAGCCGGCAGGGAGCGATTCAAACGCATGTCGTCTTCTCTTGAAAACTTTCTGTCGCGCGCCGCCAGGCCATCGCGGCGGAAATGGTCAAGCGACACGGATATGTGCGTATTGTTACGTTTGAAGCTGTCGTAGGCGCTCAGGTTCACCTCTCCCGCCCCTCCATGCTGCGTGTCGGAAAGGCGAATCGTCACCCCGCGGCCGATCGCGGTGCGGGATACGATGTTGTTGATGACACCAGCCGCGGCATCCGCCCCGTAGATTGCGGAGGCCCCATCACGAAGCACTTCAATCCTGCTGATCAGGGAGCGCGGAATGGCGTTGATGTTGGGAGCAAGTGAAGGGACCCCGTTTTCAGCCATCGAAATGGCATGCGGGGCCAGGCGCCGCCCATTCAGAAGCACAAGCGTGCTGCCCGTGCCCAACCCCCGCAGATCGACCAACGAAGCATCTCCCTTCGCCGACTGGGCGCCCGCTGCGATCTCGGTCACCCCGGAAATTTCCGCAATCCCCAGCGTCTCGATGAATTCCGCCATGGTTGATACACCCCGGGATTCGAGCTCGGCCGCATCCACGACGGTGACCGGCACCGCCGTCTCCGCGTCAACACGCCGGATATTGGAACCCGTCACGGTAAACGACTCAAGCTGGATGACATCCTCCCGCGCCTGGGAGCCACCCGCGGTTGCCTGTGCGTGGGAGGCAAGTGGAAGGAAAGGCACAAGCAGGATCGCGCAAATTCGATGGATATTCATGGGGAAAAACCGGAGGCAAAATTTTTTCGGGTAAAGTTCAACTCAAATGTTTATTCACATAAACATGCTGTCTTCGTAGGAGAGCCATCGCAGCCGTTTCCTTCCCTGAAGCCGCTCAGGCGCCAGCCCCGATGAGGCAGGCACGCTGGTGCACGGGAGGGGTCCATGCCTGCAACCCGGCCGCCCAGCAGGGCGGCCGAAACAGGGGCTCCACCAGGCAGTCCTTTCAGGAAGCTAGCCTCGCAATCCCGGATAATCCAGCGTCGCGAAATGATCCGCCAGCGTCTCGGCCCGGCGGATCACTTTCCAACCGCCGCTTCTTCTCCAAAGCACCTCCGCGGAACGGAGCTTTCCATTGTAGTTGAATCCCATCGCATGGCCGTGCGCCCCGGTGTCATGGATCACCACCAGGTCCCCGATCGCGGGATCCGGAATCTCCCGGTCGATCGCGAACTTGTCGTTGTTCTCGCAGAGCGAGCCGGTGACATCATACATTTTCCGCAGGGCGCTCTCCCGTCCGGGAACCGTGATGTGATGATAGGCTCCGTACATGCCGGGGCGCATGAGATTCGCCATGCAGGCGTCCAGCCCGAGATAATTCTTGTAGGTGAATTTCTTGTGGAGCACCCGTGAGACAAGATAGCCGTAGGGTCCCGTGATCATGCGGCCGCACTCCATCGTGATGCGGATCGGATCAAGCCCCGAGGCGGCAATGGTCTTCCGGTAGGCCTCTTCGATTCTTGTCCCCACCAGATGGAGATCCACCGCACGCTGCCCGGGGCGGTACGGGATGCCGATGCCGCCGCCTAGATTGAGAAATTCAATCCGGATCCCCGGCTCGCGGTTCAGTTCCACGACGAGATCGAACAGCATCTGCGCCGTCTCGACAAAGTAGGCCGGATTCAACTCGTTCGACGCAACCATCGTGTGCAGGCCGAATCGCCTGACCCCGCGCTTCACCAGCATCCGGTATCCCTCAAACAACTGCTCCCGAGTGAACCCGTATTTCGCATCCTCGGGTTTGCCGATGATGACATTGCCCTCCTTCAGGCGACCCGGATTGTAGCGGAAACAAAGCATCTCCGGGAGCTTTCCGCCCAGCGCGCGCTCCAGAAAATCGATGTGCGAAATGTCATCCAGATTGATGATCGCTCCCAGCCTCGCGGCCTCCCTGTACTCGTCGGCCGGCGTGTCGTTGGACGTGAATACGATCTGTTCGCCGGTGATGCCCACCGCCTCACACAGCCTGAGTTCAGCCAGCGACGAGCAATCGCCTCCCAGCCCCTCCTCCTTCAGCAGGGAAAGGATGTGCGGATTCGGAAGCGCCTTGACCGCATAAAAATTCCTGAAGCCACCCGGCACCCACTTGAACGCCTCATAGAACACACGCGCGTTCGCCCGTATCGCGTCCTCATCATAGATGTGAAACGGTGTCGGCACCTTCGCGGCGATCGATTCAAGCACTTCCTTGGTGAACGGGAGCTTCTTGTCAGTCATGGACACAAAAGCCCACCACACCCGGGCGGGGCGATCATGTCAACGGCGACCCATTGAACCGTTTCCACCACTCATGGCGGCATCCCGCAGGAGGCAAGCGCCGGGGAACAAGGCAGGGCGCATGCGGTTCAAACTTTCAGTTTGCTCGAATCCGCGGCTCCCTCCCCCTTGTTCCCAATGCACCGCATGCCAAACGTCGCCTTCGCCTGCCTGACCCTGCTTTTCAGCAGCACGGCGCTGCGGGCGAACGGACCATTCACCGCCCTGAAGGACGGAGAACGCTTTCGTTTTCAAATCACCTGGGGAATTTTTTCCAACGCCGGCGAAATCGTCCTCCAGGCCCGCCGGGAGACGACGGCCGGTGCGGATCGCATGCACGTGACGACGCGCATCTCGTCGCGCGGAATCATTCGCGGTTTCTATCGATTCGACAACCAGTCCGAACTCGTGATCGACATGGCGACCGGACGGCTCATCTCCGCCAGCGAGGAGGGATCCGGATCGAAGGACACGCGGACTCAAACGCTCTTCGACTACGATCGTCGAATCGCCACCCACACCGACTTCCTTCACCCGGACCGCAACCGGGAATTCGCGCTGGGTGCAACGGACCCCGTCGACCTGATCACCGCCCTCATCCAGACGCGTGACTGGAATCCGAAACTTGGCGACCACCGCAGTGTCGACGTCTACTTCAGTCGCGACATCTATCCCGTCGTCATTCGAGCGGATCTGCTCGAGCAGGTGAAATCCCCCCTGGGAGTCTTCAACACCATGAGGCTGACCCCCCGCATGGAAACGGAGCCGCCGCGCGGTGTTTTCAAGCGCGGTGGGGAAATCAGGGTCTGGGTGTCACAGTCGGATCACCCCCAGCCCGTGCAGATGCAGCTCAAGCTGAGCTTCGGCTCCGCACGCCTCGTTCTCGCCGAACACGAAGTCCCGGTATCCGAGGCCGTCCGGGAAGCCCACCGTTGAATGTCTCGTCGATTCTCGTTCTGCGCGGAGGCGCGCTCGGGGATTTCCTCATCACGCTGCCGCTGCTGAAGGCACTGCGCAAACGCTGGCCGGGCGCCCGCATCGATCTGGCTGGAAACTCCCGGGCCGCCGAACTGGCCGCGCTCGACGGAACATTAAGCGCAGTCCATGACCAGTCCGAATTGCGGTGGGCCGAGCTCTACTCCGACGGGCCGCTTTCGACCGCGTTTCGCTCATGGCTCGAATCGTTCGACATCGTTCTCAACTTCTGGCCGGACCCCAATGGAGAAATCGCCCGGCGCTTTCCCTTGAGAGGCGGCCAGCGCTATCATGCATCCAGCTCCAAGGTGATCAGCCGTCCGGCATGCGCCCACTTTTTCACCCCGCTTGAGGCCCTTCACCTGCCTCCTCCCCGGCACGCCCGGCTGACACTCCCGGCCAGATTTGCCAGGGAAGCGGCCAGCCGGCTCATGCCGGACGCGCGAAGGGTCGCCGTGCACCCAGGAAGCGGATCCGCCAGGAAGAACTGGCCTCCGTCACGCTGGCTTGAACTGATTGAGCGCCTCGCCCCCGATCCCATCCTGGTCATCCTGGGCGAAGCCGAGGATGCGGTCCGCGCGGAGATGACCACGCTGGGCTCGGATCGTATTCAGATTGCCGATACCTGGCCGCTGCCACTGCTCGCCTGCGCCATCGCCGCATGCCGGCTTTTTGTCGGGCACGACACGGGCATCGCCCATCTTGCCGCCGCGTGCGGCACTCCCTGCGTGCTGCTTTTCGGCCCGACGGATCCCGCCGTCTGGGCTCCGTTCGCGCCGGATGTCACCGTCCTTCGTGACGGCGATGCGCTGGAGAATGTTTCGATCGATCGCGTGTTGCAGCACGTTCGATGGGATTGACGGATTCAGCATAGGGAGTGAGGACGAATCGCCAGGGTTTCGCCGCCCAAACCGGTCCCGCGTAGTCGACTCCAATCCGGGGTGTGCGCGTGATCCTCGCGGGGGATGCCACAAACCCATCGTCCTCAAGCCAAAGCCCGGTCGAGGGTTCCGCCGGGGCGCGATTGAGCCCGCGGTCAACATTCAGGGCGCGGGTGATCCGGCCCGGCCCGGAGATTCCTTCCACACCCCGGATGAGGACAGCCGCGGGCCAGTCGGCGGGACCTGCCACAAGGTTGAGCATCTCATGGATTCCGTAGCAGAGGTAAACGTACCACACACCGCCAGGCAAATACAGCACCTCGCTGCGCGGCGTGCGCCCCTTCGAGGCATGGCACGCTAGATCGCGTTCGCCATCATAGGCTTCCGTTTCGGTGATTCTCAGGCGCAACTCAGGATCCCAGTCGCCCGACCTCCGGACCAGTTGTTTGCCAACAAGCCATCGGGCCAAATCAACCGTTTTTTTCGATCTGATTTCTTTTGCTTCAATGATTCGCGACATGTGTTCAACTTCGACTCTATCACCACAACGTGACTTCCAGGCGAGAATCCACAGCACAGCACAAGAAACTCTTCAGGAGGGCGCTGCTTCTATGCACAGCCGACGGACTGGTCGCAATGCCGATCGTGACCATGTCCCTGCCGGTGAATGTCTTTCTCGCGGCGCTGTACACCAAGGTGCTGCACCTGCCGAAGTCGACCATTGGTATCATCACAGCCCTCCCGTTCATCTGCAACTTCCTGCAGGTTTTCGTGACTCCCTTTCTTGCGCGAAGACTTTCCACGAAGGTTCAGGCATTTCTTCCCGCCTGCTTTCACATGCTGGCGTGGGGCGCACTGGTTGTCCTTCTCGGCTATATGCCGGTGAACGATCCGGTGACGTCGGGGCAATGGCTCGCGATCTGGTACTTTGCCTCAAGTTTCGCCGCATCCCTCGCGGGAGTTGCCTGGAACTCATGGATCCAGGAATGGGTGCCGTCTCGTCTCCGTGGCAAATACTTTGGCCAGCGCAACCGTCTGCTGTCCGTGTCGACCCTCGTGTTCCTTCTGGTCACCGGCTGGGCTCTCGACCACTGGGCCTACTCGATCCGCGTCTTTCAAGCCATCATCGTCGGGGCCGTCTTCCTCCGAATCTTTTCCCTCAAGTGGATCTGGGACACCCCATCCTCAAATCTGGAGGCCCCCCGTCCAAAGGGGACGCTCTCGTTCAAGGAACAGCTCGCGCTTATCATGCGCTCGAAGTCCCTTCTGGCCTTCATCGGATTCGGAGCCATCTGGTCCTTTGCCGCCAACTCCTTCGGCCCGTTTTACCACGTCTTCATGTTCGAACAGCTAGAAATGTCCGCGTTCGAGGTCGGCATGCTTTCCACCCTCTCGGCTCTCGGGGGTGCACTTTCGCTGCGAGCCTGGGGACAGATGCTCGACCGCCATGGCAACAAGGCGGTGATGACCCTTTCCCTGATACTGTGGCAGTTGGCAAACATCACCTGGTGTTTCCTCGATGTCAGCAACCGCAACATTCTCTACCCGCTCTGGACGTGGGGCGGCATGACCAGCGCGGGATTCATCCTCGGGCAGTTCACCATGCTCCTCAAACTCCTGCCCATTCCCGCAAAATCGCTCGCGATCGGAGTCAACCTCGCGGTCACATCCCTCGTCGCTGCCATCGCACCCATCCTTGGCGGGCAGATCCTGGGACATGGCTTGAGGACGCTCAACGACCCGCTGCTCGTCTATCACCTCTGCTTCGTCGTGCAGCCGGTGGTTGCACTGGCGGGCGCAATATTTCTTCTGAGGGTCAGGGAACCGTCCGCAAGTTCACTGCCAAGCGTCGTCGGCGCCATGCGGAACATCCGCACGCTGAGCGGCATTTTCGGGCTGAGCTTCCTGACGAACTACGTGTTTTATCGCCCCCAGCCCAAGCGCCAGCACTGACCCTTCCAAAGCCGGACCGACACGGTAGCTTGAAAATTCGATGGCATTCCCCGCCGCGGGATTGCCTTGACCCGGGGTTTGCATTCAATCCCTGGCCAACGGATATCCATTCCGGCCATCCGGCAGGGAAATCATCGCTCCCCTTGTCACCATGAGCAAATCCGTCGCACTCTCCATCATCGCCGCATTGGCCCTGGTCGCCGCATTTTTCGGATACAAGTGGTACCGGGAGGGCGTCCAACGGGACAGGGATGCGCGAGCCGCGGCCGCAAGGAAGACAGCCGCCGCGGATCTTGCTGCGGACGCCGCCCGCAGGACCCGTGCGGAGGCCGAGGCGCACCGACTGGCCGCCCTCAAGGCGCAACAGGATGCCGAGGCCGCCGAAAAGGAACTCGCCCGCCTCCAAGCCGCACAGGCCGCCACCGCCGCCGCGCGCACCGCCGCTGAAGAAGCCGCCCGCGAAGCAGCGGCAATGCGCGAACGCCTCGCTCGGGAGCGCGAAGCAGCCACCGGAGAGGCCCGGCGGTTGGCTGAACAGCGCGAAAGGGAAGCGGAGATTGCTGAGCGGGAAAGGACCGCGGCCCTCGCAAGGCTGCAGGAAGCCGAACGCAAGAGCCGCGAGGCCGCCGAACGCGAAGCCGCCCGCCTCGCCAATCTTCGCAAGCAACAGGCAATCGAGCTCGAAGCCCAAAAGGCTCTGCTGGTTCGCGATATCCTGCCCTCCGATTACAAGCGTCGCCAGCACTACTATCAGGACATAGAAATGCAAAATATGGACATCTTGGCTGAAAATGCGGTAATCAAAGCCAAAAATGAAGCAGCCAGCCGACCGCCTGTTGCACCCGGAAAACCCTGATCCACTGGAAAGCGGCGAGTTACAGGCCGCCTCGCACCGGGCATTTCGCCGGGCGGGCTGACTTCGGCAAATATCTCCTTGCTTGCCGTCGTCAAAAGCCACTTATTCCGCGGTTTATTTTATGAAAGCCACGATCAAAACCCAAGGCCAGCAGTACGTCGTCACAGAAGGCGATATCCTGACCGTGCACCGCTTTCCGAATACGGAAAAAGGCAACACGGTCACGATCAAGGACGTGCTGGCCACCGGCGAAGGCGAATCTTTCAGGGTCGGCACGCCGACGCTTGCCGGTGCATCCGTCACCGCCACCATCTTGGAAAACAAGCGCGGCAGGAAGATCGTTGTTTTCAAGAAGAACAAGCGGAAGGGCTACGAGCGCAAGCAGGGCCACCGCCAGGAACTCTCGGTCATCAAGATCGATTCCATCTCCCTCTAATCAAAAAGGATCCAACGTCATGGCACACAAGAAAGGTCAGGGAACATCAAGCAACGGGCGTGACAGTCACTCCCAGCGCCTCGGTGTGAAGAAATTTGGCGGTCAGTCCGTTCTCGCAGGCAACATCATCGTTCGCCAGTGCGGATCCAAACTCCATGCCGGCAAGAACGTCGGCATAGGCCGCGACTGGACGCTCTTCGCCCTCAAGGACGGCACAGTCTCCTTCGACAAGGCACACCGCCTCGTCAACGTCATCTAGGCGCTACCAGGCTCCATGCCTCTTTTCAGCGCAACCCGTTGAGGGTTGCGCTTTTTTTTGTGCCGTTGCAGCGATCACTTGCTGCCGGAGGATTGCGGGTGTCATGCACAGCCATCGCGCATCGGGCCGGCCGGACATCGCGATGAGCCCGACGGGATTCGTGCTCTTCGCGTGAACTGATCCGAAGATCCCGGGTCTACCGCGCCGGCATCTCCGCCTTGAACGCCGTCGCATGACTCAACTTGAAATGGATAGGGAATCCGCCGTTGCGGCGCTTGCCTCGCTCTGCAGGAGGATCTGCCTGCTTGAAGCCCGGGGCTGCTCCACCGAGGCATCGGCAATTCAGGCTGGCGAATTCTCAAAGGCCATCGAACGAATCCGAATTCAATTCGGTCCCGGCTTTCTGCCGGAGGCCGGCGTGTCCGGCCTTTTCACGCGCGAGCGCGAACGCGTCGCCGACGCGGTCGTTCTCGCCGGGCTTCTCACAGACCTGTCATCTCCCGCGGGCTTTCTCGCGGACCGGCCTCATGGCGCTTCCCACGCCGGGTCCACGCCACGCGCATCCAATAATCCACTACACAAGCCGGGGCCCCGCGGGGCGAACTCCGATGCCGAAGCGCCCGCCAACTGCCAGCGTCCGCGCAGCCGGAGCGCGCCCGCGATCGCCGATCTGCTGGATGAAATGCTGACTCAGGAATCCCCCTACTCTCGCACCGCAAGGGTCAACTGACACTCGGCACCCGCCGCTTCTTTCATCCATCAACCACGCTCTTTCTATGCCAACCATCACATCCGAACGTCCAGTCGCATCGCCCGCAAACACGGGCGCGCCATCAACGCCCAGTCCCTCCCAGCCCGTTGCCGCGAAAATCGCCGATCGAAAGGTGATCCTGGTTGGCTTCGACCTGGGAACCAACAAGTCCTGCGTCCTCGCCTGCGCGGCGGGCTCCGGCGACATCGCCGTCAGCAAGGTGGTCCCGAGTGTCGTCGGATACGTGAAGGACGGCATTGTCGATGGCATCATCTCCGGAAACTCGCGCATTCTTTTCGGAGACCAGGCCATCCAGAGCGCACTCCACGCGACCGTCATTCCTCCCCTTGCTGAAGGCGTCGTTGCACACATGGCCGCCGCGCGTGATTTCCTGCGTCACATCCGCAGCCTCGCGGATCCCTCGGGACTCGCGGAAATCCGAGCGGTCATTGGTGTTCCGGCCAACGCGGATGAGTCCTCCCGCGAAAACATCCGGCAGGCCGCCATGGGCGCGTTCGACCGAATCATTCTCATCCCCGAACCGTTCCTTTCAGCGCTCGGCTACCGAGATGAGTCCCGGGTCGGTCAGCCCGGCTATGTCGATCCGGTGACCAACTCCCTGTTTGTCGACATCGGCGGCGGCACAAGCGACCTGTGTCTGGTGCAGGGGTACTTTCCCAACGCGGACGACCAAATCTCAATTCGCTTCGCAGGCGATGCGATCGACTCAATAATCGAGACGGAGCTCAATCGCACCTATCCCAACAACGGGCTGTCGCGCACAAAGATTCGCGAAATCAAAGAAGCCCACTCGTATGTCGGACCGATTCGCAAACCCATCGATGTGCGCGTCATTCTCGCCGGCAAGGCCCATGTGCTGGAACTCGGCGACGTTCTCGGACGCTCCGCAAACAGCCTTGTCGATCGAATTTACCCCGCCCTCGTGACGCTCATATCTCGCGCGTCCTCGGACAGCGTGGTGACCCTGCTTCAGAACATCGTGATCACGGGTGGTGGATCGCAGTTGAAGGGAATCGACACGGTCCTTCAGCAGAGACTCGCCGACGACGGATACGAATCGCCCCGGGTCAAACTCGCCGGCCAGGACTACAAGCGGTACGTTGCCCTCGGCTCGCTCAAGGCCGCGCGATCCGCCCGCGAGAACCAATGGCAGGTCCTGCTGCGATAACACCAGCGCCGGTCCCCAGGGCACGACGAAGCGCGCCCCTCCATTCGATCAATCTCCCCAAGCGCCGCGCGACCGACTACAGCACGCGCAGGCCGGTGTTGTCGCAGGTCAGCACGCGGGACTGGGCGCTGACTCCCTTGTCGGCAAATGCCGCCTTCATCGCGGCGGCCACGGCGGTGGCCGCCGTGGCCCGCGCCACGCACAGCACGCTCGAGCCGCTGCCGCTCAGCCAGCCGGTGTACGCGCCCGCTCGAATGCCTGCGGCAATCGCCTCGCCTCCACCGCGTATTCCCGGAAGGCGATACGGTTCATGCATGAAGTCCGACACGGCATGCCTCAGTTCATCGTACCGCCCCGATGCGATCGCCGCCACCAGATAGGTGGCGCTGTTGATGCTCTTTACCGCATCAAAATACGGAAGCGTCGCGGGCAGCACGCCTCGGGATGCCTTCGTCAGCAGCTCCTGCGCCGGGGAGGCGGTGACAAACTTCAAGTCATCCGGCAGCTCAAAGCGGATCGTGCCCCGGTACTTTCCGGAGTCCGGATCGCAGCGTGAAACACAGAAGCCGCCGAGGATTCCCGCGCTGGCGTTGTCGGGATGTCCCTCCAGATCCGTCGCGATCTCCACCAGGCGATGTCGCGACTGTTTCGCCGCCAGCAGCGCATCAAGCCCTGCAAGCACGCCCGCAATGACGGTGATGCTCGAACCAAGTCCCCGGGCCGAGGGCACGTCGCCCTCGATGCGATAGGAAAAACCAGCCGGCTCCCTCCCCACCGCGGAATGGAACGCCCCGGCCGCCTCGGTAACCATCGCAAGCGCCTGCTCATCGGACGGACGCTCCGCGCGCGGCAGCGCTCCCGGGATCCGGGTCAGCGTCACGTGATTGTGGATGTTCAGCGCGAGGCCCAGGGTGTCGAAACCCGCCCCACAGTTGGAGGTGCTGGCGGGAACCCGCACCGTGACGGAAGTGAGACTCATCAGCGGCGGTACTTGAAGGCTTTCTTCATTTCGAGCGTCTCAGCCTTCTTCTTGAGATCCTGGCGCTTGTCGAAGAGTTTTTTGCCCGTGCAGAGCGCCACCTCCACCTTGACCAGCGCCTCCTTGAAATACATCCGCAGCGGAATCAGCGCCTGGCCGCCCGCCTCCAGCGCCTGGCCGATCTTGCGGATCTGGTGTCGGTGAAGCAGCAGCTTCCGCACCCTCCTGGCATCGTGGTTGAATCGGTTGCCAAACGCGTACTCCTCAATGTGCGCCCCATGCATCCAGAGCTCGCCCTTCTCGTACCGCCCAAAGGCGTCGTTGATCTGCGCCCGCCCGGCGCGGATCGACTTCACCTCCGTCCCACGCAACTGCAGCCCCGCCTCAAAACGCTCATCGATCGTATAATCGCGAAGCGCCTTGGCATTGCGGATCTCGGTAAAACGAGCCGCATCGGATGCGTTTTTCTTTGCGGCAGCCATCTATGGAATTCGTGCAGAAAAAAGGCGGCGCCGCAAATACGGAGCCGCCCGGAATTTCAAGGGTTCAGATCCTTGCGACGATGCGCAAATCGCTCAGGCTGCGGACTCCCCAGCCAGTTCGAAACTGATCTTGCCTTCGATGATCTCGCGCAGGGCGATATCCTCGGGGGACAGCTTTTCAAGCGATTCAACCAGCGGCCGGTTGCCGCGCTTCAACTGCTTGACGCGGCGGGATACCACATTGATCAGGACATTGGGATCGGAGATGATGCCGAGTGCTTCTTTGATGTAGTCGTCTCTCATGGGCGGATGGATTTCGCGGGAAACCCGCTATTACGCGCCCGCAGGGCGGCAAGGTCAAGGGCTATCTTGGTCTTCACAAGCCCTTCGAGGTCAACCACTGGGCCCTCGCCTGCGCCTTCAGCGACAGTTCCGCCGCCTTGAACGCATGCTTCTGCGTCATGGCTTTCTCGGTGCGGTTCAGACAATCGAGGATGAACTGCCTGAAAAACGGAGCTCCGACCTTTCCGTCCACAGGGATGTGGTGCTCTCCCTTCTGATCGACAAGATAGACGTGGTCCGGAGTCCTCTCACGCGCGACATCGATGTACTTGCGAAGCTCGATATAGCCCTTGGTCCCGAGTATGAACGTGCGGCCGTCTCCCCAGGTGCCAAGGCCGTCCGGCGTCAGCCAGTCGACGCGAAACATATGGGTCGCCCCATTGTCCGCCGTGAAGGATGCCTCGCCGAAATCCTCGAGTTCCGGGGTGTCGGGATTCGCGAAATTCCCCACAGCCGCATGCGTCACGGTGGCATCGCTGGCGCCGGCATACGTGAGAAACTGCTCGCATTGATGACTTCCGATGTCGCATAGGATCCCCCCGTACTTCTCGCGCTGGAAAAACCACGCGGGGCGCGATGCCTTGCTGAGTCGATGCGGTCCCAGCCCCAGAACCTGGACCACCCTCCCCACCACCCCATCCTGCACGAGCTGTGTCGCAAACATGCCAGCCTCCGAAATCAACCTCTCACCATAGTAAACCATGTACTTTCTTCCGGTCCTCGCTGCCACCTCCCTGGCCTGCGCGAGTTGCTCGAGCGTCGTGAAGGGAGCCTTGTCAGTAAAATAGTCCTTTCCAGCCTCCATGACCCGGCAGCCCAAGGGGCCCCGCTCCGAAGTAACCGCGGCCGCCGTCACCAGCCTCACCTCGGGATCAGCCAGGATTTCATCGAACGCACGAGCCACCCTAGCCTCCGGGAAACGCTTCCGAATCGCTTCAACCTTTTTAGCATCCGGATCGTAGATCCATTTGAGGGTCGCCCCGGCATCCTTCAACGAAGTGCACTGGCCCGTGATGTGGTTGTGATCGAAATGGGCGGCGGCAAAAATGAACTCCCCGGCCTTGACCACGGGCTTGGGCAGCGGTCCCGGCACATAGGTCGTGCTTGGAGGGATGTCACTGCGACCACTTCCCGTCTGGGCGCCAGCAAATGACGGCAGCAACCCACCGGCTGCCACGGCACCTGCGGTGTGGGTCAGAAAATCGCGACGTTTCATAGGATGGAATACCGAATCTGCCCGATGAGCTGAGGCATGTCGAGGTCGCCGGTAACCGGTGGCCAACTCGACCAGGTGCAGTCGCGTCTCCGGCGGCATCTGCCTCGGGCGTGCCAGAGTTTTCGACTTCTGCACGGCGTCGATCGCGGAGTTGCACTTCGCTTCCTCTTTCCATGCAGTGGGCTCAGCGATGGAGATTCCTCATGAGAGCGTGCAGGATGTCGTCTCGACAAGCATTGTCACCCACCTGCTGACGGTGGCGGGATTCCTGCTCGCCGTTTTCGCCATCGCCCGCCTGCTCAGCCAAAAGCGTCCGCCAAGCAACACCGTGGCGTGGCTTCTCGTGATCGTGCTCATCCCGTACCTGGGCGTTCCGCTTTTCCTGCTCCTGGGAGGACGCAAGCTGCGCCGGATCATGAAGCACAAGCTGAAGCTTCAGCCCGAGAGCGCGGAACGCACGCACACGGTCTCCCCCCTGAGCCACACGGCCACCGCACTGACGATCGCGCGCTCAGGCGGCAATCCTCCCGTGACCGGAAACTCGGTGCGCCTGCTCACCGAGGGGAGCGAGGCCTTCACCGTGTTCATGGATCACATCCGGGCCGCACAACACTCGATACACATCATGACCTTCATACTCGGCCGCGACGAAACGGGGCGCGCGCTGATCGAGCTGCTCGCACGGCGCGCTCGCGAGGGTGTGAAGGTGCGGCTGCTGCTGGATGCCGTCGGATGCATGTTTTCCGCTCACGGCTTCTGCAATCCGCTTCGCGAGGCCGGAGGTGAAGTCGTGCGTTTCCTGCCCGTGCTTCCCCTCGCCTCCCGCGGCACCGCCAATCTTCGCAACCACAGGAAAATCGCCGTTTTCGATCATGCCACCGCCATCGTGGGGGGACACAACCTCGCCCGCGACTACATGGGCCCATCCCACTGGAAGAAGCGCTTCGCCGACTTCGGTGCCGTCATCTCCGGTCCCGCCGCCGCCGAACTCAATGAAATCTTTCTGGCGGATTGGAGTTTCGCCTCCCGCCAGCCGGGTCACCTGCTGCACAAGGACATTCCGCCAAACACCGAGACCTCACATGGATCCAGCGTTCTTCAGGTGGTCGCGAGCGGTCCGGATCTGGCTGGCGACACCTTGTACGAAGGTCTGCTGGCCATGATCCAGGATGCGGAATCCAGCATCTGGATTGTCACTCCCTACTTCATTCCCGACGAGGTCCTGCTGCGGTCGCTCATCGTGAAGGCCCGCGCCGGGCGCGATGTCACACTGGTGCTTCCCGCGCGATCCAATCATCGCGTCACGGATTTCGCGCGGCGCCACTACCTGCGCCAGTTGCAGCGCGCGGGTGCCCGCATTCTGCTCTACACACCCGGGATGCTGCACAGCAAGGCCGTCATCGTCGACGGCAGGGTCGGCATGCTGGGCAGCGCAAATTTCGATCTGCGCAGTCTCTTCGTCAATTTCGAGATCGGCGTGGTGCTCTATACGCACAGCGACGTCGAAGCGATGCGTGCCTGGGCGCACGGCCTGTTCGAACACTGCCGTCCACCCTCGCCCGAGCGCCGCCGCCGCGAGCGCCTCCTCGGCAATCTCGCCGAGGACATCAGCCGCCTCCTCGCCCCGCTGCTGTAGCCTCCGCGGTCCGCAGCGTCCCCAGGTCACGACGGAGCGTGCCCCTCCAGGTTGACAGGAATGCATTTCTCCGCGTGCTCCGCGCCTTCGCGTTTCGCATTTCGCCCCCCGGTCACAATCCGCCCATGTCCATGAACTCTCCCGCAGGCAGGTCCGCGTGGCTGGTCGCGACGATCATGCCGGCCGCCAGCGTCGCGTTGGAAAACTCGTCCACGAGGATGAAACTGCCCGTCGCCCGGTTGCGACGATAGGTGTCGCACATCAGGATCTGGGAGGACCGAAGATAAATGCGGCCGATGTCGTTCATGCCAATTGACGTGTCCTCCGGCACGCGATGGAGCGTGTTGATGTCAACCTTGTAGCGCACCGTCTTCACCACGCACTTCGCCTCGCGCGTCGTGTGCCGGATGAGATACTTTCCTCCGGGCTGAAGGGGCTTCTCCGAGAACCAGCATATCATCGCCTCGATGTCTTGCGAGCCCTGCGGCGCATTGTTGGCCTTCACCAGCATGTCGCCGCGCGAGATGTCGATCTCATCCTCAAGGGTCATCGCCACCGACATCGGAGCAAAGGCCTCCCCGACAATTCCGTCCGGCCCGTGAATCGAAGCAATGCGTGAGGTCCTTCCACTCGGCAATGCGACAACTGAGTCGCCGGGCTTGAAGACGCCGCCCGCTATCCGGCCGGCGAAACCCCGGTAGTCGTGATGCTCGTTGGTGTTGGGCCGGATGACGGTCTGTACGGGAAACCGCGCGTCGACATGATTGATGTCGCTGCCGATATAAACCGTCTCCAGCGCATAAAGGAGCGAACCGCCCTGGTGCCAGGGCATTCTGGCCGAAGGCTCGACCACATTGTCTCCGTGCAGCGCCGAAAGCGGGATGAAGCGGATGTCAGGAATCTCCAGCCGCGAGGCGAACTCCTTGTACTTGTGGACGATCTCGTTGAAGCGTTCCTCCGACCAGTCGACCAGGTCCATCTTGTTCACCGCCACGACAAGATGCTGGATGCGCAGCAGAGCCGCCACGAAGGAATGCCTGCACGTCTGCTCAACGATGCCCTTGCGCGCATCCACGAGCACGATGGCCAGGTTTGCCGTCGACGCCCCCGTGATCATGTTGCGGGTGTACTGGATGTGCCCGGGAGTGTCCGCGATGATGAACTTGCGCCGCGGTGTCGCAAAATAACGGTAGGCCACGTCGATCGTGATGCCCTGCTCGCGTTCGGCGCGCAGTCCGTCGGTCAGCAGCGAAAGGTTGAGATGATCCTCGCCTCGCTGCTCGGTTGCGCGCTCGATCGCCTCGAGCTGGTCGTCAAAGATCGCCTTGGAATCATAGAGCAGCCGCCCGATGAGCGTGGATTTTCCGTCGTCGACACTGCCCGCCGTGGTGAAACGGAGCAGGTCCATGGAAAGATAATTTGTGTCGGATGACATGCTTCGAATCAGAAATACCCGGCCTTCTTGCGATCCTCCATGGCGGTCTCGGAGCGTTTGTCATCCGCACGCGCGCCGCGCTCCGTGACCCGTGCGGACGCGACCTCCTGAATGATCTCCTCGAGCGTCGCGGCGGAGCTCTCCACCGCACCCGTGCAGGTGGCGTCCCCCACCGTTCTGAAACGGACCACGCGCTCGCGGTACTCCTCGCCATCGAGCAGCGTGATGTACTGCGTCTCCGCAAGAAGCACGCCGCCCCGCTTGACGGTGCGCCGCCGGTGCGAAAAGTAGATCGACGGTATCGCCAGCTTTTCGCGCGCGATGTACTGCCACACATCCATCTCCGTCCAGTTCGACAGGGGAAACACGCGGAAATGCTCACCCGGGTGCTTGCGCCCGTTGAAAAGGTTCCAGAGCTCCGGACGCTGGTTCTTGGGATCCCACTGGCCGAATTCGTCCCGATGCGAAAAGAACCGCTCCTTCGCGCGCGCCTTCTCCTCGTCCCGCCGGGCGCCGCCAAGACAGGCGTCAAACTTGAACTCCTCAATCGCGTCCAGAAGCGTCACAATCTGAAGGCTGTTGCGGGAGGGATTCGGCCCCTTCTCCTCCTGCGCGCGACCCGCCTGGATTGAATCCTCCACACGGCGAACGATGAGTCGCGCCCCCGTCTGTTTCACCAGCCTGTCCCTGAATTCCAGCGTCTCCACGAAATTGTGCCCCGTGTCCACATGGACGAGCGGGAATGGAATTTTTGCGGGTGCGAACGCCTTCTGGGCGAGCCGCACCATGACGATCGAGTCCTTGCCTCCGGAAAAAAGCAGTGCCGGACGCTCAAACTGCGCGGCGACTTCGCGCATCACAAAGATCGCTTCGTGCTCAAGCTGCGAAAGGTGCGTAAGGTGATAGGAACTCATTGGGTGAGAACAGAGGCCGGTCAGGCGCAGAGGCGTGCCTACCGATGAATCCGCGCGCAAACATGCTCCAGGAGTCGCGTCGATGACTCCGCAGGCGACAACGCATCTGTATCGATGACAAAAACGGACTCCTCCGCCAGCGGTTCCTCAAACGCGGAATCGCGTCCCGTAAACTGCGCCAGGTCGCCTCTCGCCGCTCTGGCATACAATCCCTTGGGATCCCGCTTTGCGCATGTTTCAAAACTGGCCTTCACGTACACGGGGAGGAAATCTTCCCGCCCAAGGACCTGCCGGGCCGTTTCGCGCTGGCTCCGCAGCGGAGTGATGAAGGAGCAGATCGTCACGATTCCAGCCTGCACAAACAGCCTGGCAACCTCCGCCGCCCGCCGAAGCCCTTCCGAACGATCGGAGTCGCTGAATCCCAACCCGCGATTCAGCCCTGTCCGGAGATTGTCGCCATCGAGCAGGTGGGTGGTCACTCCTTGATCCGCGAGAGAGCGTTCAAGCGCGACTGCCAGCGTGGACTTTCCGGAACCGCTCAGCCCAAAAAGCCAGATGGCTCGCGCCGTCTGCTTAAGCCGCTTCTCCTTCTCAAGGCGCGAAATCACGCGCTCAAAGATCGGATGCAGATGGGTTCCGGTTTCAGACATATTGTTTAGTTAATTAGTAAACTTACACAATATTAAGCATCACTCAACATCTTTTTCAGAATCAAATCCATTTCGTACCATAACTTGTTAGTAATAAGAATATTTCGGATCCACTTTGCCAAAGCCTCGGCGACAGAGTGAAACTGTCCCATTCGCATCCAGAAGGGCCAGTTTCTACGGCTGGCTCGAAACGATGATCGAACCCGGTCGCGATTCAAGCAAAGCCCGAGACTCCGATGCACGCCCTTCTATACGCTGCAGTTCCGCCGCCAGGCGTGCACAGAAATCCGGTGCGTCATCGCAAACCGCCGCCACTGCAAAGCTCCTGGCTGCAGCCTGGCGGTCGCCCATCGCGTGCAGTTCGATCTGCGCCTTCTCGATCCAGGGCAGGGAGCTTTCCGGAAACTGAGCGTACGCCTCGTCCAGAAAACGCAAAGCCTCAAGTCCCTGACTGACCCGTATTCGCCGTTTTTCCGCGCCCGGCACATGGCCGCGCGCCTCGGCTTCGCGTATCCGCCAGGCGGCGATATCGAAGGCGATGATTCGCGCACCGTTGGCCCAAAAGTGAAGCGAGCGCGGATTCAACACCGTCGCCAGCCGCACCGCACGCAGCGTCGCGGCAGCTTCCGACTGTTCCCAGCGACTCGACATCGCGATCCAGACCAGATCCGCGAGCGCGACACGCGGGCCACCGGGCTTTCCATCCTTGAATTGCCGCCCAACGCCTGTTGCCGCCGATAGGTCCCCACCCCGCGCCTGTCCGTCCGTGAGCTGCCCCACTGCGCGCTGACTTCCACCGCGCGCGGCGTCGGCAAGCCATGCCGCCGCCACAATCACAGCGACGGACAGCAATGCCGATGCCCATGGCAAGCCTCCCCGCATCTCATGCCTCTCTTCCGCGCAGGATCAGCCCGCCCGCGATCAACAGTCCGACAAGATAAACGCCTCCATGGAGCATGGGCGGGGAAATTGCGCCGAGAAAGTCCATGACGCTTCCACTTCGCAAAGGGTCAATGTCGAGACTGGGAAAATCGGGAACCGCCCTCGCCACACCCCGGACGATCATCTCCAGAATCGGCGACCCAATCCTTCGCGCCGCATCGTCGAGCACCGGACGCGCATGGCAAATGACAAGGATCGTCACTCCCGCCATGGTTGCCAGGAGACGTCCACACAACGCCGCCGCTGCGCACTGCACAGCGGCCGCGAGCAGCGCACACTTGAACCACGCGATCATGCCGCCCGACACGATTTCCCAGTGCCGCCACCCCGCACCACCGGCGTCCGCATCCGCCATCAGGCCAACCTGGCCAGTGAGAGCCACTGCGGCCGAAGCGAAAAATACGCCCATCAGCACCACCGTTCCCAGCCACCTGCCAAGCACGAATTCAAACCGACCCAGCGGCCTCGTGAAAAGCATGCGCGAAGTGCGGGCCTCAAACTCTCCATGAAAAAACTGCACCGTAAGAACGATCGTGCACAACCAGCCAAAAACGGACATCCCCGCCAGCCCAAGCCCGCTGACAAATTCAACGGGATCAGTCCCGAAATGCAGACTTCGCAGGATCCCGACACCCGCGACAAGAAACAGGATCCCCAGCCCGAAACCAAGTGGCACGCAATGGCGCATGCCCTCCCGCACCGCCTGATTCGCGACCGCCACCACCCTGCGCCCCGAGCAACCAAATTTCAATGCACCCACGGCCTTGCACTTCGTCATGCGGCGCGCCGCCCGCCGCGCGCCGACTTCACCACTGCGCGATAGACACCCAGCAATCCAGGCTCTCCGCGCAGCTCAACCACGCTCCGTTGCGCACCGACAGCCTCGCCACCGAGTCCATTCCGTGTTTCCGCCAGCGTTTCAATGTGCACCAGCCGTCCATCGACAAGAAACACGACCCGATCGCACGCCGATTCCATGAGGGAAATCTGATGCGACGCCACGAGCACGGTTATTCCGCGCGCGCGAAATCCCGCCAGCATGCCGCCCACAAGATCGATGCCGTCCTGATCCAGACCATTGCCGGGTTCGTCGAGGATCAGCATGCGCGGTTCATGAAGAATGGCCTGCGCAAATCCGAGCCGCTGAAGCATCCCCTTCGAGAATCCCGCAATCCTGCGATCCGCCGCATGGCCGATGCCGGTTTCCTCCAGCACCGCCGCTACCCGTGTTCGCCGCAGGTGCCGGCTGATTCCGTGCAGTTGCGCATAGAAATCGAGCAGCTCGCGCGCTGTCAGATGCCGGTGGTAGCAGGGGGAATCCGGCACGAAGCCAACGAGCATCCTGCTGGCCAATGAATCCGGGGGGCCGCCAGATATGCGCACCACACCCGAGGTCGGCCTCAACAACCCCAGCACCACTCTTATGAGCGTGCTCTTGCCGGAGCCATTCGGACCAAGCAGCCCCACCATCTCGCCTTCTCCAATGCTGAATGTGACATCCTTCAGTGCCTGGACGGTTCGGTGGAGTCCCCCTCCACAATATTCATGACTCACACCCACCATTTCGACCGCGGGTGTCATCGCGCCTACCCAATGACAAAATCCTTGAACTCCGCCGATCCTGCCAGCACGCGCCGCTCCATCTTTCGAATGTGGAAGTGCAGGCGCTCTTCGACGGAAGCAATGAACGCATCGACCTCACGGTGATTTCCCTCAGCCACAAGATGCACGCGCCCGTCAGCAAGATTGGCCACTTTTCCCGTCACTTCATACTCTTTCGCCACCTGGCGCGTCGAGTAACGAAACCCCACGCCCTGCACCCTTCCCGAGAAAAAGACCTCTTCACGATGAATCTGGTTCATGTTCACAGCTAGATTGAAAGGGTATTAAAACAAATCAATAGCATTTATTGCCTCTGTTGGGATTTTCTTCACGGGTATCTCCAGCGTCGACATTTCGTCACCACATGCCGAGTCGATGCTCCCAGAACCGGCTCGTTTTTCCGCGGCAGATTCGATGTCGCGGAATCCTCAAATCGCCTCGCTCCCGTGACTTCAGCATTCCCTGTCCACGTCGGCGCATGCGCGATGCTGGTGTGACTTCCAGTCTCGACCACAGACCCGATCAGGGTTTTCTCATTGCGTTTCCCCCGCTTGAACGCAGCTTGCTCATCACGACTTCTGTCGTGCCTCGAAATGAGTAATTCTGAATCTGACGGCTCCTTTGAGAACGAATGGGATGATCGCGGCGAACTCGCTTGGAACGAGTTTGACTGGGAAAACTACCTTCGCACTCAGGATGCCTTGGTTTTCAGGTATTTGAAGCTGTACGAAAAGCACCGCACCAAGCCCGACCGCATCGATCTGGTGGCCCACCAGATGGGCTGGGACGAGGAGTCGTGGAGCAGCGATGATGATGACGGCCCGCCCGAGACTGCCGCCTCAAATGAGGCCGAGGACTCCGACGATTCCGAGCCTTACACCGTCCACAAGAATCCAATTTTTATCTCTACGAAGGCCATCTGTCAGAGCCTGAAGCAGGGATGGGAAAAGCAGGCTGCGGATCCCAGTCGCATTCCACAGGCATTCGCATTGTCAGTCCACTCCGCACTGTACCGTTGCGAGGAGCAGGCCATGCTGGCCGTCAATGCACTCGACTTTGGCGACTACGCCATGGCGATAAGTCTTTTCAAGCGTGCGCTCCGCGAGTTGAACCAATGCTTCTCCCTTCTGACGAACCCCAGGCTTGATGGGGGCCGGCATGTGCAGGCAATGCGTGATGAGATTTTTCCAAAGCTCTTCGATCTGCGTGAAATCTGGTTTCGCGTGATAAACGAGTGCCGCGAGGAGCTCGAGCGTCCGACCGACGACGACGAGGAAAGCGAATAACCAAGGGGTTGCCACCCCATCCAAGTCACTGCAACGCTTGAGCGCGCTGCCTCATCCCCCCTTGGCAGCAAGAATCCGTTCGATCGTGGCGAGTTCCTGATCCGAAAATTTCAGATTCTGAAGCGCGCCAAAATTGTCGTCGAGCTGCGCCGTGCGACTGGCGCCAATCAGCACGGAAGTCACCGCGGGCTGCCGCAGCACCCAGGCGAGCGCCAGTTGCGCAAGCGTTTGACCGCGCTCGCGCGCGATTCCATCGAGGGCCCGAATGCAGGTGAGCACGGCCGGCGTCAGTGCATCGGGCTGAAGAAACTTGTAGTCGCTCTTCCCCGCGCGTGAATCCGTCGGGATGCCGTTCAGATACCGGTTCGTCAGCAATCCCTGCGCCAGCGGACTGAAGACAATGCACCCGACGCCGTCTCGAAGAAGCACACCGAAAAGCCCCGCCTCCGGCGCGCGTGCGAACAGGCTGTACTTGGGTTGGTGGATGAGACAGGGCGTCCCCATTTCACGAAGCAGCGCGATCGCCTTCTCGGCCTCAGGCGGCTTGTAGTTCGACAGCCCGACATACAGGGCCCTGCCGCTTTTCACGGCATGTGACAACGCACCCATGCTTTCCTCGAGCGGAGTATTGGGGTCCGGGCGGTGATGATAGAAAATGTCGACATAATCCAGCCCGAGGCGTCTGAGACTCTGGTCGAGAGACGAAAGCAGATACTTGCGCGACCCCCATTCGCCATAGGGCCCGGGCCACATGTAATACCCAGCCTTTGTCGAAATCACGAGCTCGTCGCGATGACTCGAAAAATCCTCACGCAGCAACCGCCCGCAGTTTTCCTCAGCGGAGCCGGGTGGCGGTCCATAATTGTTGGCGAGATCGAAATGAGTGATGCCGAGGTCGAAAGCCCGGCGCAGAAGGGCGCGCTGATTCTCGAGCGCATCCACGTTCCCGAAATTGTGCCACAGCCCCAGGGATATCCGCGGAATCATCAACCCGCTCCGACCGCACCGCGCATAGGGAACACGGGAATAACGGGACGGATCAGGAAGATAAGTGCTCATGGAATGGTTTTCCGGACACCGGCACCAACCTGCCGGACGCGGTCACCTTCTGCAACACATCCGCACCCGGCTGGCCAGAAAACAATTGCGTCGGTCCAAAACCGTTTGCGGCGGAACACGAGCCTCTTGAGCTTTCGAAATTCCGTGTCCCCAATGACGCAAGACCAGCGCAATGACTTCCGGAACATCCTGATCCAGAAGAAATCTCACGCATGTCCCTCACTCATCTGCTGGGCAACCAGAGCGTCGATTTCAACTCGATGATCCTCGTAGTAGGCGAGGCATTCGTAAACTTGCGCCCGAGTGACGCCTGGGAAGCTGCGACAAACTTCATCCACGCTCGAACCATTGACGAAGAGGCTCACCACATCATGCACGCCAATACGAGTTCCTTCAACAATCGTTCGGCCAGAACGAATGCCGGGGATCCTTGTCAGATGGCGGTAAGTGGTTGACGGCATGCGGAACACCATTGCGCGAAAGTGCAGTCCCTGCAATTGCCATTTTGGCATGCGTCATGATCCCTCCGAGGCACAGACGTCGACTTCTGCGAATCCGATGAACGAAACCAGCTTGCGCGAAAGCACCTGCAGCAAGAAAACCGCAGCGAAAGGAGGGTGGACTTCATCGCATTTCGCGGCCCCTCACCGCCCCTGAAAGATCCGCTTCAAGTAGCCTACGTTCGCGGAGAAGTTGTATCTGACATCCTTTGCCCGCCGCGCATCGCGCGAGCGCTCCACCACCAGCCATCCGCGCCAGCCGATCTCATCGAGCGTCGCCTTGATCCGCTTCATGTCCACCTGCGGATCCTTTTCCAGCCACACGCCATCCGTGTTGGACGCATGAATCTGCACAATGCGACGCGCCCCCAGCCGCCTGATCTCGGCTGAGACATCGCGGTCGTTCTGCAGCGCATTCGACAGATTGAAGTAGCTCTTCACCGCAGGCGACCCCACCTCGTCCAGAAGCCGGACCTCCCCCGCGGCATCCAGCGCAGTCTCGATTCCAACCACCACCCCGTACTCCTGCGCCATCCTTCCGGCCAGCTTCAATCGCTCCACAATCGCCGGACGAATCTGCGGACGCTTGACCAGGTCCCCGGAAACGCCGAGCGGTAGAAAAACGACCCGCGCGTCCATGGCCTTCATCGTCTCAAAACACCCCCGCAGCATGGCTTCAATGTTCTCCCGCTCAGCAAAGGACTGCTGGTAGAACGCCGACATTGCCATCGACGCAATCTCGACCCTGCTGCTGCGCGCCGCATCCAGAAATTTTTCCCTCATCGCGGCATCGACCAGCTTGTTGTCGAAATTCGAACGGTTCCCCAAACCGCCCATGTCGAGCTCCAGGCCATCCGCTCCAATTTCCCCGGCGAGCGAAAAAGCGCCCAGGTTCTGCCGCTTCAGGATCATCCAGTCGCAGACGGCCACCCTGTACCGCGGGCCGGTCTCAGGCGGCGCGATGACGGAAATATCTGCTTCGCCATCCGCCAAAGGTGTCACTGCGCTCAGCTTCCAGTACACGACGAGTGCCAGAAGCAGGCACAGACCCAGTCCCGCCGCCATCAGCGCTCGGGGGTGCCGGGGAATCGAACTCAAGACTGCTCGCATGGCGAACATCGGGGCTCATCTCCAGACAAACTGAAACGCTTTCAGGCGGCCATGAAAAAATCACCCGCATCGATTTCCCATCCAGGCAAACGACCCCGCGCGTGTCCTCAGGCTCGCCCGCACCCCGCCCGATTCACTGCAGGGAACGAAGGACCTTTTCGACCTCGGCAATCGACGCACACGCATGCGCGGGTCGCGGATGGGACGGATCGAACACCCGCATCTGCCGGTGTCCCTCAATCGTGATGGCCGCCTCGTCCGCCACAAGCTCCCGGCCGGATTTCCCCTGTGCATTCAGTCCAAAGCGACCGCAGACAAAGTCATGGAATGCCGCGCGTTTCGAAGGGCCGTAGTCGTGCTTTTCGTCCGCGAGGTGTACATTCTCAACCCTGTCACGGACGCCCAGCAGGCCATAGACGTGCTGGAGAAAGGGATACTCGCTGACCGCGGTGAACTTCGTCCAGTCATCGCCATCCGACACCAGCAGCAGCGGCCGCGGAGCAGCGAGCGCCGCAATGAAAACATTGCCCGCATAATGATCCGCGCTGCGGTGAATCGGCAGACCGCTTTCGCACGCGCAGCCACCAAAGAAATACGACGATACCATCACGACCGGGGCGCTCAGCGTCACACGCTGGTCCAGTGCCGTCACAAGAAATGTCTGCGTGCCCCCGCCCGACTCGCCGCTGACCGCCACCCGCGTGGCATCCACGCCATCCAGAGACAGCAGAAAATCGAGCGCGCGCATCGCATTCCAAGTTTGAAGCGTCAGCGAAAACGGGCGCTTGTGGGCATCCTGCGAGACCTGGTCGATGGACTCCCCGTAACCGACCATTTCAATCGACAGCACCACCGCACCCAGTCGCGCCAGCGTCGCGCAACGGGCCTGCATCCATGGCGTGAACCGCCCCTGGCGCGCGTAGTCCTCGTCCGACTCAATCCGCTTTCCGTGTCCGTGCGTCGACAGCACGACCGGCGCAGCGCCACCAGCGGCGGACACAGGACGATAGAGATTTCCGCAAACAAAATACCCCGGTACGGATTCAAAGGCGACATTCTCAACCGTGTAGCCACTATGAATGCGCTTTGCTCCGAGAATCGGCTTCAACGGCGTCCGGCGCGGATACGGCCGCAGCCCCGCGCCCGCCTGCACCCTTTCCCGCACATGGGCGGCATAGGCTTTCCATGTCGAAGCGTCGTTAAAGTAGCGCCTTCCTTCCTCCAGAGTCGCCGCACCCTGCTCGGGTGTGAGATAGGGCCCTGGACACAGCGTCGGCCCGTCCACAGCGAGGGGAGGCAGGTTGCCCGGCGACCAGGTTGCCGGCGATCCCATCGCAGCCGCCGCAAGGCACGAAAACAGGAGGAAACGGTGCACAACGGACATCGTCAGCTCAATTGTCGCGGCTGACAATCCCATTGCTGTCGCGCTGTCGCGCAGGGACATGGAAATTTCCGGAGCGGCAGTAGCAATGAATGATCTTTGCATGATACCGGCCAGCCCTCGCGGGCGTCTAACCCAAGGTCCCTCCGCGTGCCATTGATCCATTTCAATCAACCATCCTCATGACTCTGTCCCACCACAAGTTGCGCCGGGCCATTCCGATCGTCGCAATGCTCGGCTGCCTGTGTGTCACGATCCGTGCTCAGTCGCCAAATTCAGCAGCCAATGACGGCGCTCCGGCCGATGGTCGTTCATTTCGAAGGGAACGCCGCGCAAGCACGTCCCTGGAAGAGCGGCGCCAACGCATGCTGGATGCGCTGAGGCAGCGTTTTGATGTCAGCAATGACGAGGAATGGTCGTTGATCAGTCAACGGCTCGCGAAAGTGGAGGAGTTGCGCCGAAACTCCCTGTTTGGCGGCGTTTTCATGGGCACGCCGGGCGGCGGCAGCGACGGTGCGCGATCCCGCTTTGGCATGTCAGGTGGCGGATCCAATCCCGAGGCGGAAGCCCTTTCGACCGCCATCCAAAACAATGCCACGGTTGCGGATCTCAAGGCGCGGCTCGAACGACTTCGGGAGGTTCGCAAACAGAATGCCGAAAAACTCGCAGGCGCCCAGGAGGAATTGCGCGCCGTCCTCAATGTTCGTCAGGAAGCCATCGCGGTGCTGATGGGTCTCCTGCCCTAGGCGGACAGTTTTTCCACCATGCCAGCCCCCGAAGTCTCGCGAACCCTTCCGGAATTGCTCAGTCGGATGATCACGACCCGTCAACTGACGGAAACGGATGCGCACGCCTATCTGGCGACGACTGATGCGGCATCGGTGTCCGAGGAAAACGCCCTGCGCTGGCTTGCGCAGGAATACGGGCTGACCTTCAGCACGCTGGACGATGCCCACCCGGACAAGGACCTGTTGTCCCTCTTTCCGGCACGACTGCTCCTGCGCGATGGACTGCTGCCCATCCGCCGCCGGGACGATGCAATCGAAATCGCAACGGCGCGTCTGTTCTTTTCCAGCGCAATCGACGGCCTGAAGGTTGTCACGGGCCTCCGCCTCATTCCGGTGCTCGCGCCCGGCGAGATCATTCAACGAGAGTTGAAGAAACGCCTCGGCGTAGGCGCGGACACCATTGGCATCCTTGACGGTGAGACGGCGATCCAGGTCGTCGACGACGACGGTGCCGGCGATGGCAATCTCGATGATGCGGCTGAGGACGCCTCGATCATCCGCTTCGTCAATCAAGTGCTCAAGGACGCGATCGACCTGCGGGCTTCCGACGTCCATCTCGAGCCATTCGAGAATGAACTGCGCATCCGCTACCGCATCGATGGAGTGCTGCAGGACGTTCCCGTACCGGCGCAGGTCAAGCGTTTCCAGCCTGCGATCGTTGCCCGGGTCAAGATTCTGAGCCACCTGAACATCGCGGAAAAGCGACTTCCTCAAGACGGTCGGATAAAGGTCAAGATCGATGCGGCAGAGATCGACATCCGCGTATCCATCATCCCCATGCTGCACGGCGAGGCGGTCGTCATGCGCCTGCTGCGCCAGAATGCGGCACTCCGCGGCGTGCGAGATCTGGGCATGGCTCAACGGGAGCTGGCCTGCCTGCAGCGGGTCCTGCAGCTTCCTCATGGCATCGTCCTCGTGACCGGACCGACTGGCAGCGGAAAAACATCCACGCTCTACACCGCATTGCAGGAAATCAATGATGCCGAGCGCAAGATCATAACAATTGAGGACCCGATCGAATACCAATTGCGCGGAGTCAATCAGATCCAGGTCTCCGAAAAATCCGGCCTCACATTCGCTCGCGGCCTGCGGTCGATCCTGCGACACGATCCGGATGTCATCCTGATCGGCGAAATTCGCGACCATGAAACAGCCCAAATCGCCGTTCAGGCCTCACTGACCGGGCACTTGGTTTTCTCGACTCTTCACACCAATGATGCCCCGGGTGCAATCACCCGTCTGGTCGACATGGGCGTCGAGCCCTACCTGGTCGCCTCCTCACTGGAGGCGGTCCTCGCACAGCGCCTTGTGCGCCTCCTCTGCCCCCACTGCAAACGACCGGACGATCGACCGGATGCAGCAGCCTTCAAACGCAGCCTCGGACTTAACACAGACACCGCGGTTTACCAGGCTGTCGGTTGTCGTGAATGCCGCCAGACGGGTTATCACGGGCGGCACGCCATCTTTGAGTGGATGGACAACAGCGCCGAAATCCGCGAACTGATCCTGAAAAACGCTTCCTCCGATCTCCTGCGTGCCGCGGCGATGCATGGTGGCATGCGGACACTCGCCGAGGATGGTCGGCGCCTGGTCCGGGAGGGGCTGACGACCATCGACGAGATTCTGAGCGCCTCTCCGTCCAATGAGGTCCTCGTTGTCGGTAGCAACTCCGTCGCCTGATGCCTGCATTCACCTACAAGGCCCTGCAGTCAGACGGTGGAGTCGTCGAAGGCGTGCTGGAGGCTGGCGGTCGACAGCAGGCTCTGCGTGAGATCGAGGGTCGCGGGCTCAAGCCGATCCGGTTGACTGAGGGTGCTCAGTCCAGCAATCGCTCATCGGGACACCCAAAACCTGAGTCACGAAATGGGAACAACCTGTCCTCCGAGTCCGATTCAAAATCGAAGGCCCGCCCGGCATCCCCCGAGGGAAAAGCCACGAATTCACTCTGGCATCGCCCGCGACAAATCACACCCAGGATCCTCGAGAACTTCACCCGGCTGCTCTCAAGTCTGCTCGCTGCAGGCGTCCCATTCAGCCGCGCGCTGGGCATTCTTCATCGGGAGGCGGTGGTTCCAACGGCCAAGGCAAAATGGAAGGAGCTGCACGACCGGGTCGTCGACGGCATGTCCTTGTCGTCCGCAATGGCTCTCTCGCCGGAAACTTTCCCCCGTGTCTATGTCGCCATGGTGGAGGCCGGGGAGACGGGCGGATTCCTTGACCTGGTCCTCGCGCAGATCGCCGATTTTCAGTCGCGGGAGAAGGAACTGAAATCGAAGGTCGCAGCCGCCCTCATCTATCCCGCCGTGCTGCTGGTCCTGGCAATCGCCGTGATCATCTTTCTCCTGGTCTTCTTCATTCCAAAATTTCAACTGGTCTTCAAGGGATTCAATGCCGAGCTGCCGCTCATCACGCAGATCATCGTCGGAATCAGTGAAATCATCCGGAGCTACGGCCTCCTGGTTGCGGCGGCGATTGCCGCGCTTGTCTGGGTGCTCCGCAGTTGGTTAAAATCGGAACGCGGACGACGGGCCTGGGAGGGCTCCCTGCTCAAGGTTCCAGCCATCGGTTCACTCACCGCCCAGTACGCAATGGCGCGATTCTGCCGCATGCTGGGAACATTGCTCGGAGCCGGTGTCCCCCTGATCAGCGGACTGAATGTCGCGCGGCGCTCGATTGGAAACCAGATCCTGGTCGACGCGGTCAGCGACTCCATCGATCGCGTCAAGGAGGGGCAGCCGCTGGGTGTCAGCCTTGCGAAGAATCGATCGCTCTTCCCCGGGGCTGTCATCGAAATGATATCCGTCGCGGAGGAAAGCGGCCGGTTGGACAAGGAACTCGTCCGCATCGCGGGAACGACTGAAACCGATCTCGACCGCGAGTTGAAGTCCGTCGTGTCTCTCGCTGAACCCCTGCTGCTCTTCCTGATCGCCGCGTTCGTCGGCACCATTTTCATAGGGATGCTGATTCCCATCTTCTCCCTGCAGGATCACATCAAATGATTTTTCCGACCATGCGCACACTGTCATCCCCGATCCGCCGCGGCACCTCCGGATTCACTCTGGTTGAGCTGCTGCTCGTCCTCGTCATTCTCGGCACGCTTGCCGCACTTGTCCTTCCGAAATTCACCGGACGAACGGAACAGGCTCGCATCACGGCCGCCCAGACTCAAATCGCGACGTTTGGCACGGCGCTCGATGCCTTTGAGGTCGATACGGGAGCCTACCCCGTTGGTGGAGCCGGCCTTCAATCGCTGGTCGTCGCCCCGGGGGATGTTTCCGGCTGGCGCGGCCCCTATTTGAAGAGCGACATTCCCCTCGATCCGTGGGGTCACCCCTATGTCTATGAATTTCCGGGTCGCAACAATCCGTCGGGTTACGACCTGCGATCGGCGGGCCCCGACGGACAGCTCAATACCGCGGATGACATCTTCAACGGAGCGATTGCCGGCCGCTAGCCGTGGTTCATCGCGGCCGCGCTCTGGCTTCACGCTGATCGAACTCATTCTGGTCATGGCTTTGCTTGCCATCGCAGCCAGCTTGGCGGTGCCACAAATGGCCGGTTTCTTCCGCGGGCGCGCGCTCGACCGCGAGGCGAGGCGTCTCCTGTCGCTGACCCACTATGCGCAGAGTCGCGCCGCCACCGAGGGATACCCAATGCTTCTCTGGATCGACGCCTCCGCGCGTCAATACGGACTCAAAATTCAAGCCGGCTTCTCCGATGAGGACGAACGCTCGGTCGTCTACGATGTCGATCGAGACGTCACCATCGAGACCGTCGCTTCCACGGAACCGCCCCCCTACGAGGATGATGAAATGCCTCAGCACTCGATCCCAGCGGGCATCCTCTTTCGGCCTGATGGCCTCGTTGACGCAGCCAGCGTCTCTCAGGTGATTTTGAGGCAGGACGATCTATCCGCCGTCTCCCTTCAGCTGATGTCAAACGGCCTCGCTTATGAGCTCATCCCTGTGGGCGGAAAAACCAATCGCTGAATGAAGATGGAACGGGTGATGATGAATCGCGACGCGCGGGATTGCCTTTCAGCGACGGCCATGCGCCCCAGAGATGGAGCCGTGGCGAACCCACGCGCGACCGTTTCGCCCGGGCCGAGCCGGGGGTTCACACTGGCCGAAGTCCTCGCCTCGCTCACGCTCATGGCAGTGATCATCCCCGTGGCGCTCGAAGGGGTGAGCATTGTCAATCGGGTGGGAACGGTCGCGGATCGAAAGGCCGGTGCCGCCCGGATTGCGAAGCGCATTCTGAACGAGTTCGTCGTGACAGGCCAGATCGGGTCCGAATCCGGTCAGGCTCGAGAGGGCTCCAATACTTACGATTGGCGCGTGCAGACGTCCAATTGGGAAATGGACGCCATGAATCTCGTGACGGTCGAGGTCACTTTCGACGTTCAGGGCAAGAGCTATGACGTCAGCATGGGCACGCTTTACGACCCAACCCTGACCCAAACGGATCCCGATGCCACGTCCGTTCAGTTTGAATGAAAATTTCGCGAACCAACCGGCGTCCGCGGCAGGCGTCAGGATTCACTCTCCTTGAGGTCATCCTTGCGATGGCCGTTGGAGCGATCGTCGTCCTCGCGGTTCAGGGAGCCTTCTTTGGCGCCCTTCGTCTGCGCAACACCGCTCAACGACGCAGTGATCAGGAGCTGTCACTCTACCGGGCTCTGGATCGGATAAAAAAGGATTTCCTGGGACTGATGCTCCCGGGCGGCACAATCGCGACCAGCTTTCAGACTGCCGTGGATTACAACCTGGATTCGTCGATCCAGGGGGAGCGCATCAGTGCGGAGTTTTTCACAAACTCGGGTGAGATAAGTCCCCTCACGCCCTTTGCCGACGCCCAGCGCGTCGCTTACTACCTGCAACCCGGCCCCGACCCCGATCGGTATGACCTGGTTCGCACATTCAGCCGGAATCTGCTGACGGCCACCGCCGACCAGCCGGAGGTTCAGTGGCTCCTGGGCAATGTCGCTTCGGCATTCTTCGAATATTTTGACGGCAGCACCTGGGTGGACACTTGGGATTCAGAGGCGACTGCCTCCCTGCCGAAGGCGGTACGTCTGACCTTGCAGCTGGCTGAGGATTCGAACGACGGAGCCACGCGAACCGCGCCGGTCGAGATGGTGATCCCCGTTTTTGTCAGCCTCGCCGCAACAGATTCTCCGGAGCCGGAGGCCGTGCCATGACTGCCTCGCACCGATCATCGCCCGCAATGGCGATCCGCGGCACACGCGGGGCAATCCTGATCATTGTCATGTGGGTGTGTTTCGGACTTGCAGCGCTGGCGCTCTACTTCGCTGAAAGCACCGCCATGGAGCTTCGCAGCGCGGACAATCGAGTGGTGTCGCTTGCCGCCGAGTCCGCCGTCGATGGCGGCGCACGCTATGTCCAGTTCGTCCTGAGCCGGCATGCAGCGAACGGATCGCTCCCCCTCTCCACCGATTATCTTGCCGAGGATGTTCCGGTGGGCGATGCCGCCTTCTGGATCCTGGGTCGCGATCCGAATCTGGCACCGTCGACGGACCCTGTCTTCAACATCGTGGATGAGGCATCCAAGCTGAACATCAACACCGCCTCGCGGGCCATGCTCGAGGCCCTGCCGGGAATGACCATCGAGCTTGCGGCAGCCATCATCGACTGGCGTGATCGCAATTCCGAGCCGACGGAAAATGGAGCCGAGGACGAGACCTACGCCCGCCTGGACCCGCCCCGTCTCGCGAAAAACGCCCCTTTTGAAAGCATTGATGAACTGCGTCTGGTCTACGGTGCGACGCTGCGAATTCTGTTCGGAGAGGACACCAATCGAAACGGAACACTGGATCCGAATGAGGACGACGGAGATGCCAGCCAGCCAATGGACGACCGCGATGGGGTGCTTTCGCCCGGGATCCTCGAATACGTCACGGTTTATTCCCGCCAGCCCCGGACACGCGCCGACGGCGGACAGCGCATCAATGTGCAGCTGCCGGACCAGCGCCCCCGGCTTGTACAACTGCTCTCCACCAAGCTGGGCGAAGCGCGCGCGCAGTCCATTCTCAGCGGCGTGGGGTCGTCACCGGTGGCGAGCGTGGCCGAATTCATGATTCGAGGGCGGTTCACCGCGGCGGAATTCCAGCAGATACACACCGACATCACCGGCACCGACGTGACGGGCCTCATCAATGTCAATACCGCACCGGAGGCCGTGCTCGCCTGCATTCCCGGATTCGACTGGGACAAGGCTCGCGCGATCGTTGCCTACCGCTCAGCTCACCCCGATGCGCTCTCCTCGTTCGCCTGGCTGCCGGAGGTCCTGGATCGGGCCACCATAGTCCGCGCGGGTCGCTATCTGACCGATCAATCCTACCAATTTTCAGCCGATATCGTCGCCGTCGGTCCGTACGGTCGCGGCTATTCGCGCGCCAAGTTCGTCTTTGACACCCGCCGGGATTTGCCGCGCATCCTCTCGCGGCAGGATTTGACGGCAGCGGGATGGGCGTTGGGATCGGCCCAGCGCGATCAACTGCGGGATCACCTTGTTGCCAGGCGATGAACCGACTCATCTCATCCAGAAAAGCTTCCTTGCTCGGCTTGGTTTTCAGCCGGCGAGGCATCCATGTCGCACACGCATCCGGTGCCGCGGATTCGATTGAGGCGGCTCCGATCGACCCGCTTCCGGTTGAAAACGTCTGGAATGATCCACCCCAAACCGCTGCGCGGCTCTCCGAACATCTGACGCGTGCCGGTGTGCGCGAAAGGCGCTGCATCGTCGCACTCCCCGCCGAATGGTCCATGTCCGTGGCAACGGAACTGCCGGGCCTGCCGCAAGCCGACGCGGAAAGCCTGCTTCAACTGGAGGCCGAAAGCGCCTTTCCCTGCGAACGCGATGATCTGTTCATCACCCGGTCGACTCAGACTATCGACGGTGTGACCATCATCACCCAATTCGCGATTCGTCGGACGGACGTCGATCGCATGTCCGACCTGCTCTCGACAGCCGGTCTGAAGCCGATCCGTTTCACGCTGCATCCAGCCGCGCTTCCGAAGCCTGCGGAGGCAGCGGACGAGGGCATCCTGTCCCTGTTGCTTTCGGAATCGCCTCCATCCCTGACCATCAGTTTCGGAAAAGGGATGGTGACCGCACGGACGCTGACATCCACGATCGAAACGCCCGCCGCTCTGGTCCGCGACATCCGCATCACCTTCGAGGAATGTCCGCCTCCGATCCGCCGGCGCATCCGCAAGCTTCGTCTGCTTGGTGAGCCTTCCGAATGCCAGGTCATCCGCGAATTGCTCGCCGGCTGGGCAACTTCGGCGTCCATTTCGCTGGAAATCGCCGAATGGACGCTCCAGCAGAGCGCCGCTGCCATCGCCAGTCGCGGTCTGCAGGCCGCTGGCGAACTTCCGAACCTCCTGCCACCCCGGCCGAGTCGTTGGGAGCGGTGGACCCGCCGCTACAATCGCCGACGCCTCCGCTCCGCCGCTGCATTGTTGGCTGTCGCAATCGTCGGAATCGTCGCGGCATTCACCTGGCGGGAATATGAAACCTGGAACCTCCGTCGTGAATGGGCGCAAATCCAGCCGCAGGTCGATGAGCTCGAAGGCCTGCAGGCGCGCATCCGCGAGTTTCGTCCGTGGCATGACACCTCCTACCGGACGCTTCAGGTCCTCCGTCTCGTGACCGACGTTTTTCCGGAAAACGGCACGGTTACCGCCAAGTCCTTCGAGATCAGAAATCAGTCCAGCGTGACCGTCACCGGAGTCACCCGTGACAACACCGCACTTCTGGCTTCCCTTGAAAAACTGCGCCAGCGGACGGAAGTCGCCAATCTCAAGGTTGAACAGATCCGGGGGAAATCACCCGCCCAGTTCTCCTTCACCTTCCAGGTCACACGCACCCCGGAATCATGAGCGCCATCCCCCGCCAACGCCTGCTGATGATCGCCGCCATTTCAATTGTGGCATTGTTTCTGGTCGATCGACTGCTGGTCACCCCGCTGAGCCGCCACTGGACCGCACGCTCGCAGGAGATCGGGGTTCTCAAGCGCTCGCTCGCTTCCGGAGCCGCGAGCATTGAGCGTTCCGAGCGAACCCATCAGCTCTGGAAGGAGATTCAGGACGGCGCCCTGCCCAAGGACGCTGCCATCGCCGAGCAGCTCGTGCTCAATGCGTTTGACCAGTGGGGGAGGGACAGCCGCGTCGAGATCGGATCGATCAAACCGCAATGGAAACGCGGCGCCAATCCGCGCTACTCCGTGCTCGAGTGTCGCGTCGACGCAAGCGGATCACTCGCCAACCTGGTCCGGCTCCTCTACGACGTGGAACGATCCCCTCTCGCGCTGCGGATTGACGCTGTCGAACTCTCCAGTCGGGACGACCAGGGTCAGCGTTTGTCCATCGGAATGACCGTGAGCGGCCTGCGCCTCGCCGCCCTGGAAGGCAGGCCATGATTTCCCGCGCTGCCGGATTTTCCGAGTCCTCATTGCGGCTCGCCGCTCGCCGCACCGCGCTCCTGGTCGCGGGCGCCATCGGGATCCTCGATCTCATGAGCGGTTCCGTGCTTCATGCGCAATCCCGCGACGATCTCCGGCAGACCGACCCCGCTCCGGCCCGTCAGCCCGCGGACATGTTCGACCGGTTTCGCTCGATCGGAGAGCGAAACATTTTTGATTCCAGCCGGCTGCCGCGCATGACGCGCGGAACCGCGCCGACCGCGCCCGCGCCGACGGATCGAGTGGTCACATTCGTCGGCACCCTTCAATATGAAAAGGGCCTCTTTGCATTCTTCGACGGCAATGATCCACGCTACCAGAAGACGATCCCAATCGGAGATTCCATCGCCGGATTCACGGTTGCCCAGATTGCTCCGCGAAGCGTCTCACTGACCTCGAATGAACGCATTCTTACGCTGCGCTTGGGCGAATCCCTGCGCCGAAGCAAGGGAGGAGACTGGATCGTCAGCACCGTGCTGCAGCCGCTTGGAGACAGCCCACCGCCTCCTGCGGCAGTCTCCGCCTCTCCCAACACGCCGGTTCCCATCCCAAGCGATGCGCCCGCAACGCTGCGCCGCCTGATGGAACAACGCCAAAAACAACTGACCGAATGAAAATCCCTCATTTCCCCGCAAGCCGATCGATCGCCGCGCTCCTGCTGCTGCAGGGCGGACTGGCCGCCCAGACGCCGGCGGCGCCAGCCGAGACGCTTCCAGCCGTCAAGGCCGCAACAACCGGCCCGGACTCCAGCTCCAGCTACCCGAAGGACGGCACCCTTCGCTTCAACTTCCGCGGCGCGCCGCTGGAAGCCGTTCTCAACTACATGAGCGATGCAGCCGGCTTCGTGATCATCCTGGAGACACCCGTCCGCGGCACCGTCGACATGTGGAGCGCGCAGCCGGTCTCAAAGGCCGAGGCGATCCAGCTTCTCAATCTGGCACTCAACAAGAACGGTTACACGGCAACCCTGCAGGGCAGGAATCTGATAGTCGCATCGCGGGAGGAGGCGAAGAAGAAGAATCTTCCGATTCGCACCGGCAACGATCCCCGGGAAATCCCGGCGAACGCCGAAATGATCATGCAGGTCATCCCGCTGCGCTACATTACGGCGGCAAAGGTTCTCGTCGACATCGCCACGCTGGTTCCGAGCAGCGCAACAATCACCGCCAACGAGGACAGCAACTCCCTCGTCGTCACTGACACCAATCTCAATGTCCGGCACATCGTCGAGATCGTGTCGGCGCTCGATCTTTCGGTGCAAAGTGATGCCGCGATGCGCATCTTCAAGCTGCACAACGCCGATCCGACCGAAATGGCGGACCTGATCACCAACCTCTACCCGAATTCCGGCGCTCCCGGCGGCGCGTCAACGGCGGGCGGACTCCCGTTCGGCAGCCAATCCCGGTTCGCGGCATTCCTGTCCAACCGGGGCGGATCAGGATCCAGAAACGGGGGCCGCGACAGCAGCAGCCGGAGCAATAGCGGCAGTCGAACCACGACTCCGGTCACCGCAGTCGCCGATCCCCGCACCCAGTCGCTCATCGTCACCGGATCAAAGGACACGCTGCTGCAGATCGGCGAGATCATTGCCCAACTGGACGAGAGCAGCGCCCGCAAACAAAAGGTGTTTGTTTACACCCTGGAGAACGCCGACGTGAGCCAGGTCGAGAATGTCCTCAAGAACCTCTTTGAAAGCACCACGTCCCGGAGCACAAGCAGCAACCAGAGTGATCCGCTCTCGGCCCGTGCAAACAACAACAGCCAGCAGAGTGCCAGCGGCCTGCTCAACAGTTCATCCAGCCGCGGTCAGCGCTGACGGAATCACCCAATCCCTTTCATGCCATGAGGACTCTCCTCCGATCTTCTTCAATCCGACTCCTTGCGATGCTGTCGCTGCTTTCCGCATGGCTGCCCGCCGCCGCCCAGACCACGCGTCCGGGAACGCCGAGCCGCACGACCGGAAACCGCAGCTCCAGCACGACCAACACCAGTCAGCGTCCCGCCGCATCCCGCAGCGGTCGCACCGCAGGTGACAGACAGTACCAGAATTCGACCATGCTTGGCGACGCCATGATCAGCAGCGATCCGATCACAAGGCGCCTGATCGTCGTCGCCGACGACGAAACCAACAAGAACATCAAGGAGATCATCGAGAGTCTGGACCGACCGAAACCGCAGGTCCTGATCAATGTCGTATTCATGCAGGTGACGCACAACAAGGACCTCGATCTGGGAGCGGAGTTCAGCCAGCGGGGCACCTATCTGGGCAACGACATTGTCTCGACGGCCGCGACGAAATTCGGCTCACCCACGACCGGCGGATTTTTCAATATCCTGAACGCAGACGTGGATGCCACAATCCACGCCCTGTCGACCGTGGGAAAAACCGAGATCCTTTCCCGCCCCTCCATCCTGGCGCGCAGCAGCCAGCAGGCCACGATCATGGTCGGCCAGGAGGTTCCCTTCATCACCAACTCGAGGATCAGCGACACCGGTCAGACGACGAACACCGTGCAATACCAGGACATCGGCATCATCCTGCGGGTGACTCCCTTCATCACCTCGGCGGGCCTCGTTGAGATGATCGTCACTCCGGAGATCTCCGCCTTGAGCGAAAAGACCGTTGCGATCTCGGAAACCGTCAGCACCCCGGTGATCGACAAACGATCCGCGGACACCGTCGTGGTGACGCCCAGCGATCGCACGGTTGTGATTGGCGGTCTCATTTCCAACCAGAGCATCAATCAGGACAACAAGATCCCCCTCCTCGGCGACATACCGCTGCTTGGGCAGTTGTTCAAGCGGACGGTCACTCAAAACTCGAAGACCGAACTCCTGATCTTTCTAACTCCGCACGTCGTTCAACAGCCCGAGGATCTCTCGAAACTGACGCATTCCGAGCGCAGCAAGCTTCAGTTGGAATCGAAGGCTTTCAAGCCGGGCGAGGTGGACATGTATCTCGACCAGGCTCCCCCGACTTCCAACAAGTCACCCCAGTAGGAACGCGCCAGGGCATCCGCACCCCCATGTCCCGGACAAAGTGTAACCCATCTCACAATCTCCCTCGTGGCTTGTCCAAGCGCCATTCGGATTGGATTGTGACCCGAATTTCAAACCGGTCCGGATTGAAATGGCACCGATCTCACAGCCGGACGATACATATTCACGGGCTTGACTCGACAGCCGAAACGAGGGAAACGTAAACGCTTATCCTTTCCATCCATGGGTCGCCAATCCAACAAGGTCATCAAGAGAAAACGCCGTCTAGCACGCATCAAACGCAGAAAAGAGGCTGCAAAGAAAAACGCCAAGGCCAAGAAGTAGCCCACTTACCGCGGCCCTCCAGCCGCGGTTTTTTTGTCACTTGAGGCAGAGGTCCGATTCACGGGCGATTCCGCCTGCCTCGGCACAAGAAATCTGCATCCTTCGGCTACGCATTCATGATCAAGGTCAGTCTGATTTCACTGGGTTGCGCCAAGAACCTCGTCGACAGCGAGATCATGGTCGGCCACCTGCACAAGGCTGGCATGACCGTTATTCCGGAGGCGGAGAAGGCGGACGTCGTCATCGTCAACACCTGTTCCTTCATCGATTCCTCCAAGGAGGAGTCGATCGGCCACATCCTCGAGGTTCACCAGAATCGCGGCCTTCGCAAGCGCCGCAAGGAACAGAAGCTGATCGTTGCCGGCTGCATGTCCCAGCGCTTTTCCAAGGAGCTTTCCCAGGAGCTCTCCCATGAGGTCGACGCTTTCATCGGACTCGATCAGGTTACCAGAGTCGCACCCATCATCGAGTCGATCTATGCGAAGGAGCGCGCGGCAAGTCCGGCTCCCGAGAATTTTGTCACGCGCCATTCAACCTACATCCCCGACTACGACACGCCGCGCTTCCGGCTGACTCCGAAGCATTTCGCGTACATCAAGATCGCGGAGGGCTGCAATCACCCCTGCACTTTCTGCATCATTCCACAGATTCGTGGGCGACACAGAAGCCGGACCGTGGAAAGCGTCGTTGCCGAGGCCAGGGGGCTTGTCGCCGAGGGGGTGCGCGAACTCGACCTCATTTCTCAGGATACAACCTTCTTTGGGATGGACACCTGGGAACAGCGCCCCAACCCGCGCACGCCCGTCGATTCCTCCAGGGGAACCGCGCTGACGACCCTGCTGCGACAGTTGAATGCAATTGAAGGGGATTTCTGGATACGCCTGCTCTATACACATCCCGCGCACTGGAGTGACGAACTCATCCAGACGATCGCCGAGTGCCCCAAGGTGGCGCGTTACATCGACATACCGCTCCAGCACATCAGCGCGCCCATGCTGACAGCCATGCAGCGCGAGACGAGCGGCGACTATATTCGCGACCTCATCAGGCGCATTCGCACCGGGATCCCCGGCATCGCGATCCGCACGACATTCATCGTGGGTTTCCCGGGGGAGACCGAGGCGGACGTGGATGAACTGTGCGAGTTCATTCGCGAAGCACGCTTTGAACGTCTTGGCGTGTTTCGCTATTCCCAGGAGGAGGGAACGCGCGCGGCAAAGATGGAGCAGCAGATTCCTCCCAAGGTGAAAGAGGCGCGCTGGCACCGGGTGATGGGTCTGCAGAAGGATATCGCCGCGCAGGTGAGCGCCAGCCAGCTCGGACGCACCCTGAAGGTCCTCGTCGAGGAGCCCGGCATCGCCCGGGGAGAGGCCGACGCCCCGGATATCGACGGGCGCGTCTACGTGCCGCGCGAACTGACCGTTGGTGATTTTGCCAGCGTGACGATCAATGCCTACCGCGACTATGATCTCCTGGCGCTTCCAACCGGAGAACAGCCCGCGGCCTACAAGGTGGCAAGGCAGGCCCAGTAGCCTTGTGCCACGTTTCGATGCCTGGCGCAGCGCTCAAGATTGGTTGGACAACACTCGCGTCAGCCGCTGACGCAGAGCGGCTTTCCCGGGAACTTGTCCATCGAAGTCTGGCCGTCTGCTGCCAGATCGATGGACCGATTCAATCCATCTATCGGTGGAAGGAGGAAATCGAAGCCGCTTCGGAATACAGACTGACCGTCAAGTTCCTGGCCGGGAAAGAGTCGCATCTGGAGACATTGCTGCTTTCCCTGCATCCGTACGACACCCCTGAGTGGGTGGTCGTCGACGCGACATCAGTCAGTGAAAAGTACTTGTCATGGGCCAGATCCGCTGCACAGTCTTGACCCTTTAACTCGAAACAGACCGTCAATCATCTTTCGTCATGTCACAACACAAGAGTCTCCAGGGAGCATCCGGCATCATTGTGAAACGCAATGTCCTCAAGCGCTTCGAGCGTGTGGATCTTCTGAAAAAGCGCGGCCTGTGGAAGGCCGGAGACCGGATTCTCGGGCTCAAGAAGACGAAGCCCGACGTCTGATCGATCGCACATTCAACCCTCTTTCGGCAGGTCAATCCAGACCTGCCTTTTTTGCGCTCATCCACTTCTCTCCGCTGCTTCGCAGCCGCAATCGCGCAGGCGGGAACCGCCTCATTCAAGTCCATCACGTCAGCATGCTTGACGTGATGGATTGAGCCCGTTTCCTTAGCCGCAATTCTGCGGGCGTAGCACAATGGATAGTGTAGCGGTCTCCGAAGCCGTTGATGTGGGTTCGATTCCCGCCGCTCGCACCACCCCGACCCACGTCAATCGATTCTCCGCCTATTGCGTTTGGATTCGCGCCAGATCAGCAGGTTTCGCCGGCACATACGGAGCTTCAGCCCGTCCTGCCCAGCGATACAGTGTGATATCCGCCGTCTGGCTATTCTTGGCACCTGAGTTTTCACAAAGGTAGGTGAGTCCGTGGCCGACCGGCTGGAGCCCGACATTCGCCTTCTGGTTCCAACCTCGAATTCCAGTTGCAGGATCCTTCAAACCGTCGTCCGCCAGGGCCAGCAGGAGCCCCTGCTCCTCCCCCAGTCCACCCGGATTCCGAACACCGATCAGGTTTCCGCGCATGGGTTGCGTGCGCGCTTCGACGGCAAAGAGGAGGTAATTGGGAAAGGATGGCTTGATGCCCTTGTAGACGCCCATGAACCAGCGTTGCTGACTTTCATCGTAGGCGAGGTTCTGCACGCCCCAGCTCGTGTTGCCGGTGCGCACGAAGTATTTTCCCTGCACGTCACTTGGACCGCTTTGAGTCGCACCGGCCTCCCTCACCGGACGCTCATAACGACTCCATTCACTGATGTCATATTGCAGCAGAACCTGGTGGTCATTGTCGCTTCTGTCCGCATTGGCATAGATGCCATAGGCGACCGTGAGGAACGACGGGCCGTCGGTCCGCCCGAACTGCGGACCGAAGGCGACGCCATCAATACCCGAACAGCCGTAGCGATGATCCGGAGTCTTCGCCACGTCCCCGTCAAAAACACCGTCCCCGTTCATGTCGGCCGTGAAGTCGCCGGCAACCTCGGGAAGGTAGACAATCCGGAAGATGTCGGACTCGGTGGCATCGAGACCGATCCGGTTGAGGCGGCTCACATCGATGACCGCAATGTAGAAGGACCGGCTCTTCTTGTATTCAAGCGATCCATACACGCGGCCATTCTGCGCATTGAAATCGAGGTCACCGAGATGGCCGGTCCAGCCGACAAGCGTTCCCACGAGCCTGCCGCTGAAGTCATACTTGGCCAGCAGAGTGGTGAACGAATAGTAGATGTAGCCACCCTTCACGTCTACCGCGATGCCCTGCACGTGGCTGGTGGGCCAGGTGCCGCCATTCTGGCGGAGGGGCATCGTCCGCACCGCCGCCGGACCCGGTGCCGGTGCGCTGGCCACACAACCGGCCAGCACCGCGGCAAGCGGGAGAATCAAGGACAGTCTTTTCATTGCGATCAGAAGGAACCGCGAATGCCCGCACTCCACAGCGATCCATAGACGTCATAGAGATAGACGCGCCCCGGGACGTTGGTGTACTGGATCGACGGCTCATTGAAGATATTGCGGCCCGATAGCATGAGGTCAAAGTGCTTTGTCAGCCTGAACCCGGCGCTGAGGTTCCACATCTCCCGCGCAGCCAGCCAGCGGATTCCCGTGTTATTGGTCGTGGGAGTGTCACTCAGCGAACCAATGCGATACATCGTCGTCCAGGTGCCGTTGATCTGGGCATTGAACCGGCCGTACCGGTAGCGAAGCCCCCAGTTGCCGGAACGATTGGGCACACCGATGCGCAGGCCGTCGGCAATGACACGGGTCACCGATCCATGGAGGCTCAGGCCCTTGAGTGCACCCGGGAGGAACGTGAGCTGCTGGCTGTACTCCGCGGTGATGCCCTCGGTCTCAAACGTTCCAACGCCGTTCACTGCACTGACAAAGGTGTACCCCGGATAGTCGGTGGGATCGTAGCCCGCATCCGCGGGGTTGATGGTGATGCCCGCCTGCTGCATGTCGTTCACCTTGAGTTTGTAATAGGACAGCCCGATGATGCCGGACGGTTCCAGGAAGTATTGGATTCCCGCGTAGTACTTCGTGGAATGCTCCGGTTTCAACTCCGGATTCGGCACGTTTACAATCTGGGTGCTGTCATTCACCGTCGCGATGCCGCCGAGATTTCCGTAGTCAGGGCGCAGGATCGAGTCGGAGAAGGCAATCTGGCCGGTCAGCTTTTTCGTGATGTCATACTTCATGCCGCCGCTGAGGAACCAGTCGCCGTACTTTCCGCGCCGCGTGTTCTGCTCGCCGTTGCGGTACTTGTACGTGATGCCCTCCACCGTGTTCAGCGCGTAGTTTGCGGCGGTGACCTCCTTGTCCGGACGAACATTGGCGACCAATGCCGCAGTTTCCGTTCTCTCATAACGCAGCCCGAGATCAAAGCGGGCTTTTCCGACCTTTGTCTGTCCCTCCACGTAGGCCGAGCTGATGTCCTCGGATATTTTTTTGTTGTTCTGGAATTTCCGCGTCAGATTGCCGGTGGTGTCGGGAACGAAATACTCCGGGTGCTGCCTGTAGATGTCATAGACACCGTAGTTGCTGTCCGCCCTAAAGTTCTGCGCGGTGACATTCCCGCCACGGCCATCCAGATTGAGATCGAACTTGTAGTTTGTCGTCGCGGGAATGAGTGCCTGCGGATCCATCTGGTTCAGATTGCCGGTCGATCCGACGTATTGGAACTGCCGATACGACCCTTCAATGGATTTCCATTCGTTGGTGCGATAGCCCAGGCCTCCAAAAAGGGTGACCGGAAAGCCTCGGACGCCCAGCACCTTCTTGAAATCGAGGTTGCCGACGTATTGTTCGTTGGATGCGTCCGATTCCGCGTTGCGGATGTTATTGCCGATGTCGTCATCGCGATTCACACTGGCGGGATCACCCCAGGGACGACCGGCCGTTTGCTTGAGAGTCCATGTTGGAGAGTTTTCAGACGGGCGGTCCGCCGTGAATCCGATGCGTGTGATCCAGGTGTCCGTCCGCTGGAAGAAGCCCTTGCTGTTGTCACGGAAATTGAATTCCGATCTGGCATAGCTCGGCCGGAATGCCACTTCGAATGTGTTCCCCTTGTATTCCAGCTTTGGGGCGAGCAGCATCGCCGGCGTTCCGGCGTACCGGTGGGAGTACTCCGTCCGGAAGCGAGGACTGCTTCCGCCGGTGACCACGGCACCTGTCGCCGCATTCACCGGGTTCACCACGACATGCGTGATCGAGCTGCCCGCCACCTGGGTCGCCACCGGGGCGTAGAGGTAGGTGTACTGATTCACATACTCCACATCGTAGAACGAATAGGTGCTCCTCCACGAGAGCGTCAGTTCCGGAGTGAGACGATAGTCGACGCTCAGGCAGCGCGTATTCACGAAGGGAAGTGGCGGGAGGTGACGGCGGAGACGGCGCGTTGGTCATGGTTTTCAGCCATGGCGGCGATGAAGTCAGTGGTGGTGTGATGAGGTTTTCGGCGCCAGTGGATGAACAGGCTGTTTGCCCAGCGGTTGAAGATGGCGTGGATGCGCACGGCCCTTCGTGTGCGCAGGCGGCAGGTGTCGTCATGGCGTGAGACGTCGAGGCGTGCATGCAGTCCGTTCTCGATGCCCCAGTGCTGGATATTGACCTTGAGCCAGTGGGCCGCAGGCAGTTGGGCCAGTGGACGACTGGTGATCAGAGTCACCGTCTCGGATGGCTTGAGGGTGCGGTGCCGGTGGAGCCGGGCGGCTTGTGCAAGCAGGGGAAAACCGGCGGCTTCCCCGTCAAACTCGCGAGCGACAAGGGTGCGGGTGACCGGCTGGCCTTTCTCCATTGTGGTGCAGCGCACCGCCATCGGATCGTTCAGCGGGGAGAAAAAAAGGGGGGGGGGAGGGATCGGGCACCGCCGCCTGCACCGTCGCGGCGAGCTGGGGCTGGTTGCCTTTGACGGTCATCAGGTAGTCGCCGCCGTGTTCGAGCACGATCTGGCGGGCGGTCTCCGCCTGGGTGTGCAGCGCATCGATGCTGACAAGCCGCCCGTCGAGTTCGAGCCTCGAGCACAGGGTGCGCACGGCGGGTATCTCATTGGTTTTTTCAGCCACCACCTCGGTGCCCAGGAAGTGAAGGCTGGGCACGGTGACCGCGGTGACCACATTGAGTCCGCCGCTGTGCCTGGGCACCTTGCCATCGAGCACGACGATCTGCCCACTGGGCGGTGCTCCCCGCACCTGCGACTGGTGCGCGAGCAGCACCGCCTCAATCTGCTCCTCGCTCACGCGGGCGAACATCCGGCTGAATGTCGGCTGACTGGGAGCCGGATAGCCGCTCCCGGAAATGCGCCTCACACCAAGCGCGCCGCGCTGGCGCGAGGAGAGCCGGCGTGCAAACGCCGCCAGATCCTTCTGTCCCCGGGGCGCTCCGGCAAGATAGGCGCACGCGGTCAGCCCCAGCAGCGCAAAGAGCGGATACCGGCCCACACGCTGCCGGTACTCAGGCACCGCACGAAAGTGCTCCGAGAGCGACTTGAGTGCCGCGGCCTTGAGCGTGCTGCGCACCGGCACCCTGGCCTCGACCGCCGCCAGCGAGGGCTTCAGGTGCTCGGCCTGAAGGCTGCGGCGCGCGTTTCTGACCAGTTCACACACAAAAAGCCGCTTGGGCCGGTTGTGGTTTTCGTAGTAGTCGCGCCGTGTGCGTCCGTGCCCCTTGGTAAGCCCCAGCTCCGTCCAACCCGAGGCCCGGTAGACGCTGCCTTGGAAACGCTCGGGATCCACAAAGGTCTCCACCACGAGCACCGGATGAGCGTAGCGCGCCTGCCAGTCCTCGCCAAGCCTTGCCAGTATCCGGCTGAGCACCACGGAACCCAGATTGGGCACGCTGCGTCCGGGCAATATCAGGAAGCGCACGTTGTTGGCCACCAGCGCCAGCCTCCTCCTTCTCTGCTCATCGCTCCATCCAATCCACTGCTCTCGCGCCCGCAGGTGCTGCGCGGCCGCCGCGAATATCAGCACCGCCACCCACTCACCCTGCGCATCGCTCACCGCGTAATGAATCTGCTCTCCCACCGCCTGAACCCCGCCAAGGTAATGGTGCTCCTTGAGCAGCTGCTGCGCTCTCAATCGCAGTTCCGGTGTGTCGAGAACCTGCGTCTGCACCGTGCGCAACAACATCGCGCGATCTTCCGGCAGCGGCTTCGGCTGCTTCCCAAGTGGCATTGTGCTCATGGCCACCCAGAGTGAAAAAGTTTTTCCGAAATGTCCCGCAAAATCGTGGAATCTCGCTTCCTCTCAGTCATTTGCGGAAACTGGGAATGCGCGCTGACGCTCAGGTTTGCCGCCTGGCGCGAGGTCATCTTGGGTCCTGGCCGGAACATGATGTCGTTCAACCTGGGAGTGTCGACCGTCGCACCGGAAGCCGGCGTGTTGTAGTTGTAGCGCATCTGGACACGGTCCTGCTGGACGAAGTTGGCGTTGTAGCTGGTGTTGAATTCGACGCCCAGCCGGCCATCCATGAACACCTCGGCATAGCCAAACTGACCCGATGGGAAGATGCGGTTGTGCTTCTTGTCGTCAGGAAAGTACTCGCGTTTCAGATCGGCGTCAGAGGTGCCGACGCCATAAACCTGAAAGATGATCGAGCGATCCTTGCGCTGGAACGCGTATTTGCTTCGGAGATTGATGGTGCCTCCCGGGGAATCGGCATCCATGCGCGCGGTCAGGGTGTTGTTGAACTCGATCGATTCGATTCCGGTGATGGACATCTGCTCGAAGGAATTCTGACGGCCTGCATTGTTGTTGGATGTTGCCGTCGCCATGCGTGCACCGTCGGTCGTGAAGGTGGAGTATTTCGGATCCAGACCACCGATGCGCACCTGGGTGGCGTCCACCTCGGTGTAGTCGAGCGAGATGCCCGGCATTGACTTCATGAACTCGCCCACGTCTCCCATCGTGAGCTCCCCATAGTTGTCAGCCGCGACAACGTTCTTGGCGTTGATCGATGCGCGGCGCTCCATGATCGCCTTGGCCTGTCCGCTGCGCGTGTCCGCCACCTCGAACTTCTCAAGTGTGATCACCTTGTCGCCCCCGGGACCCGCCGCACCATAGCTGATCTCCCTCATGTTGACGTCGACCGCGGTCGTCTGCCCGGCCGTGATCGTCACGGTGGTTCGCGTCTCCTGCAGTCCGGTGTAGCTTGTCACAATCGTCGCCTCGCCGGCCGGCACACCCGAAATGACAAACGCTCCGCCATCCGAGGAGTAGACAACGAGCGGCGTGCCCTCGACGCGCACCTCGGCATTGCGGATGTATTCGTTCGTGGCCACGTTGAAGACGCGCCCGCGGACTCCGCCGGTTGACGCTGTCTGCGCCTGCAGCGCGCCCGCGACTGAGACCAGGGCGGCGAAGAGCTGAAGAAAGCCCCGCGCAAAACCTGCGCGGCGGCATGGGATGGTTTGTGATGACATGGTGGTGAGGTTGACCTGGCTTGAATGGAAATTCCGGGCGCACCCCCCTTTTCGCCGCGGAGCGGCCGCGGCGGCGCGCGGAGCCGGATGGGGCGGTCGCCGGAATATTTTCAATAGGGGGTGGGTATTCACTTGACTGAATATCTATTCAGCATTGTGATTCCATTCAGATACCGAAATTTTGACGTGTCAAGCCTCCCTTCCGATATTCCCACCGCACTTTCGCCCAGTTCCTGGCTGGCGTGATGCCACTCCCATTCCGCACGCTCTCCGCATGTCGAACACCTATTCAGACGACCGCCTCCGTCTAGCGGCGCGGCTCTATTACATCGACGGCCTGGGCCAGAACGAGGTCGCGAAATTCGTCAAGGTATCCCAGGCCAAGGTATCCCGCCTGCTTGCCCTCGCCCGCGAACGCGGCATCGTCCGCATCACCGTCGCGGACTACGACCCCCGCCATGCCGATCTCGAGGCGCGCATCCGTTCGCGCTTCCACCTCGGCACGGTGATCGTCATCAAGGCGCTTGAGGGCCTCAACGCGTCGGATCTTCGCCGGGCGGTGGGCCACTTTGCCTCCGCCACGCTCGACTCCCTCATCAAACCGGGGGATGTCGTCGCGATCGCGGGCGGCCGCACCATCTACGAACTCGTGCACCACCTCCCGGAGCCGCGCAACAAGGCGATCACGGTTGTCCAGGCGATGGGCAGCGTCGATTCCACCGTGAGCGCATTTGACGCCCAGGAGGTGGGCAGGGTTGTGGCCCAGCGCCTCGGCGGCAGCTTCCTCGCCCTGAATGTCCCCGCGTACATCCCGGAAAAGCGCACGCGCGACGCTCTGCTGAAGCTTCCGCAGGTCCGGGCGGTGCACGACCATCTCGACCGTGCACAAGTTGCCGTTGTCGGTCTCGGCACCTTGGAAAACTCGGTTTTTGTCGAGCGCGGGGCGCTCACCCCAGCCAACATAAGGGAACTGCGCAACGCCGGCGCAATCGGCGAGATGTGCGGACGTTTCCTCGACAGCGAGGGACGGGAGTGCGACACCGCGTGGCGGGACCAGGTCATGAGCGCGGAGTTCGGCCAGATTCGCAGGATCCCCCTCACGATCGGGGTCGTTTCCGGGAGTGATCGATCCCCTGCAATAGCTGCTGCGATCCGCGCCCAGCTGCTCAAGGCGCTCATCATCGATGAATCGGGTGCGCTCGCCCTGCTTGACCAGCCCTCAGTTCCTTCCGCTCGAAAGGAAAGAACGCGAAGGAAATAGCGGCGGAATGCCCGCCTCCCGCATCAAACCTCGACGAGACCAGAATTTATGACTTCACAAGCGACTTCGTCGCTGCCCGCTCCATCCATTCCACCGCCGCGACAGTCGCTGGCTGAGGCGCTCGCTGCCGCTACCGAAACACAGGCGCTTCATATCGGGACGGGTGCCATTGCTGGCACCGCCAGAATTTTCAGCGAACAATTTCCGGGGCGGAAGGCGCTGGTGGTCTGCGACCCCAACACCCATCGTGTCGCAGGTGCCTCAGTCGACAGTCAGCTTCGCCTTGCCGGACTTGCACAGGCTCCCGCCTGCATTCTCGACGATCCCGATCTCCACGCCGAAATCCGCTTTGTCGAAAGGCTGGAGCCGGTCATCAGGGAATCGAACGCCATCGCCGTCGCAGTTGGATCAGGAACCATCAACGATCTCGTCAAGCTCGCCTCCCACCGTGTCGACCGCCCCTACCTCTGCGTCAGCACAGCGGCATCGATGGACGGATACACCGCCTTCGGTGCGTCCATAACCCATCAGGGGGCAAAACAGACCTTCAGCTGCCCCGCACCGCGCGCCGTGGTCGCGGATCTCGATGTTCTCCGGAGTGCACCGGCGGACATGACCGCTTCAGGTTATGCGGACCTGCAGGCAAAGATTACCGCCGGAGCCGATTGGCTGGTTGCAAACGCGCTTCGCGTCGAGCCGATCGAACCGCGCGCATGGGCGATCGTGCAGGGCGGCCTGCGCGAGGCTCTGGCTGACCCCGCGGGAGCCCGCCGCGGCGATGCCCGCGCGATCGAAGCACTCACGGAGGGACTCATGCTTGGAGGCTTCGCGATGCAATGGACCCGGTCGAGCCGTCCAGCCTCGGGAGCGGAGCATCAATTCAGTCACCTCTGGGACATGGAGCACCATACGCACCTGGGCCATGCGCCATCCCACGGCTTCAAGGTGGGGCTGGCCACGCTCGCGGTTGCATCCCTCTATGAGGAGCTTCTCAGGATTCCGTTTGAAAAACTGGATGTTGAACGCTGCGTTTCACGCTGGCCGGCGTGGACGGCGACAGAGGCCGAAATCCGCCGCCTCTTCACAGCCAGCGATTTTCTCGAAACCGCCGCGCAGGAGACCCGCGCCAAGTACATATCCGCCGATCAGCTGCGGGATCAGTTGATCACACTTGCGCGCTGCTGGCCCTCCCTCAGCGCCCAACTTCGCGCCCAGTTGCTTCCCTATGCTGAGCTTCGGAGGCGCCTGGAACTTGTCGGAGCCCCCACCCGCCCGTCGGAACTGGGCCTCACCAGTGATCGGCTTCGACAGACTTTCCATCGAGCCTACTACATCCGCCGGCGCTTCACGGTTCTGGATCTGGCCATTCGCACGCAGTCGCTGGAGCGCTGCCTCGACACGCTTTTCGGCCCAGGCGGAGCGTGGGCATGCTGACCATGTCCACCATCGAAACTTCTCTCTCCAGCGAAGACCAGGCCCGGTTTCGCTACTGGCAGCGTCGCACGCTCATCGCCACCATGGTTGGTTACGCGGCCTACTATTTCGTGCGCAAGAACCTCAGTCTGGCGATGCCCGCCATGCAGCAGGATCTCGGCATCACCAAGTCCGACCTCGGCCTGTTCCTGACACTGCACGGACTCCTCTACGGCGTTTCCAAGTTTGCAAATGGCTTCCTCGGTGACCGTGCCAATGCGCGCACCTTCATGATCACCGGGCTCCTGCTCTCGGCCCTGGCCAATGTGGTGTTCGGCTTCAGTTCAGCCGTGCTGGTACTGGGAATCACCTGGATGGCGAACGGCTGGGTGCAGGGCATGGGTTTTCCACCCTGCGCGCGCCTGATGACGCACTGGTATCATCCCAACGAGCTCGCCACACGGATGTCAGTGTGGAACACCTCCCACTCCATCGGAGGCGCTCTGGTCGTGATCTTCTGCGGATATGTTGTCGCCTATGGATGGCGCTGGGCCTTCTTTGCACCGGCCGCGGTCGCGGGCATCGCCTGCATTTTCCTCTGGTTCGCGCTTCGTGACACACCCCGCTCGGTTGGACTTCCTGAGATCCAGGTCAGTGACTCCCAGGGACGAAAATCCGGCGGGGAGGCACCGGAGGATTTCAAGCGCTTCGTGCGGCGGCAGGTTTTCGCGAATCCGTTCATCTGGATTGTCGCGATCGCCAATTTCTTCGTGTACACCTTTCGGTACGGCGTGCTCGACTGGGGGCCAACCCTGCTGACTGAATCCAAGGGCGTCTCGCTCAGCCATGCGGGCTGGATGGTGGCGGCCTTTGAAATCGCCGGAATTCTTGGAATGCTCGCGACCGGTTGGATCACCGACCGCATTTTCGGAGGGCGTGGCGCGCGCACCTGCGTTTTCTGCATGGCTCTGGCCGGATGCTTCCTGCTTGCCTTCTGGAAACTCCCCTCGCAGTCGCCATTGGTGGCCGCGGGCCTGCTGGGAGGAGCGGGATTCTTCATCTACGGTCCGCAGGCGCTCGTTGGCATCATTGCCGCAAATCTCGCAACCAAGCACGCCGCCGGCACCGCAGTCGGATTCACCGGCCTTTTCGGCTATCTCAGCACCATCCTGTCCGGATTGGGACTCGGGTACATCTCGCAGCACCATGGATGGAACGTCGCAATCGGAGCCTTGGTTGCTACTGCGGCGATCGGTACCCTCCTGTTTCTCCTTGCCTGGCCCGCGCGTGCCCACGGGTACGGCCAGTCACACTGATTTCCGCCAATGAACATGGCTGCCGCCCTCACGCATCCGTCCCTCGCCGGCTTCAGGGAAAAACTCCGCCCGGTTCGTCATGTCGCCCTGGATATGGATGGGACGATCTACAAGGGCGGTACGCTTTTCCCGTTCACGCCTCCATTTCTTCAGCTGCTGCGAACACTGGGGATCGGCTACACGTTTCTGACCAACAACCCATCGAAAAGTGTAGCGGACTACCTGGCCAGTCTGCAGAAGATGGGACTTACCGTCCAGCGAGAGGAGCTCCATACATCCGCACAGGCCACCATCGATTGCCTTCGAGCGCGATTTCCCCGGATTCAACGATTGTTCCTCCTCGGCACTCCGAGCATGATCGCTGAATTTGAAGCTGCCGGATTTGTCTCAACCCGGGATTCGTCCGATGATGAACCGGATGCGGTTGTCGTCGCTTTTGACACCACGCTCACCTTTTCCCGCCTCGGCCGCGCCTGCTGGTGGATTCGCCAGGGCAAGACCTATCTCGCGACGAACCCCGACTTCGTGTGCCCGACTGACCAGCCGACCGTCCTCGTTGACTGCGGTTCAATTTGTGCAGCCATTGAAAAGGCCGCCGGCCGCCGGCCCGATGTCACTCTGGGCAAGCCGGATCCTGACATGCTCGGCGGCATTTTGGCCAGACACGGCCTGAAGCCGCACGAAGTCGCGATGGTCGGCGATCGCATGTACACCGACATCCGCATGGCAAAGCAGGCCGGTGCCGCGGGAGTGCTGGTCCTCTCCGGCGAAGCGACTGCTGGGGATGCGGCCCGAGCCGAGATCAAGCCCGATCTCGTGGTGCCCTCTCTCGCGGAACTGGGCGAACTCTTCGCGACGCTTGACTGAGAACGATGACACCCACTCCATCACGGACAGAAACACTGGATCAGCTGGCACGGGCGGAATTCGACGTCCTTGTCATCGGCGGAGGCATTGTTGGCAGCGGGATCGCCCGCGATGCAGCCCAGCGCGGCCTGCGCACCGCCTTGGTCGACCGGCACGATTTTGCCTTCGGCACCAGTTCCCGGTCAACCCGGCTGCTCCATGGAGGATTGCGCTACCTTGAGCAGGGCCGCGTGGGGCTTGTTCGTGAGGCAAGCCTTGAGAAACAAATCCTGCGCGACATCGCACCACATCTTGGTGATCCGCTCGGCTTCGTCTTCCCCGCCTTCCGTCCCGGCGGGCGGCCGCTCTGGCAGTTGCGCATCGGCGTGAAACTCTACGATTTGCTCTGCAGCTTCAGGAATTTCGGGGCATCACAGGGATACACGGTTTCAGAGACGCGACGCATGCTTCCCGGGCTGCGCAACGACGGCCTGCGAGGCTCCGTCCGCTACTTCGACGCCCTCACCAATGACGCACGCCTGGTCCTTGACACACTCCGATCAGCCACGGCGGCGGGTGCTCGCGTTTCCAACTACGCTCAATTCCTTTCAACACGGCGCGTCGGTAGGCAATGGGTGACGCAGATCCGCGACGAGATCAAAGGCCGGGAATTCGAGCTTCGGGCCCGGACGATCGTCAATGCGACCGGCCCCTGGGCCCAGGGGCTTGCCCACAGTGCGGTGAAGCTTCGCCTGAGCAAGGGCATTCACATCGTTGTGGATCGCAGCCGCCTGCCAGTGAATGACGCCGTCGTCATCACCGAAGGCAGGCGCATTCTCTTTGTCATCCCCTGGGGTGAACGGCTGATCATCGGCACGACCGACACCGATTTTCACGGAAGCCCCGAGTCGGTGGCAACGGATGCGAACGACATCGCCTACGTGCTCAAGGCCGTCAACCGGGCGTTTCCGACGCTGCGTCTGCAGGAAAGCGAAGTCGTCAGCACCTGGGCCGGCCTGCGCCCCCTCATCGCAAATCCCGACGGATCCCCGTCGGACATCTCGCGCGCCCACCAGATTCGAAGTCCGGAGCCCGCCTGGTGGGACGTTGCAGGCGGAAAACTCACAACCTATCGCCTCATGGCCGAGCAGACGGTGGACCAGCTCGTGAGTTTTCTCGGGCTGCCGGCCTCTCCGTGCCGTTCAGCACGGGAACCCCTGCTGCCTCCGGATGAGACACGGTACAGCGGCATCCTGCCGTCGGAATTCACCGCCCAGGCAGTCAGCCACTTCATTGAAAACGAATGGGCGGTCTCTCTCACGGACGTGATGGTTCGCCGAAGCGGCTGGCACTACTATCATGCCGACGCCGCGGAACGCGCCCAGCAGGCCGCCGGCTGGATGGCGGCGATTGCAGGCTGGTCCTGCGAACGCACTGCCGGGGAACTTGCCGCCTACCTGCCTCTCATTCACGATCGAAACAGAAGGCAGACATCATCCCCGACTTGAAACAATCCCAGCCATGCACCCTCGGCACTCCCACCCTCCCTCGCTCCCGACCTTCCTCATCCTGGTTCTGCTTGTGCTTGTCGCAGGCTGCAAACCCAGCGGGCCCGAGTCCGCCTCGCCGGCGCAGAAGCCCCTTCGCATCGGCATTTCCTTTCAGGAGTTGAACAATCCCTATTTTGTGGCGATGCGTGAAGCCTTTGAGGCGGCCGGCCACTCGCTTGGCGCCGAACTCTTCGTTACTGATGCGCGTCACGACGTAACCAAGCAGATCGCGGACGTCGAGGACCTGGTCCAGAAGGGAATCGACATCCTTCTTCTCAATCCGACGGATTCTGCAGGAATAGAAGCCGCCGTGCGGACAGCCAAGCAGAAGGGCGTCACTGTGATCGCGCTTGATGCACAGGCCAGCGGGCCCATCGACTCATTTGTCGGCTCTCGAAACTACGACGCCGGCCGGCTTGCGGGAGAGGAACTCGCGCGAATCCTCGGCGGCCAGGGCGATGTCGCGATACTGGACGGAATCGCCGTCGTCCCCATTCTCGAGCGCGTGCGCGGATTCAAGGACGCCATCGCCCGGCACCCGGGCATCCGGATCGTTGCGACTCAGAACGGACGCCAGGAGCGAACCGCGGCGCTCGCCGCCACGGAAAACATGCTGCAGGCCCAGCCCAGCCTGCGCGGACTTTTCAGCGTCAACGACGGCGGAGCGGTCGGAGCCGCCGCCGCCATCCAGTCAAGCCGGCGCGACGTCGCGCTCGTCAGCGTCGACGGCCTCGCCGAGGTGGTCGACGCGATCCTCACCGACAGCCCGTTCAAGGCAACTGTCGCCCAGTTCCCCCGCGACCAGGTCCGCATTGCCCTGGGTCTTGCGCTGGCCGCCCGGTGGGGAGCGAAGCTTCCCCGGGAGGTCCCCATTGATGTCAAGCTGCTCACGCGAGACAACGCCAAGGGCTTCTCCTGGTGAAGCTGCCTCGCATCGCACTTCCCCTGGGGCTCTCACGGAGAACCTGGCCGCCGGAGGTTTTCGCGATCCTGACGCTGCTCACCCTCTGCGTCATACTGTCGGTGGCATCTGATCGATTCCTCGATTGGGAAAATTTCCGCAACATTGGGCGCCAGGTCTCGATCAATGCGATCCTGGCCACGGGCATGACCTTTGTCATCATTTCAGGGGGAATCGACCTCTCCGTGGGCTCGGTGATGGCGTTGTCAATGACAGTCGCCGCCGCGTCCATGCTCGCGGGCGCTCCCGTTCCCGTCGCGGCGCTCGCGGCACTCCTCACCGGCACCCTCTTTGGCGTCATCAACGGCTTCCTGATCGCCCGCGCACACCTTCCGGCGATCATTGTGACGCTTGCGACCATGGAGATTCCCCGCGGTCTCGCCCTGCTTTCAACAGGTGGATATCCTCAAACCGGCCTGCCCGAATCATTCAGTTCGCTGGGGCGCGGCTCAATTGCGGGATTGCAGATCCCCACACTCGTCATGCTGGCCGTGATGACCTGCGGATCCCTGCTGCTCCGGCGTCATGTGGCTGGTCGCTACTTCTACGCGATCGGAGGCAATGCGACGGCCGCCAGGTTCTCCGGTGTCCCCGTGGCCCGCTACCAGATTCTCGCCTATACATTGAGCGGTCTGACCGCCGCCATCGCGGGCCTGGTATTGAGCTCCCGGTTGATGTCGGGGCAGCCCAACGCCGGCGTCGGCTACGAACTGGATGCAATTGCAGCCGTTGTGCTCGGGGGGGCCGCCATCACGGGAGGCAGCGGTTCGGTGCTCGGCACATTCATCGGCGCGTTGATTCTCGGGGTCATCAACAACGGTCTCAATCTCATGGATGTTTCGCCGTACCTCCAGAAGGTGCTGAAAGGAATGATCCTTCTCGGTGCCATTCCCCTCGGCATCAGCCGACGGAACCGTTCCTGAAGAAGCAGCCGGTCCGAGGCTGGAGAGAGCGGCTTCCCCGCATCAGACGACATCTTCGCTGCGCGCCCATTGAATCGCGTAGCGAACCAGGTCCGCACCCTTTTCCAGCCGCAGCTTCAGCTTCAGGTGCTCACGATAGGAATCGATCGTCTTGACGCTCAAATTGAGCTTCGCGGCAACCTGCCGCGTGCTGAATCCATTTCCGATGAGTTGAAAGACCTCCATCTCGCGATCACTGAGCGTATCGATGGTGAAAACCACATCCTCGTGCGGGCTCTTCACAAGACGATGGAGCATCCTCTCCTTCATTCTTTCGCTGAGGTAAAGCTCGCCGGAGAGCACGCGGCGAATCGCGACGAGTATCTTCTCGCTGGCCTCGCGTTTCATGATGTAGCCCTTCGCCCCGGCGCGCAGCGCGCGCTCGGCATAGAGGGACTCATCATGGATCGACATGATGAGCACCGGCAGTTCGGGCAGCACGGCCTTGATGTTCTTCATGAGCTCAAGGCCGCTCGTAGTTTTCAGCGCGATTTCAATGATGGCGAGATCCGGCGCGGCCTTGGGAATGAGATCCATCGCACCCGCCGCGCTGCCTGCCTCCCCGCACACGACAAGGTCGCTTTCGCGCTCCACCAGCATGCGCACGCCCTGGCGCGTAATGGGATGGCCATCGACCAGGAACAGACGAAACTTTCCAGCCGTGGGGCTGGTTGCAAGCGGTGCAGCGGGAGGAGTCGGAAATTCAAGGGTCCTCATACTGGATCAAATGCCGCGGCAATTGGATTTTTCGCATCCCAAATGTGGCATCCGGCGTCCGGGGAGACACGCGCGGGAGTGCAAAAAATTCGCCGCTTCCACGGCACTCGCATGCTAACGGAGCTGGCGTTGATTCCTGACATTCTTCGCCCTGATCGGCAGGAAGAGGATATCATTTCGATGAGCGGTGTCCATGGGGCTGAACCCTGCGCACGACGCCGGTGCGGATCGCTGCGCGCGTAGGGTGAAGTACCTTGGTGTATCGTGGATCGGAATCATCAACGCACTACAGACCGCAAAGTTTCGCGCTGGTGCCCCACCCGCCCGCAAATTGGGGGATTTCCCTTTCTCAGGGAACTTCTCATTTTGGACGAACACTCTTGTCCTGAGTTGCTCCGGGTGACCTCCCATCCATGCGTTCAATCACCAAATCCGCTCCCTCAGAAAAAGCGCATTGCTTCTTGATTGGGCGGCTGAATCGTCGCTGTACACTCAATCCCATTCCCATGAAAATTCATTCAATCTGTCTCGCCGTTTCGCTCACCCTGCTTCCCCTCTCGCTCGGACTCACCGGCTGCGCGGGCACGGCGACTTCCGAGAGCACCGGAGAGTACATCGACAACACGGCCATCACTGCGCGCGTAAAGAAGGCGTTCGCTTCGGATGAACTCGTCCGCGCACGCGACGTCAAGGTGGAGAGCTTCCGGGGTACGGTTCAGTTGAGCGGCTTCGTGGATACCGCGGAGCAGAAGGAGCGGGCCGAATCGCTTGCAAAGGCAATACCCGGTGTGAAGGCCGTGGAGAACAACATCATCGTCAAGTAGCTGTCCGGCGGGCCGGGCCCGTCAGCCAGACCGCATCCGCACAGCGCGGCCTTCCGGCTATTCCGGAGCCTGGTAACCGCCAGGCCCGCCAAATCTCATGAATCCGCGGTAGACAACATAGCCGCTTGCCAGTGCAGCAAATGAGATGATCCCGCCGGCGGCGAAGATGTAGCGGTACTCATGATGCATGAGGTCGAGAAATCCTCCCAGCACCGGGCCCAGGAGGATGGTGAAGAGGGCCTGGGCTGCGGCGACGGCGGAGGCGTATTGGGCGTACTTGATTTTCGGATACAACATCTGCCCGAGTGCCGCCGCGCCGGTCAGATAGCAGCCGGACAGCACGCCGTGAAACAGAAAGAAGACGCCAAACGCGGCGGGTCCGTGGATTCCGGCAAACGCAATCACCATGACGACCGTGTAGATGGCAAGCGCCGCAAGTCCGACGCGGATGGGATGGAAACGATCGGCAAGCCAGCCCAGCGGAAATGACAGCAGGAGCGAGCAGGCATAGGTCGCAGCGAGGTACTTGCCATAGGCGTCCATCGACAGATCAAACGATTTTGCGGCGAACACGCTGTACATGTTGACCGGCAGAAATGCGACCATGGCCAGCGCCATGGAAACGATCGCCCACACGTAGTAGGACCTCGAAAAGCAGTCCCGCATGTAGGATCGCGCCGCCGCCACGAACCCCCTTGATCCAGTCGAGTCGGGCTCTGAAGGAGGCGGGTAATCCCCCTCCTTCACGAACAAGCACATCAGCGTGAAACCCAGGCCGTAGGCGGCTCCCAGTGCGGAAAAAATGATGGTGAAATGGCCCTCCACCTTTCCCATCAGGAAATAATTGAAGAAAATTCCCGTCAGCAGGCTCACCGCGCGGAACATGCCGAAAAACCGGCCGATGATCCCGCGCGGCACGACATCGTTGATGAGTGCGCCGAAAACCACATTCGCCGCCAGAGTTGCGAATTCGAAGACCGTCCAGGACAGCCCCATCACCAGGAGAATCGAAAAGTTGAGCGACTCCGGAGCCAGGCCAAGCTCATTGTGGATCCACGCTCCAATATGGGGGCTGAAAGCCAGGCTGAACATGCTCGCCGTGGCCATGGGCGTGGTGAGCAGAAGGTACGGGATTCGACGTCCCCACCTTCCACGGTGCCTGTCGCTGCGATAGCTGATGATGGGTTGTGCGATGATCCCGATCAACGCAGGCAGCGTGGCGAGAAAAAGGCCCGTGAGAAAATCCGACGACTTGAACGTCTTCAGCATGATCTGCACGACCGGAATCGCCGAGCGCTCCTTGAGCTGCCAGGCGAAGTCTCCCCACAGCAGCCAGCCGAAGAGAACGGCAAGTGCGCCGGTGGTGTACGTCAGCGTGCCGACCGTCCAGAGCTTCCTGCCTTCCGCGTCCACGGAAGTCGCAGCACTTTTTGAATCGTTCGACCCAGACGGCGGAGGAGGCGTTGATGACATGAAGAGCTTCGGGTGGCGCTACTGAAGACAAAAAGGGTAAACCGAAACCATGCGCAGGCGCTCTAACGGAGTGAAGCGCCAAAACGAAGACGCACGACAGGCTTCTGACACTTCATCTGGGGGGGTGTTGGAATCGTGCCAGCGGCATCGATCGAGTCCGATCGCCGCCCAAAGCGTCCATGGCAAAATCATTCGGAACGTCAGACTCCCGGCCTGCACTCGCAAGCCCAGTGCATCCCGGAATCACGGACTGCTCAAAGGGATTGACAGGTGCGAGCGCTGTCGAGAATTTGTCCGACTCCCTACGGCGGTCATAGCTCAGTTGGTTAGAGCACAAGATTGTGGATCTTGGGGTCGCGGGTTCGAGTCCCGTTGGCCGCCCCAATTTGAAGACTGAAAATCATCAATCCCCACTGGGAGATTGATTCGTTGATGCGCCGCCTGCCAGCGACTTTGCCGTGACCTTGAAACATCGACAGGCGGATGGCTGTCATTCAGCCTACCCGCCAAATCCATGTTTCATCGAACCACCACCTGTGTCGGACTGATTGCCATGACCTTCAGCGCAGGCTGCCTGCACGTGAAACTGGAGCCGATCCAGGTTCACGCTGTGGTTGACGTGAATGTGAAGGTCGATCGCGCCCTGACTGATTTCTTCGGTGATCTCGATCGAAAATCGAGCGTCATCAATTCATCGTCCTCCCCGTCTCCCAATTCATCATGACACGCCTGCTCTTCCATTTCGGTATCGTTCTCCTGCTCGCGCTCGCCTTGCCAATCCTGCGAGCTGACAACATGGACGCCGTAAAGGCGCGCATGGAGCAGCGCCAGCCTGCACTCGACGCACTGCGGCGGGAGGGATCAATTGGCGAAAACAACCGCGGTTACACCGAGGTGCGCCATCCATCGGATCGAGCATCGGAAGTCTCATCGGCCGAAAACAAGGATCGCGAAATAGTGTACGCAGACATCGCCAAATTGACCGGCAGCGCACCGGATCAGGTCGGGCGGGCGCGCGCCAGGCAGATTGCTGCCAACAGCACTCCCGGTGTCTGGCTGCAGCGCGAATCCGGAGAGTGGTACAGAAAGTAGATCCCTTTCCATCAGAATAAATTGCGGAACGTGCAGCTGCTGCTTTCATGCAATGGCCGTTGTGTTGCATGTTTGCCTTCGCGTGCCAGATTGAGGCAGCCCGTTGACGATCGAAGGCCACTTGTTTTGCCAGCAGGCAAACCTAAGCTTGCCAGTAATTGAGCCGTAAATCTAATTTATGCCTTAGAAAATGCGTTCGGCCAAAAAATCGCTTTCCTTGGAGGTCTTGGAGGCGCGAGCCCTCTTTGCGGGCGTCGCCCTGCCCATTCCCGAATTTGATCTGGTCGTGCAGGCAATCGACGCAACGGGCCACATCGACGCATCCTTTGATCCGAAGATCCCCAACCGCCTTGTGCTCCATGGCTCGGCGGACATCGATCTGACCATCAATTTCGACAAGCTGCCGGCGACCGTCACGAGTATCGATCTCTCAAACTTCGACAATGTGCGTTTCGAAGGCAAAGACGTCCTGTACAACCTCTACATCACCGACGTCCGCGCACTCGAGGCCCCGCGAATCGATGTCTGGGGAGGCGGCATAATTGCCTCAAATGTGGACAAGCTTTCGCTCAATTCCGTCCACGGTGACCTGCTGCTGGCCGGAGACAAGATGGAGGCCAAGATCAACGATCTCGGTGGCACCTCGGTTGTCCTGAAGCTGAACTCGCTGATTCTCGAGACCGAAAGCAAGTCGTTGAACCTCGTCAGCATGATCAATGACCGCGCGGTGATTGCGCTCCCGATTACTCCTGCATCCTGGGATCCATCCAACCCGAGATCGTGGAAAGGGCTTTCGGGCTTTGAGGACATTTCCTCCCAGATTCGACTGGGCACCCGCGATGTGACCATTGCACCAAACGTTCCGGATTCCCACAGCCCAACGAATCCGACGGAGCCCGCTTCCCCCTCCACTCCCATCACTCCAACGACACCGATTCCTGGGGGACAGGGAAGCACGGTCGACCCCGTCAAGCCGGAAATCCCTCCGCTGACCACGGAAATTGACCTGCGCTCCTATTTGGACCGTTTGGAGGTCCTCTTCAACAAGGTGGGCGGCTTCGAAGCCACCGGCTTGGATGTCGGCACAGTGACACGTGTCGTGGCCGAATTGAGACACGCGCAGGGTGGCGCACACAATGAGCTTCCTGTGCCGGAGTCGATGCGGCACACGCTTCAGATTGAGTCCAGTGCAACTCATTTTGCCAGTGCCGCCGTCACTCCGGTAGCGGAGGCAAAGGTTTCTGTGGCTGTCACGGTCGAGGACCTTGGAAGCGGCTTCTTCCATGGCGAATCCCTGCCGCACTCGGATGCGTCCGGCGCCAACGGGCCGCACATCCTGAACGACGCGCCACTCAACATCTCAGAAGTCGCCCAGGCAGACGCATCCCCCTCCCACAGCGTGCACGTGACCGTGGATCCCGATGCGCCCGCAGAAACGCCGAGGTTCAACCTTTTCAACGTCATCTCGCTCTTCATGGATCGCGCCGTCAACTTGAAGAGCTACGTCATTGATCAATTGAGCCAGGAATTCGTTCCTGGTGAACGCACCGGCGTGCTGCTCGTCGATCCCAAGTCGGTCCGCGCCTCCCAGCAGAACAAGATCTCCTGATCCTTGAGTCTTCACGGGACATTCCGTGCGACCGGGGGTCCTGCCGGAATGCGCCAATGGGGACGGTCCAGGGATCTGGAAGACCTGCTTGGATTTCCCATGAATGACGTCAAAGTCATGGTTCCAGCCATGCTCGCCAAACCAGCTTCACCGGATTCCTGGGCCGCTCTGTGGAGATACCGTCACCTGCTCTGGCAGTTCACCAAGCGGCAGATCGAGGGCAGGCACAAGGGCAGCCTGCTCGGGTTCGGCTGGTCGATCCTCAACCCGCTGCTCATGCTGGCCATCTACACGTTCGTCTTCAGCGTGATATTTCCGGGACACTTCTCCAACCGCACGGGCGACGGTCCCATCACCTACGCCTTCACCATCTTTCTGGGCCTTTCCTTCTATCACCTGTTCGTCGATTCCTTCGCACCCGCGCCCGCTCTGATTGTCACCAACCCCAACTTCGTCAAGAAGGTCGTGTTTCCCCTGGAGATTCTTCCGGCTGCAACAGTGGGGGCGGCTGTGTTTCATTTTCTGGTGATACTTGTCCTGTTCTTCACCGGTGCTTTCCTGGCCAAAATCCCCATTCCATGGACAGCGCTTTGGCTGCCGGTCATACTGCTGCCCATGGTCATGATGAGTCTTGGAGTCTGCTGGCTTCTCGCAGCCCTCGGGGTTTTCCTTCGGGATCTTCAGCAGCTGGTGACATTCGCCGCACTCGTGCTCATGTGGGCGAGCGCCATATTTTTTTCGCCTTCGAGGATCCCTCCTCCGGTCTGGCAGTTCCTGAAATTCAATCCCCTGCTGCAAGGCATTGATCTGGCTCGAAAAACGGTGCTCTGGGGGGAATCTCCATCCACAGGAGCCATGCTCTACACCTACATCTTCGGCATGACAGCCATGGTCCTCGGTCTGTGGGTTTTCAGGAGAACCAGACCTGCATTCGCCGACGTGCTCTAACCGAACGCGTCCGCGCCACCGGCCGGACAATTGACTCCCACCTGATGCATTCAGACGGCTACTATTTCGGAACCACGCTCGCGAAACGCGTGGACTACTACGCTTTTCCCCGCACGGGCAGTCATTTCCTCTGGACAGGCTTCACCGGACTTTTCGATCTGGTCTTCTTTCCCAATGAGCATGTCGACAATCCGGAGGCCAGGCAGCGGAGCGAAGAACTGAACCCGCTGGCGATCTACGCCATGAAACTCCGTGAGGAGGGCGTCCCCTACCAGCCGGTGCACATCAACGCATCAGCCCAGGGACTCCATGGCGGTCCCGTGATCGGCGCCGATCCCGTCATCATTCTCATTCGCCATCCCCATCCGACCATTTACAGTTGGTACCACACCGCCACGGAGCGCTGGGGTGCTCGAATCAGCGACATCCGGGTCTGGCTTCGCGACGCGTACGCCCAGTATGATGCGTTCTACGACAAGGCCATGATGCTGCTTCGCGATCATCCGGCGAAAGTTCACCTCATTCGATTCGAGGACCTCAAGAAGGACGCGGACAGCCTCAGGCGCGTGACTGAGTTTGTGGACGTCAGGCCCAAGCTCTCACCCGAGTTTGTTTTCGAGTGGACACGCTTCGACCGCATGACGCGTCCGGGTGCGCGCAGTTTCTATCGGGTGGGCGACAATACCCACTGGTCATCCGATGCAGCGTGGCGGACGCATTTGCATGCAATCAAACCGGACAGCGCGGTCCGATTCGGCTACGCGGAAACCATCTGAGCCATGTCATCAGTGGAGTTCCAGGCCGCACCGCCAGCCCCCTCCGAGTGGTTTTTCCGCGTCTCCTGCTGCTGGTGCGGCGGACGGTCACGCGGCCCATGCCCGAGCAGTGACGCCTACTTTGTCTGTGAGCGCTGCGGCACCCATGTCGCGGGACAGCGCCTGCGCCCGGAACATGTCGTGGATTTCTACAGCATGGAAAGGTACTGGCACTCGCGCCAGCAGCAGAAGGCGCATCCCACCCTGAATGAGCGCCGCGAGATTTTCGCCCGGGACGGCCGGGTCGAGCTGTGGCTGGCGGCAATCGAGCGTCATGCACGAAAGGACTCTCCGCGGACAGCGGTGGAGATCGGCTGTGCGGAAGGCTCGTTGCTCGCCCGCCTTCGCGATCGCAGCTGGAGGGTTGTCGGAGTCGAGCCGGATCCCGCCACGGCAGCGGCCGTGCATCAGGCAACCGGCCTGGAGGTGATAGCAGGAGTTTGGCCCGGTGCGGCCGTTCCGACCTGCGATCTCTTTGTCGCTTGCGACGTCCTCGAGCACTCGCTGGATCCGGTCGAATTCCTGAAATGCGCACACAGCGCACTGCGCCCGGAAGGAATCCTGTTCCTTCAACTGCCACTCGTTGTTCCAGGCGAAGCCGATTTCGGCCCGATCACGCCAAAGGTCTATGACCCGTGGGAGCACTCATTCATCTTCACCCGCCAATCCATCGGGTTCCTGCTTTCGATGGCGGGTTTCGAGGTTCTCTCCAACGACGAGTCCTGGATTCGCGCCCATGAATTTGTCGTCGCCCGCAGAAGGACTCCGACGAGGCGCGCGCGCCGCCTCCTGGCCAATCTGCCGGAAATGTTCTCAGCCCCCTGGCGGACTTTCATGGACGAATTGAACGCCTTTGCCCGACCGCTGGGATTGCGCGAATTCTCCACCTGGTCAAAGATCTGGGAGTACCCTGCACTCTGGTATGGAGGCCTCGACCAGTTGCACTGGAGGGAAGCGCGCCTGCTCGACATCGGCAGTGAACTCTCTCCCCTGCCCTGGTGGCTCGCCATGAAGGGAGCGAAGGTGACCCTGGTGGAAACCGCTGCGAACTACGTTGAGCACTGGGAATTCGTCAGGAGGAAATTGAACAATCCGGACGTCTCCTGGGAGATTGTCGCGGACACACGCCTGCCCGCGGAATCCTCAACCATCGATGCCGTGACAAGCCTCTCAGTGATCGAGCATCAGCCCGACAAGGAAATGGCTGTCCGTGAAGTTGCGCGTGTCCTCAAGCCGGGGGGCTTGTTTGCCATGTCATTCGACATCGCCGAGCCCGCGATGGGCATGAGCTACCCGGAGTGGAATGGCAGCGCGCTCACGCGCCTCGAGTTCGAGGCACTGATGGCGCGCCACGCCAGCCTCCATCCCATCGCACCGCTGGAATGGAATGAGGAGGACATGCCTTCCTTCCTGGCATGGCATCGACTCACCGCGCCGCATCATGACTACGTGACGGGTGCGGCGGTGTTTCGCAGAGCGGCAATCCACACGAAATCCTTTCAGAGGCTGCGCAATGCGTATTCTCGTTTCAAAACCAGATTCGCTGGGTGACCAGCTGGTCATCGCGCGGCATCTGCAGGCACTGGCCTCCGCGAACCCCGACGCACTCGTCCTCTGGCACGTGCGCGATGGCATGGAGGACGTGGCATCCCTTTTCTCCGGAGTGTCCGTTTTTCATCCCAACCTCGGGGCTTCTCCAGGCATGGAAGCGGACCGCCTGCAAAGCTTGCATTGTGCGGGTCTCGTCCTCGTCCCCATTCCACTGCATCCGTTTGCGGAGTGGACAAGTGTGACGGAGGCACATCTGGCTTGGTGGAGGGTTTTCCTGGAATCCCAGCCGTGGGATGCGGCTGTCGCCGCCGTGGGCAACCGGACATGGGTGGCCGAGGCGTCGATCGCCGCGGCACGCGCCCCGATTCGCATCGGCGCGGCTCCAACAACGGCCCGCCAGATCCCGGTCAATGCCGCCGGCGAACTCATTGGCGCCTGCTCTCCGTTGTTCACAGTGGAGATTCCCTTTGATCCCGAAACGTCGGAGGACTGCCTCCTGCGCAAGCTCCTGCAGGCGCTGCCACACTCCGGCGCGATTGCCTGGGATCTTCCCGCCAAACTGAAGATTCCGATCAGTGGGACGACGTCGAACGCAGGTCAGATCATACTGGCCCCCGGCGTCGGCGGCCCGGCCTGGCGCGCATGGCCTGCGGACAAGTATCTTGAACTGGACGCCCGCCTGCGAAAATGCGGATGGTCGGTGACCTATCTCGCCGGCCCTCTCGATTCTGACTTCCTGAAACCTATCCGGGAGACCCCGGGGAAGGACATCAGAACCTTTGCACGCGGTGACCTGGTGGAAATTTCCCGCCTCCTCCAGCAGGGTGCAGCGCTCGTCTGCAATGACACCGCGTACGTCCACCTGGCGGCCCTGCTGAACGTGCCAACCCTTGCAGTCTTTGGCGGAGGCCAGAAGCAGAGATTTCATCCGCAAACGGGACGAGTGAAGATTGTCCAGGGTCTGCCGGCATGCGCGGGCTGCCAGTGGCACTGCGTCTTCGAGCGATACCCGTGTGTCTCCGACATACCCGTTGATCTAGTCATGAGCGCGCTGAACGCGCTGATGCGGGACCATGATTCAACACTCGTGCCGTTCGCTCCGTCCTGGTCTGGGGAACGGAGCGGCGCCGCGCTCGTATCGCGGCTGCAGGAGGAAATCCTCTTTCTCGACTCCGATCGCTTTGCCCGGCTCCAGATCATCCAGTCGCTGCTCGACAAGCAGCGCCAGTCATCTCTGCAACCAGCGCCTGGATCCAACCCTCCCGGGGCGACTCCGCTGCTTTCAGTCGTCATTCCCATGGGGCGACCGGAAAGTGCGGGCCCCACACTTGCGGCGCTCGCAAGCCAGGTGCCGCCCGGAGTGGACTGGGAAGTCGTTGTAGCTGGAGCGGGAGAGTCCCGGATTCCATCGAATTTTGCCGGGCTCACACTGGCCCGTGTCGTGCTTCCCAATCGCGCGCCGCCGTCACAAACCCGCAATGCAGGCGTCACCCATGCACGCGGAAAATGGCTCGTCTTCATTGACGACGACATTCAGCCCGCCATCGACTTCCTGGCGTGCGCCGTCGCCCTGCTTCGCAGACTCGACGAAGAGAATCCCACTGTCGCGGCGATCGGTGCCCGCCTGCCTGGCAGGCGCGGCGGCTTCTGGGAACGCGTCACCGACTTGTCGAATTTCTGGAGCCAGCAGGACAGGGTCGCCAGAGACTGCGACTGGCTGTACAGTGCGGCGCTGCTGGTGAAGGCGGACGCCTTTCGGGCCACAGGTGGATTCGATCCGCAGCTTGCGGTTGGCGAGGATGTCGATCTGTGCCGGCGCCTCGCAGCCCAGGGACACCGCCTTCGTTACGAGCCGAGTCTGGTCGCCTACCACGATCACCGGCGCGACTCCGCATTCAGAACCTGGCGCTATTTCTGGAGAAACGGCGAAGGAGCCCGGTTCTTCTTCAGATCCATCGGAGGCACGTGCGCATTCAGTCTGAAAACGGTCTGGCTCAAGACCTGGAGCGATTTTCGTGGAAATCTCGCCCACCAGAAGCGCTATGGCGGAAAACTCGGCCGTCACGCGCCCGCAGTCTGGCTCAACTACCTGATTGTCGAAACTTCCCTTGAATGGCACTGGCAGCGCCACCTGCGCGATGGCCGGCGCTACGCCGACCTGCCGGCACGCACGCGCAGTGATGCCACTGCAGCCCGGGCGCTGAGCGCCTTTGACAACAGCCGTCCCATTCGCGGCGCCTGGCTCAGTCTCATCGCGACGCTGCAGGACTTCGCGAATCCCGTCAGACGATGAGAATCGGCGTTGGACTCCATCTGCTCGCCCCGGACAACGGTGGCGTCACCAACTACGCGCTCACCCTGCTGCGCCTGTGGCCTCTCCACGCTCCCGAGCACCCGATGGTGCTGTTCTCATTCGACCACAACGACGCCCTGCTGGACACCCTGCCACCGGCAACGCGCCGCCATGAAATCCGCATGCGGACGCAGGAGGACGCCTTCTCCCATGCGAGTGAAATCGACGTGTATTTCTGCCCTTTCGGAACCCTCTGGCCGCGCCCGTTTCCCAAGCCCGCAGTCCTGACATTCCACGACATGCAGGAGCGCTTTCATCCGGAATATTTCACAAGCGCGGAGTTGGCCGAGCGATTTTTCCATTACGACTGGTCGCTGCGCATGGCGGACAGTGTGATCGCAGTGTCGTCATTCACCAAATCGATGGCTGTTTCGCTCACAGGCATCCGCGCATCCAAATGCCACGTGGTTCACCATGTGCCCGATGAGCTGCCATCGGCGTTGATGCCGTCCCGCTTTCCCTTTGCAGACCGGCCTTTCGTTTTCTATCCCGCAAACTTCTGGAAACACAAGAACCACAATCGGCTTGTCGAAGCCATGCGGCGGGTCTGCGCATCCAACCCCGACCTTTGCCTGGTCTGCACCGGAAGCCTCCTGAATCAGGAGAAAACATGGGCTGACATGGTGAAGGACACGGGATGCGGGAAACGCATCGCGCACCTCGGGCGACTGAAACGCTCCGAAATTGCCTGGCTGTACCAGCACGCGCGAGCGCTGATCTTTCCCTCGCTGTTCGAGGGCTTTGGCATTCCCTTGATCGAGGCCATGCAGGCGGGATGCCCGATCGCCTGCGCGCGCAATACGAGCCAGCCGGAAGTGGCGGGCACGGCGGCTCTCTATTTCGATGCGGAGAGCGTGGATTCCATCTCGGATGCCATCCAGCGCATCTGCGCGGATGCGGGACTGCGAACACAGCTCGCATCCGAAGGATCCCGGCGCATCGCCCGCTATTCGACGCGCGACTTCATTGACGGGCATCTCCGGGCCTTTCAAGACGCGATTCGAGGTCGTTCGTCGGTCCAGGCCTGGTTGAACAGAAACATCCGCCTGCCGCGATCGCTCATGGCGCGCACCGAGCTGAGCCCCCGGGAGAAGCGCACGGCTGTGCGGCTCCTGGCCCGGTCGGCCTCCGTCCCCGCCGGTGCTCCGGTCGTTGAAGCATGACCGCACCGAGATTCAGCCTGGTCATGCCGACTTTCAATCACGGCCGATGGATTGAGCAGGCGCTTCGAAGCATGCTGGACCAGGCTCCGTTCCCGCTCGAAATCCACGTGATGGACGCCGTGTCAACGGACGATACAGCCGGCATCCTTGCCCGATACTCCGACAAGATTCAGTGGGTCCGTGAAAGAGACAACGGTCAGGCTGACGCCATCAACCGGGGCCTGGCACGCTCGCGTGGCGAGATTGTTGCCTGGCTCAATTCGGACGACAGCTACCTGCCACACGCGCTGGCGAGGGTGGACGCGGCCTTCTCCGCTGACCCCGGCCTGGATTTTGTCTATGGCGATGCTTTGGAAATCGATCCGGAAGGGCGCATACTGACACCGAATCCCTTCACGGAGGAATGCGATCGCGACCGCTTCTATTTCTCCCACGACTACATCTGCCAGCCGACGCTGTTTTTGCGCCGCGAATGCCTTCGGAAAGTGGGCGCCCTGCGCGAGGACCTGAAATGGTTTCTTGACTACGAGTGGCTGACGCGCTTCTTCGCCGCCGGTCTGCGTGGTCGAAGACTGCCGTTCTTTCTTGCGGCAAATCGTGATCATCCACAAACCAAGACCAACTCCGGCGGACTGAATCGATGGCGGGAAATCATGGGCGTTCTCACCTCGACGCCACCCCCTGGTCCACCGATGCTCCTGAGACGCTGCGTCTGGAACTATTCGATGGAATTCTTGATCAAATCACTGAATGCCTCCCCCTGGGGACGTTCGGAGCATGCGGCACGCGACTCACGGGATGCCCGCACTGCGGTCCTGAACGCGCTGAATTCCTGGCTGATGGCGCTGGTTCGGCCACGATCCTGCGATGACATCCTTGCCCGCTACCACAGGGACATCGCACGCCATGGCGCAACGCTTCAGGAAATCTGGGCTGCTGCTCCCGCGATGAGTGCTGTTGTCTGAGTTGGTCAACCGTCCATGACACCGCTCGAGCCCAACGCCCAGTTGAAATATCCGCCGCTTGTGCACGAAATGCATGATGCGCTGCGCGCCACCTGCTTCCCGCGCCTCCCCGACCGGCCTGGAAGAAAGCAGTTGATGGCACGCCTGCTGGGCACCGGCATCAGCCAGGCGATGCATCTGCTGAACGAACTTCACTGCGCCATGGACCAGCCGGGGGACGTGTGTGAATTTGGAGTGGCCCAGGGAGCGACATCCGCACTGCTGGCAAACGAGATTCGCGGCACTGACAAGATGCTCTGGCTGTACGACACCTTTGCCGGGCTTCCGAAACCCTCGTCCAAGGACGTGTTGAAGGACGATATTTTCAATCTCGGCTCCATCGAGCGCTATCAGGGGGAAATGCGCTGTGAAATCGAGGAAGTGAGGGTTCGTCTCAATGAAATCGGTTTCCCCGAGACGCGATTTCGCCTTCAACCCGGGCTCGTTGAACAAACGCTTCAGCCGGGAATCGGCCCCGGGAAGGTTTGTTTTGCCTACGTGGACTTCGATTTCTACGACGGAATCACCCATGCGCTCAACTACCTGCATGGCCACCTGGCTCCGGGAGGACGGATTGTCGTGGACGACTACGACTTCTTTTCAACCGGCGCAAAGACAGCCGTCGACGAATTCATCGTGCGCACGCACGGGGCCTACCAGCTCGTGCTGCCCCAGCGGTTTGCCGGCCATTTCTGCATCATCCGGCCGAAAGCACGCGGATGGCGGCGCTGGTTCCGGTGAACCGTGTAGTTGCGTCGACAATACACGACTCAACCTTGTCCGAACCTTTCGCTCGAGCCCGCAATCCAGGTCACGACAAAGCGTGCCCCTCCAGCCGATCCCCCCTCCGTTGGAGATGACATGCCTTGTCATGCCCAGGGTTCGCGCGCAGCGCATGGCCGCCGGCAGGCGCCGGACGGACTAAAATGAGTTCACGCCGTTGATCACGGCTTCGACCTGCGCGTCTGTAAGCTCTGGGAAAATCGGCAGGCTCAGGCAGGTGGCGGCGGCCTGCTCGGCCACGGGCAGGCTCCCTGGCCGCACATTCAATTGCGAGTAGCACGGCTGCTGGTGCAGGCACTTCGGATAGATTAGATCAGTGCCGATTTCGAGCCCTGCCAGATGCTCTCGAAGCGCGTCGCGCCGCGGATGGCGCAGCGTAAACTGATGATATACACTCTCGCCATCGTCGACCCGGGCGGGAAGAACCGTGTCGGAAAGCCGGATGCCCTGCAGGTAGCGCGAGGCAATCTCGCGGCGACGTGCGGTCCACCTTGCCAGGTGCGGCAGCTTCACCGTCAGGGCGGCCCCCTGGAACCCATCCATGCGGAAATTGAAGCCCACAAAATCATGATGATAACGCTTCAGCGACCCGTGCACGCGCAGGGCGCGCGCCCGCTCAAAGACATCATCGCGACGCGACACGAAGGCCCCTCCCTCGCCGCAGCCGCCAAGGTTTTTCGTCGGATAGAAGCTGAACGTTCCGCAGTCGCCAAGGTATCCGACCGGTGTGCCCCGGTATTGGGCGCCCACCGCCTGGGCGCAGTCCTCCACGACAAAGAGGCTGTGCCGCCGCGCAATTTCCAGGATCGGCCCCATCGCGGCCGGTTGACCGAAAAGGTGCACAACAACAATGGCCCTGGTCCTGGGCGTGATCGCCGCCTCAATCCTCGCGGGATCGAGATTGAAGGTTGCGGCATCTATGTCGACAAACACCGGTGTCGCCCCGACGTAGCTGATGCCCCAGGCACTCGAGGCAAACGTGAAGGGTGTCGTGATCACCTCGTCTCCGGCCTGAAGGCCGGCGCAGACCGATGCGACATGAAGCGGCGACGTGCCGCTGTTCATGCCGAGCGCCCGCTTGTAGCCGAGGGTTTGGCTGAATGCGGACTCAAATCCTTCAACATCCCTGCCGAGACAGAACCGGGTGCCGTCGTAGGTGGCCGTGATCGCCGCGAGGATCTCCGAGCGGAGTTCACGATGCTGGAGCGTGAGATCAAGAAACGGGACTTTCATGCCTTGTCGGTTTTGGCGGGACGGTTTTTTCCTGGGCTGGAACCCATTTTTCTGACCAGCGCTTCAACCAAGGATTGAAGGCCGGGCTTGGCGGCCTCGAAATCCACCGGTACTCCCCGCGCCTTCATGGTCGCGGACGTAAGCGGCCCAATGCTCCCAGCCAGCGGCCGGCGAGCGTCCTTGTCCAGCCGAAGCGAGGCCGCCTGGGCGACGAAAGACTCGACCGCGCTGCTGCTGGCGAACAGGATGGCATCGGCTCCAAGGGTCCTGAATGTGTCCGCGCGGGGATCAGACGAGAGATCCGTCCTGGATGTTCGATAGACGGGAAGCAGGTCGACAATGCCACGGGCGCTTTCCAGCTTCCTGACCAGCACGTCGCGATTGAGATTGCCGGTTATCACCAGGACTTTCGCATTGTCCAGGCTCCCCGTCGCAATCAAGGCATCCGCCAGCGCCTCACCCGTGGAGAACTCGGGCTGGCATTCCACCTTCAAATGCCGCTCCTTGACCGCGCGGGCGGTCCCCTCGCCCACACAGGCGATGCGCATCAGACCAAGGCTTCTAATGTCGTCGAAAACGCGATCGAATTCCTCGAAGAAGAACCTCACTCCGTTGGGGCTGGTGAAAACGAGCCAGTCATACGAACCAAACTCAGGAAACACCTCCGCGAGGCGATCGTTGGAAACGTCCTTCACAACATCGATGAGAGGGATCTCAAGGACTTCCGCCCCGAGCTCCTCCAGGCGCCCGCGCAATTCGCTCGTCTGCGCGCGGGTGCGGGTGATCGCTATACGGCGACCAAATAGCGGCAGGTGCTCAAACCAGCCGAGTTGCTCCCGCTGGCCGACGACCTCCCCGACAACTATGATGGCCGGCGACCCCAATTCCGCTTCGGCCGCCCTGTCCGCAAGATCAGCCACCGTTCCAACGACCGAGCGCTGGCACCCAAGGGACGCCCATTGTACAACGGCCGCCGGGGTCTCTGCTGACATGCCTCCGTCCCTAAGGCGGCTCATGATCTCCCTGAGACGGCTCATGCCCATGTAGATGGCAAGCGTGGCATTCGAAATCCTCGCAAACTGCGCCCAGTCGGTCTGCAACGCATTCTTCTCGGGACTTTCATGGCCCGTCAGCAGTATGAGCGATGAGCTCGTGTTGCGCTGGGTCAGTGGGATGCCGGCGTATGCGCCTGCCGCCAAAGCCGCGGTCACGCCGGGCACAACCTCAAACGGAACTCCCGCATCGCGCAGGCGACGCATCTCCTCGCCCCCACGACCATAGATGAACGGATCGCCACCCTTGAGTCTCACGACCGTTGCACCTTCCTTCGCATGCTTCACGAGCAGGGCCTCAATTTCATCCTGCGGCAGGGCATGAAGTCCGGCCTTTTTCCCGACATAGATCTTTTGCGCATCCCGCCTGCACCACAGCAGCAGGTCCGGGTGGACAAGATAATCGTAAACGAGCACGTCGGCGTTCTCGATCAGTTCCTTCGCACGGAAAGTCACAAGACCGGGATCACCCGGCCCCGCACCAACCAGATATACCTTGCCGACTGGCATGATCAAAAGGGGTTGTCAGACGTTTCCAACGAAAACACCAAACTTCCGCAACCACTGGCGGGCCGAGTGTTCCGGATTTGAAAAGTCCTCGGATCCCAGGCTCGCCTCGCGGATGCCGACCTTTTCATGGAAAAAGTAGAGACGCCCGGCGGTCGCATGCACCGCAACCGCCGTGTGGCACCCCGCCCCCATTTCCCGCTGAAACGCCCGTTCAAGATTCACCGTGAGCGCGGTGGATTCATCCAACGCACGCACCCAGCGATGAGCCTCGCCCTGCCGGCACTGGACGGCGATCGCGGCCTGGCCAACCGCCGGAACCATTGAAGAAAGCTCCATTGGCAGAAAATCGAGACCGGGCCAGCGCTCGATTCCCAGTCGCTTCAAACCCGCCGCCGCCAGCACGGTGCCGTCCGCAACCCCTGTCTCCGCGATCTTGCGCAACCGGGTCTCCACGTTTCCGCGCATCTCGCAAAACGATACTCCCGGATGGAGGTTTTGGAGCTGCAGCCGTCGACGCGGGCTCCCGGTGGCCACCGTGCGGGGAGAGGCAACACCCGCACGAAGGACCAGAATGTCGCGAGGATCCTCACGCGGCAGATACCCCGCAATCTCCAGCCCAGCGGCCATGTCGCCCGGCAGATCCTTCGTGCTGTGAACCGCGATGTCAGCCTCGTGCCTGAGCAACGCCTGTTCGAGTTCGGAGGTGAATAGCCCCTTCCCTCCCTTTTGCTCGAGCGACCACTCCGCCTGCCGATCTCCGGTCGTGACGATTTTCCGGAATTCCGCATCCCATCCCAGGAACGAACGGAAACGCCCGGCAACAAGCGCGGCCTGGGCCAGTGCGAGCGGACTCTTCCGAGTGGCGATCAGCAGACGACTCACAAATCGGGTGATGAACCCGCTTCGAAACGGAAGCGAGTTCCTGCGTTGAACCAACTTGCGCCGGCCAGAGTGCGCAAAACGGGAGCTCTGCGCAACCGTCGCGGAATCAGCAAGCGCCCGGGTGGCAAAGACTCAGTACGAAGCCTGCACACCCTTGAGGTTCTTCTTTGACATCCAGGGCATGAGCCCGCGGAGGTAGGCGCCGGTTTTCTCAATGGAGTGTTTCTCCCCCGCCTTGAGGAGTTTGTTGTAGTTCTTCAATCCGCCCTTGTATTCCTTCACCCACTCCTTGGTGAATTTGCCGGACTGAATCTCCTTCAGGATCTTCTTCATCTCGGCTTTTGTCCTGGCGCCAACGATGCGCGGACCGCGCGTGATGTCGCCGTACTTTGCCGTTTCCGAAACGGAGAAACGCATCCCGGCGATGCCGCTTTCGTACATGAGGTCACAGATCAGCTTGAGCTCATGAAGGCACTCGAAATACGCCATTTCAGGCTGGTACCCGGCCTCAACCAAGGTTTCAAAACCCGCCTGGACCAGAGCGCTTGCCCCACCGCAAAGGACCGCCTGCTCGCCAAAGAGATCCGTCTCCGTCTCTTCCTTGAATGTCGTCTGCAGCACACCGGCGCGGGTCGAGCCTATGCCCTTCGCCCATGCCAACGCCGTCTTTTTTCCTTTTTTCGATTTGTCCTGCGCAACCGCAATCAACGCGGGCATGCCTTTGCCTTCCGTATAAAGCCTGCGGACCATATGCCCGGGGCCCTTAGGGGCGACCATGATGCAGTCAACGTCCTTGGGCAGCTTGATCAGGCCGAAATGAATGCTCAAGCCGTGGGAGAAAAGCAGCGTTTTCCCCTTGGTGAGATTCGGCAGGATGTCCTTCTCGTAAACATCCGCCTGTTTCATATCCGGCAGCGCAACCATGATGACGTCGGCACGACGAACCGCCTCAGCGGTGTCAACGACTTCAAAGCCGTGCTGTTCCGCCACCACCCGCGATTTTGAACCGGGGTAGAGGCCGATGATGACCTTGCAGCCGGAATCCTTGAGATTCAGCGCGTGTGCATGGCCTTGGGAACCGTAGCCGAGAACGGCGAGGGTTTTGTTCTGGAACTGGCCGAGATCGGCATCCTTGTCAGTATAGACTTTGGCGGGCATGATGATAAGGGCTTGAGAAATTGATTCTATCGTTTGAGTGCAAGTTGTCCCGTGCGGGCGAGTTCCAGAATGCCGAAATCGTCGACCAGCTTCAAGAAGGCTGCGGTTTTCGCCTCGTCGCCCGTCACTTCCACGATCACGGCATCCTTGGCCACATTGACAATCTTCGCCCGGAAGATGTCGCAAATCTGCATGATCTCCGATCGCACCTTCGCGTCGGCCTTGATCTTCACAAGAACCAGTTCGCGAACAACCGCCTGCCCCTCCTTGAAGTTCACGACATCCACGACATTGATCAGCTTCCGCAACTGCTTTGTGACCATGTCGAGCGAGCCGTCTCCACCCTTGATCACCACGGTGATGCGGGACAGCGATGCATCATGCGTCGGTGCGACATTGAGCGAATCGATGTTGAAACCGCGTCCGGAAAACATTCCGGATACACGCGTGAGAACACCGAACTTGTTTTCAACCAGTACGGATATCGTATGTCTCATGAGAAGGTTTGGTCGGGAAATGACGGTTGCGATGCCGGAATGTTGCCGGCGTGAAAACAGCCTCTCGCCACATCAAGGCACCGAGAGCCAGCCTCGCGCATCGCCGGACAGCATCCGCAAGACTGGTGGACGGCGAGGGACTCGAACCCCCGACACCCTCGGTGTAAGCGAGGTACTCTAACCAACTGAGCTAGCCGTCCGGACAGAAACGATCAGATAAACCCGCGGGAATACTTGGAGGCAAGGGTTTATTCGAGATTGATCGGAGCCGGCGTTCAGTGCGCGCTGGGCGCCACGAGCTCGCCGGATTCCTCGAGAACGCCATTCGAGGCCATCCATTCGGCATTCTGGATCGCATTCAACGCAGCCCCTTTCCACAGGTTGTCACCGCTAACCCAGAAGGAAAGGCCGTTGTCCAAGGCGGTGTCGATCCGGAGTCGCCCAACACCGCAGCGGGCCTTCTCGGCAAAGTCCAGGGGCGTTGGATATTCCGACTTGGAGGTATCATCCACCAATTGCGCGCCAGGGAACGCGGCGATTGCAGCACGCGCGGTCGCAAGGTCAACCGGACGCTCAAACTCCGCGCTGACCGAAATGGAATGGGCGCGGACCACGGGAACCCGAACGCATGTCGCAGACACCTTGAGGTTGGGCAGGTTCATGATCTTTCGACTCTCCTGCGCCATCTTGGTCTCCTCCCCTGTGTAGCCATCAGCTCCGAAGGAATCGACCTGCGGGATGCAGTTGAATGCAATCTGATGGGGATACACCTTTCGGGGAAGTGGCCTGCCCCCAACGTGCGCCTTTATCTGCGCCGTGAGTTCCTGAACAGCCTCCGCACCGGTTCCCGAGACGGATTGAAAGGTCGATACAATAATTCGCCTGACCCCGAAGGCCAGATGCAGAGGCCACAGCCCCATCAGCATCACTGCTGTGGAGCAATTGGGATTCGCGATTATTCCCTCATGCCGCAGCAATTCCTGCGGATTGATTTCCGGAATCACGAGCGGAACCCGCGGATCCATTCGCAGCGCCGAGCTCTTGTCGATGACAACGCATCCGGATGACACGGCATCCGGCGCAAGCGCCCGCGTAACCGATCCGCCAGCCGCAAAGAAAACGAGATCCAGTCCGGCAAACGCCCCCTTTTGAGCCAGTTCCACCCGATATTTTCTGCCGTCTCGCTCCGTGTGCTTGCCCGCCGAACGCGCCGATGCATATAGCCGCAGCGTACTCATGGGGAAATTCCTTTCGTGCAGGAGCCGGACAAGCTCTTGACCGACAGCGCCAGTGGCGCCGACGATGCCTATAGCGTAACGATTTTGATTCACGATGGAGTCTCCAGTTGAACAGGTAATAAAAACCGCACACCGCCTGGGTATCAAGCCCACAGACCGGATTCTCGTTGTGCGCATCACATCCCAGACTCTGCAATTCTATTGCCGAAACTCACTGACAAGGACATTTGCCGTTTCGACATCGATTCGCCCGCCCTCAAATGTCGCAGACTCCCTCGGAACCCCACGGGGATTGCATGAGATTGCGGAGAGAATTGGCGGAGGCCAGCCGTCCGGTGTGGTTTTCAAGGGAAGAATCCCAACCGGTCGGCACTTTTCGGAATACACCGCCGACGAGATCCGGACGGATGACCTGATCACGAGCCGCATCCTCTGGCTGCGCGGGCTGGAAGCGGGCATCAACGCCGGAGGGCAAGTCGACACGCATGATCGCTACATCTACATCCACGGCACACGTCACGAGAACAAACTCGGGACACCCGCGAGCGGCGGGTGCGTGCGAATGTCCAACCGGGACATCATCGAGCTCTACGACGAAGTTCGCGCCGGCGACTGGGTATGGATTGGAGACTGAAACGAAGTCATGATCGGTTTGCGCAACGAAGCGGAATTCCCGGATTCACCGCCCCCGTCTCCATCGAAGGCTCCAGCAGTGACGTCCCGAATATTTGCGGAGGGTGGCGTGCTTCAGTCGGCGCTCCGACTCGAGTTCCGCCCCCAGCAGGCGGAAATGGCGTCAACCGTCGCACGCGCCTTTGCCGAGGATGCTCCATTGCTCTTCGAGGCGGGCACAGGCGTGGGCAAGTCCCTCGCGTACCTGCTGCCAGGGATTGTGCAGGCGATGGACCAGAGCCGGCAACTCATCGTCTCAACGCACACGATCTCCCTTCAGGAGCAGCTCGAGACCAAGGATCTCCCCATCTGTCGACGCGTGCTCGCAGCTTTGCCGGACGGTGCAAACTTCGCCTCGTTCAGGAGCTGCATGCTTCTTGGCAAGGGCAACTATCTCTGCACCACCCGCCTTTCCCTCACTCTCGCGGATCGCGCCACCATCCTTCCCGATGACGAATATGCGGAGTTGCAGCGCATCGCGGACTGGGCGGAGCACTCGGAGACTGGAATCCGTCATGAACTTGCTCCGCCACCAAGACCCGAGGTTTGGGAACTGGTCAATGCCGACTCCTCTTCCTGCGCCCGCAAGCACTGCAATGAAAAAGTGTGCTTCTATCAAAGGGCGCGCGCCCGGATTCGCGAGGCTCATGTCATCATCGTCAACCACGCCCTGCTCTTCGCGCTGATCAATGCAGGAGGCGCCCGGGTGAATGGCGCCAGGAGCGGAGCCCGCGGCATTCTGTTTCCCGATGATTTCCTCGTCATCGACGAGGCTCACACGGTGGCGGAGGTCGCCAGCGACAAGTTTGGACTGCACCTCAGCAGCTACGGCGTCGATCGCGCGCTCAGGCAACTTTTCAATCCAAAAACAAGCCGCGGCCTGTTCATGAAGCACCGGAGCGAAACCGGCCAGGGGTTGGTCGCCGGCACCATCAAGGCGTCCCAGGCTTTCTTCGGCAACCTGGCCGTCTCATTGCTGGGTGAGCGCCAGATTGTGCGGCTACGCGAGCCCGGCTGCAGTGACGCCGAATTGGGCGGGGCGCTTGGTGCTCTGGAGCGCCTCCTGGCACAGATGGCGGATCGATTTGACGACGGCCACGACCGCGACGAATTCCTCGATCAGAAGGCGCGCATCCAGGCAATCCAGACGGGGCTCAAGGAATGGCTGAGCCTGGCGGACGAGAAGAGCGTCTACTGGGCTGAACGCTCGGGAAAACGACAGACGATCGTAACCCTGCGAAGCGCCCCGCTCGACGTCGCGCCGCAGTTGCATCAGCGGCTCTTCGGATGTCGCACGAGCGTTGTCTGTACAAGCGCGACGCTTGAAATCGGTGGAAGCCTGGAACCTTTCGCGCAGAGGATAGGAGCGCAGGGTGCCCGCGCCGTCTCCGTGGCCTCCCCGTTCGACTACGAAAGGAACATGCGCGTATACATCGCCGCGGACATGCCTCTTCCTTCCAGACAGGAAGCCCGGCTCGCGCTGGATGCGCTCACTGATTACGTGGGGTTCTGCGTGCGGAAGGTCTCCGGCGGCACACTCGTGCTTTTCACCAGCTATTCGGACATGCGCGCCGTCGCGCAATCGCTCGCCGATGAACTGCGCGAACAGGGCAGACCGCTGCTGATGCAGGGCGAGTCGCTCTCGCGCACGGAACTCGCGAGGGAAATGCGCCGCGCGGGCGACGCGATACTCTTCGGCACCGACAGCTTCTGGACCGGTGTGGATGTGCCAGGTGCCGCGTTGTCGCAGGTCATAGTGACCCGGCTTCCCTTTGATCCGCCAACCCATCCGCTGCTTGAGGCGCGCAGTGACGCCATTCGCGACGCAGGCGGAAATCCGTTCGCCGAGCTGACGCTGCCGGAATCAATCATCCGGTTTCGCCAGGGCGTGGGCCGCCTGATTCGCACCGCATCGGATCGCGGCGTGATAACGATACTCGACTCTCGCGTCCTCGCAAAAACCTACGGCAGGCTTTTCCTGGAAGCATTGCCTCAGCGGGAACACGTGCGAATAACCCGCGCAGACCGCGAGATGAAATTCCGGCCATTCTGAATGCTCGAAATCAGATTCCGAAACCGATCACCCCGCCACGCAGCATGGATAGAATCGCTCACTTTTCGAAACTCACGGCGGAGCAGCCGGACAATGCGCTGTTCCGTTTCAGCCTGGCCCAGGCGCTCATTGCCGCCGAGCGAAGTGCGGACGCTGAGCCCCACCTCCGCCAATGCATGGCAGCGAAACCGGACTGGATGATTCCGAGAATCCTTCTCGGGCGGATCCTGCTGACGCAGGGCCGCCGGCGGGAAGCCAGGCCACTGCTGGAGGAAGCGCTCCATCTGGCATTGGAGCAGCATCACGAAGATCCGGCTGAGGAGGTGCGCGGCCTGCTCAACGAAATCTCGTGGGATTGAAGTGCACGCACCGGAAAAGAAAGAGCCCGCCGCGTACCCCTACACGGCGGGCATTGTTTTCTTAGTTACCCCAAATGTCCCCTGCTAAGCAGAGTGACGAGAAGGACAATCGGTCGTTCTGCGGATTTCGCAATGTGAATAGGCGGTTTTCTCTGAACAGTAGCGTGGCAACTAGCCCAAATAAGCTGATGCGCTCAACCAATTCATGAGTTCATGGCATGGTCATCATATCATTCTTATAAACAACAGCTTAGCTTTCACATCCAATCGGTTCTCGCCGTGTGGATCGAAGTGTACTGATGAGGGTTTGCACCTCATGGATCGACTCGCTTCAGACGTTGCAAAGACTTGAGCGGCAAAGGGGCGCGTTGTTGCCTTGACGGTCTGCTGTTCGCGACAATCCCCTCTCCCATCCATGTCCTCCGTTCCGACCATCATCTACACCAAGACCGACGAGGCTCCAGCACTCGCCACTCACTCGTTTCTTCCCATAGTTCAGGCTTTCACCAAGCATTGTGGCATCCGCATTGAAACGCGCGATATCTCGCTTGCCGGGCGCATTCTTGCCCAGTTTCCGGAGGCACTCACCGAGGCGCAGCGAGTTGGGGATGATCTGGCGGAACTTGGCGCGCTTACGCTGAAACCAGAAGCGAACATCATCAAGCTCCCCAATGTCAGCGCATCAGTTCCCCAGATGAAGGCGGCCATTGCCGAACTGCAGGGCAAGGGCTTCAAGATTCCCAGCTTTTCCGACAACCCAACCAATGAAGCTGAAAAGGAAGCCCGGGCGCGCTATGCCAAAGTCATGGGCAGCGCGGTAAACCCCGTGCTGCGCGAGGGCAATTCCGACCGCCGCGCTCCGAAGGCTGTCAAGGAATACGCGCGCAAGAATCCGCATGCCATGGGAGCTTGGTCACCCCAGTCAAAGACGAATGTCGCGACGATGGGACGTGACGACTTCTTTTCGAACGAGAAATCCGTCACGGTCGCCGCCGCCACCACCGTGAAAATCGAATTCGTTGGCGCCGACGGCTCCACCAAGGTGCTCAAGGACAAGACCCCACTCAAGGCCGGTGAAATCATCGATGCCACCGTGCTGAGCAGGAAAGCGCTCATTTCGTTTCTTGAGAGACAGATCGCACGCGCAAAGTCGGAGGGCATTCTTTTCTCCGTTCATCTCAAGGCGACGATGATGAAGGTGTCCGATCCGATCATTTTCGGGCACGTCGTTCGCGTTTTCTTCAAGGATCTCCTGGCAAAACACGCCGCAACCTTCACGGAACTCGGCGTCGACCTGAACAATGGTTTCGGCGATCTCATCGCCAAAATTCAGAAGCTTCCCGCGGAAAAGCGCGCGGGCATCGAGGCGGACATTCGAGCGGCATATGCGAACGGTCCCGGACTCGCGATGGTCAATTCCGAGAAGGGCATCACCAATCTGCATGTTCCGAGCGATGTGATCGTCGATGCGTCGATGCCGGCAATGATCCGCAGTTCCGGCCAGATGTGGAATGCCCAGGGAAAGCTTCAGGACACCCTGGCTGTGATTCCCGACAGCAGCTATGCCGGTGTCTATCAGACCACCATCGATTTCTGCCGAAAACACGGGGCTTTTGACCCGCGAACGATGGGCTCGGTCCCAAATGTCGGCCTGATGGCCCAGGCCGCGGAGGAATACGGCTCGCACAACAAGACTTTCCAGATAGCCGGCAACGGCAGGGTTCGCGTCGTCGATGAAAGCGGGTGCGTTCTCCTGGAGCACGCGGTGGAGGACGGTGACATCTGGCGGGCCTGTCAGACAAAGGATGCCGCCATCCAGGATTGGGTGAAGCTCGCCGTGCATCGCGCGCGCGCCACGCGGACGCCCGCGGTTTTCTGGCTCGACTCCCGGCGCGCCCACGACGCCCAGCTGATCACCAAGGTCAATGCCTGCCTGTCCACACATGACATTGCGGGACTCGACATTCGCATTCTCCCCCCCGCTCAAGCCTGCCAGTTCAGCCTCGAACGGATCAGGGATGGCAAGGATACGATCTCGGTGACCGGCAACGTGCTGCGCGACTACCTGACGGACCTCTTTCCCATTCTTGAACTCGGCACCAGCGCAAAGATGCTTTCCATCGTCCCGCTGATGAACGGCGGCGGCCTGTTTGAAACGGGCGCAGGTGGATCGGCTCCCAAACACGTCCAGCAGTTTGTGGAGGAAGGATTCCTCCGATGGGACTCCCTGGGGGAGTTTCTCGCGCTCGCCGTGTCTTTCGAGCATCTCAGCGAAACTTTCGGAATCAAATCCGCCAAAGTCCTTGCCGACACGCTCGACGCCGCAACAGGACGCTTTCTACAGAACAACAAGTCCCCCGCCCGCAAGGTGGGCGCGGGCATAGACAACCGGGGCAGCCATTTCTATCTCGCCTTGTATTGGTCTCAGGAACTCGCCTCCCAAGGCAACGACGCACAGCTCCAAAGACTGTTTGCCCCCGTCTCGCAAAAGCTCTCCGCGGCGGAGCAAACCATCGTCGCCGAACTCAACTCCGTCCAGGGAAAGCCCTCCGACATCGGCGGCTACTACCGCCCGGACGAATCCAGAACCTCCGGAGCAATGCGCCCAAGCAGGACCTTCAACTCAATTCTCGACGCGATCTAGCGCCTGCGCACACGAAATCCCATCGACAACTCCGCCTCCCGCCGCTGCGATGGAACCGTATGGGACAACTCGATCACCTGTTTGCAAGAAATCGGGACTGGTCTGAAACAATTCGTCGGCACGATCCTGAATTCTTCCAGAAACTTTCCCAACAGCAGTCACCGGAATACTTGTGGATCGGCTGTTCCGACAGCCGTGTCCCGGCGAACGAAATCGTCAATCTCCTGCCAGGAGAACTCTTCGTTCACCGAAACATCGCCAATGTCGTCATTCACACGGATCTGAACTGCCTGTCGGTGATGCAGTTCGCGGTCGATCTGCTCAAGGTCAGGCACATCATTGTTGTCGGTCACTACGGCTGCAGCGGCGTGCGAACCGCGCTGCGCTGCGATCGAATCGGTCTCGCGGACAACTGGCTGCGCCATGTCCAGGATGTCCGCGAACGCCACCGGAACTGCGTGCATGCGGTGCCGGGCGAACGAGCGCAGATAAACACCTTGTGCGAATTGAATGTCATTGAACAGGTGTCCAACGTTTGCCAGACGACGATCGTTCGAGATGCCTGGGACAGGGGCCAGCCGCTGACGGTGCATAGCTGGATCTACGGACTGACCGACGGCATCATCCGCAATCTGGGAATGAGCGTCTCGTCTTTCGACCAGCTCCCAGGCCAGTTCCAGGGCGCACTCGCCGCCATCGAGGCGGGCAGGATCAGAAGTGGCTCCGAGGGCCTCGACTAGCGTCTGGAGTTCGGCGGACCAAGGCCATCTTTTGCGTGCCGGCTGACCTTGAGGACCAGGTCGGACACGGGCGGGTCACATGTGCTCCTCGTAGGTGATGTCGATCTTTGCGGTGAACGCCTTCTTCTTGGAATCGCCGTTGAATCGAATGCTGTGTGAGCGCTCGTCGTATGAGAACCCATTCTCGGGATCAGCAGGAATCTCCCGGCCATCCACCAGGACCCGGAAACTCTTCTTGTAGAGGGTCGCCGTGACCTGAACAGGCTCCAAGGCGACGGCAACCGTATCCGCAATGCGATCACCGAGCGCCGCGAGCTGTGCGGAGAAATCGGATTCGATGTCCAGCACCGTGCCTCCGGTCAGTTCCGCTGCGCGACGATGAGAGATGTTGCCATGCGCAACCACGGCGTGCATTTCAATATTCCCTCGCTTGTTTCCCTTCACGATGATGAAGGGCTTCAAGACCCAGTCATTGATGTAGCCGTCGAGAGTCTGACGTGCCTCTGGGTGACGAAGGTTGTACTGCCGGATCAAGTCGGGCAGTTTTCCATCCTCGACCCATTCCGCCTGCCGGGTTCCATCCCGGAAGGTTCTCCATGTCGCCATGCGTGTTTCCTCCTCATCCATGAAGAAGACGACGAAAGTCGTCGCATCCGGGCGAAGGAAAGTGTGCTGCTTGTTGTAGTATCCGGCGACGAAATTGTACACTGCGGTGAATGCTGTCCGGTTGCTGTCCCCGTTTGTCCCGACCTTCACGAGTTCCGCAAAAATGCCGTTGGGTGTCTGGCGCGTAACCCATGGCTGAGGCATGACGGGAAGCGTGACGAGGTTGCCATTGCTTGCGACGCGCTTGCTGATCACTTTGGGGCGGTTGCGCCGATCGAGCACGGGGTGACCGTTCGCATCCAGCTCGATCGATCGAACCTCCTTATAATAGCGCGGGGGTCCGTATCCGCCGCGCGAATCCCTGTTCACAAAATCCGTCGTCAGCACACCTATCCTGTAGTCCAGATCCCGCTTGTCGAAGAGCTGCCTGAAACGACTGAGATTCTCCGCAAGTCGGCTCTGATGCGCGGCCATCGATGGCGAATTGTTGATGACAAAGACAAGATCGACTTCCCGGCTCCGCGAGCGATCCGCGACAATGTGCCGCTTGATTCGAACCGGCTCCACATTGACCGTCACGGTGTTCTCCACCCCCAGATGCGGGTTGTTCTCATCCGTCGTGTAATACTTGAAATGGTCCACGCCGAAGAATCCGGGGTTCGGCGAATAGGTCAGCTGCCCCGTTTGCCGATCGAGCCTGGCCATCCCGTTCTGAGGTTTCGCCGCATCATCGAGCAAATACACCACCTTCGCACCGACCACCGACAAACGGTCCGCCTCCGACATGAAGTCCTCATGACTCGGAAGCTTCTGGCTCACCTGAGTATTGGGTCGCGTGGTCAGGGTCACTTCGCTCGCGTTGACCACGCGTTCACGGTCGGCGCTCACTTCAAATTTCTGAAGTTCAACCGGCGGCGGCGGCTTCACGGTGATCACCACGCGGTTCCTATAAACGAGACCGGAGGTCTCATTCTTCACGCTATAGCCGAAGGAGTCCTCACCCACATAATCGTCCTGCGGGCGATAGGCAAAGTAACCGAGGCGCGATGTTGTGTTCTTGAATACGTCCGAATCATCGCCGCCAGCCAGACCAACGCGCCCAAACTTTGGAGGTTCCGTGATTGAATAAACCAAGTCGCCGCTCGAGTCCGCACTCAGGATTTCTTTGGCGACCATAAACTGCCCATGAACACCAGTCCCCTCCGCCTCGATTTCCATTGGCTGGGTCGAGACGATGGTATTGATGTCAGCGGGCAAACTGGCACCCTGGGAGAACGCGGGAAGCGCCGTCAGCAGCCATGTTAAAAACCCAAGGCACAGCCACCGTTGTGAAGTGATTGCTGATTCCATTGCGGCACGTCTTTTCTCAATCATGAGGGTTTTGGGTCAGCTTGACAGGGGATTGGTTCCCGACAGCCGGGTGAATCCCGGTCTTCTAGGGCGACGCCAGTGGATTGAAAAGCCCTAACAGTGTTCATCAGGGAGTTAAAGCGCCTCTCACAAGCCGCAGCCATCTGAGCACCAGACTGCAGGGCACAGGAACAAACTGCTCACATCCTTCAGTATGGAATGCCTCCAGGGTCCGATTCATTCAGCCTCATTCCCCCGCGGCCACCTGCCCTTCGCTCAGGCACCAGCCGCCATCGACGGCAAGCACCTGGCCCGTTACGAATCGCGCCGCATCGGACAGTAGAAAAACCGCCGCTCCGTCACAGTCATCCGGCCGGCCGATTCGTCCGCCATCCAGGGGTTGTTTTGTGCGTATGAACCCAAGAATTCGATCATCACCCGCGGCCCGTTTGGCCATCGGTGTTTCAACCAACGCCGGCGCGATGGCGGACTGCGCATGCTTCGGATCGACGGCATCGTCCGTGAACCTCCATGGCAGAGTACGCCGGCTAAGCCGGATCAATTCAAGGACCGATACGAAGACCGACCGCCTTGGCGCCCTCCCGTTGGCGGGCATCGAAAGTCAGAAAAAGCTTGGACCGAAGATGCACCGCCAATCCAAGGTGGAGCAAGTCGAGCGTCCGGATACCGAGCCGGCTGGTATGTGCGGCTCCAATACGCCCCGCCGCGGCAAAAAGGTCGGACGAAGTCGCGTTTTGCTCGAAAAGATTTCCCGCGGCAACGTCGGCTTCCAGTGTCCGTAACGCTTCCGCGGCCGCGGCTGGATCGATGCTTCTCCGGAAGACCGCCAGCCGGATCGCATTTTCCAGTTCACATCGCTGGAAGTCGGTCAGGGGAATTGGCACCGGATGCTTCTCAAGCCAGGCCAACGCGGCGGCTGTGTTCGCGTCATGGACGAACAGCGAGAAAAGGAAGGAGGTGTCGGCGTAGGTGGCCACCGTCACTCCCGGTCGGCGGTCAGGAGGTCAGCTCCCGAAATCCGTGCGACCGGCCTCGCCAGCAAGGCCCGGCGCCGATCGGCGAGATCGCCCCAGCCACGCTCGGCGCGGGCCACCGGCGGAGGCGGCGTCAAGGTCGCCACCACCTTGCGCCGGGACGTGATGGCTACGGAGCCACCGTCCCGAAGCATGCGCAGGACCTCTGGAAACTTGTTGCGGATCTGGCGGACAGTCGCCGTTTTCAATGTATCACGGAAATGACTCACGAATCCGCCGGAGTCAAGCGTCGCCAGAGAGCCTCAAAACGAAATGCGTTCAGTCCATCATACGGAGGGGCGGCCGGGGATGCGCAACAAAACTGCTCACATCCTTCGGTATGGAATGCCTCCAGGGTCCGATTCATTCAGCCTCATTCCCCCGCGGCCACCTGCCCTTCGCTCAGGCACCAGCCGCCATCGACGGCAAGCACCTGGCCCGTTACGAATCGCGCCGCATCGGACAGTAGAAAAACCGCCGCTCCGTCACAGTCATCCGGCCGGCCGATTCGTCCGCCGTCCAGCGGCTGTTTTGAGTGAATGAACTCACGAATCTGGTCATCTTCAGCCGCCCGCCTGGCCATCGGCGTTTCAATCAGCGCCGGCGCGATGACATTGAAACGGATGTTCTGAGACGCGTAACGCGCAGCCACGGACTGCGTGAATCCAATGACCGCCGACTTCGCCGCCGCGTAGACGTGTGTGGAAAAGTAGTGGGGTGACGGCGACCAGCCAAGCACCGACCCCATGTTGAGCACAGCCCCGGCCGACCCTTGGTCGAGAAACTGGCGGACCGCGGCCCGGTTCGAAAAGATCAGCGAGTGGAGGTTCATCTCAAGCGTGGCACGAACCCCCTCGTCGGTGATTTCATGCAGGGGGCCATCCCCAAATCTTCGCCCACTTCCTCCAGCGACATGGTAGAGCCCGTCGAAAGAGCCAAACTTTTCCCGCGCCAGCGCAATGGCGGATGGCGCATGCTTCGGATCAACGGCATCGCCCGTGAATGTCGCCGCGGCATCACCCAGCAGCGCCTGCACCGATCGCGCGGAATTGTCGTCGCGCCCCGTCAGAACGACGCCCTTCGCGCCCGCTTCAATCATCGCGCGCGCAGCCGACAGGCCAAGACCCGTCGTGCCACCAATCACCACAAGAACCTTTCCGTCCAGGGCCACGGTTGACATCGGCGGATCTTCCGCGGGCGGCGTGAATCCATCAATCTTTTGTTTTTTCCGCTGCCGTTTACCCCGCACTTCCCTCTTCGCACGGCGCGGCGGCAGCACAGTATCAGCAGAATTCCAAACTGCGTCTGATGGATCTTCCACTGTTTCGGCGAGTTTCATCGCGACAACAATTGTGAACGCGGCCAAGGCTCGACACCCGCACTGGCGCGTATCCATATGTGGCCATGGCAACCATTTCAAAAGCTAAAATATTTCAACATGGTGGCTCTCAAGCGGTGAAGCTGCCTCGTGACTTCCGATTCAAGGGCAGGGAATTTCAAATTCTCAAGACGCCGCGTGGTGTCTTGCTTGAACCGCTGGACTCCAACTTCGAGGAGCGACGACAAAGATTCATTGCCCTCGCGGGATCGTGCCCGGATTTGCCGGAGGTTCCCCGTCATGAAGGCCGGGACCTTGCCCGCAAAAATTGATCTCTCACCATGCAAAACCAGGCATTGTCAATCCTCACTCCATGGATTCGATCAGTGATACTGGTCGCCTGCCTCGAACTCGCCGCCCGCGCAGACGCGGTACCTGACAAAGCCGTCCAATGGCAGCGCTGGGAAGGCGCGCTGGCCGCGGAAAAGGTGCACGCCAAGCCCTACTCGGACGTTCAAATCGACGTGCGTTTCGCGGGTCCGGGAAACGCAAGTTTCAAGGTTCCCGCCTTCTGGGACGCTGAACGCGGCTTCCGCTTTCGAGCGGCGTTTCCGAGCACGGGAACCTGGCATTGGACCACGACCTGCAGCGATCCCTCGGACGCAGGCCTGCATGGTCGCACCGGGGAGGTCCACGTCGAAGCCTACGACGGGGACAATCCCCTCTACCGCCACGGAGATCTGCGTGTCAGTCCCGACAGGCGGTACCTGATCCATGCCGACGGCACGCCTTTCCTCTGGATGGGTGACACCGGCTGGAATGCGATCTGGAAGGCCACGCTGGCGGAATTTCAGGACTACATGGACGTGCGTGCCCGCCAGGGCTTCACCGTGCTGCAGACCGTGGCCACCATGGTGAAGCGCAGCGGCAACATGGCACCCGCCAGCGGTCACGCTCCATTCCGCGAGGACAACTCCCCGAATCCTCTCTATTGGCGGGATCTTGAAGTCAAACTGGCCTCCGCCAACGACCGAAGCCTGATGGTGCTCCTTACTGGACTTGGCAATTCGCCTGCGGGCTTTGGGATCCAGCAGCGCCCACTCGCTTTTCATCGCTACGTCGCCGGCAGGCTCGCCGGTCACATGGTGATTTTCTCGCCAAGCTTCGATCAGCGAATCGATCTTCAAAACGAGGAGGCCGCCAGAACCTACCATCAGCTCACCACGCACCTGGTCACCCAGCACCCCGGAACGCACTTCGAGACGGCCAAACGCTATCACGACGCCGACTATGAGGACTTTTGCGGCCTTCAGTCCGGCCATCACTCAGGGCGTCTGAACCAGGCCTACGCAGCCGCGGCGGATTGGACCCTCGAATTGTGGAGGAGGCCGCCCATCAAGCCAGTCATCAATATCGAGGCGATGTATGACGCCCACGGACACGACCACGCGCCGAACTGGCGCGAGCAGGATGTCCGCAAACTCGGCTGGATAGCCTGGCTGTCCGGCTCGCGCGGCTACACCTACGGCGCAGGTGATATTCCCCCAAAGGTGCCTGGCGGCTTGGGAGGCGTGTGGCGTTTCAACACCGACGCCGATACCTACGACTACTGGCGCAACGCACTCACCTGGCCAAGTGCGACGCAGATGACGCACCTGCGCGATTTCTTCTCAGTCATCGACTGGACGCGGCTGGTGCCCGCACCTGAACTGGTTCTCAACCAAGCTGCCGATCCCCAGAAACGCATGGCCGCTTCTCGATCAGCCTCCGGCGATCTGCTCGTGGCCTACCTTCCCGACAATCCCGAGATCGTCGTCGATTTGAGCGCGGCGCCAGCAGGGATGACAGGGCGCTGGTACAATCCCGTCACAGGGAAATTTGTCGTCATTAGCGACGCATTGAGTTTGCCTACGCCTGCGGCGACCTTTCATCGACCCTCCGACTGGAACGACGCCGTATTGCTCCTGACGATGTCGCCATAGGCACACGCGAAATTGCTCCGATTGTCGCCACGTTCGCAACAATCCCCACATTGCTCGCAGGCAGCACAATCGAGCCGGCAGCCAATCGATGAAAACTGCCGGGGTTCCTGCTGCCGGCATTCGACTCGCAGTCGAAATTCGGATCCTATTGAATTTCTCCATCTGCATGCCCGCATCCCTGCCACTTTCCGACTTCCAATCACCTGATCCATGACAGCGCCAGACGCCTCACCCATTGTCAAAGAAGCCGTGCCATCCTTCTCCCGCTGGGGAGATGCCGAACTCCAGCGCCTTGCGGCCATGGTTGGGCAGCGATCCCTCTTCTATTGGAACGGTCCGCAGAACACGGCGCTTCTTGAGGAATTCCGGAAGCACTATCCCCTCAAGCATCTCTTTGCGACCTCCTCGGGAACCGCAGCGCTGCACGTCGCAGTCGCCTCCCTCCGGCTAAAACCGGGCGAAGAAGTGATCGTCTCCCCCATCACCGACATGGGTTCGGTCATTGGGATACTCTATCAGCAGGGGGTGCCGGTGTTCACCGACATTGACCCTCATACTTTCAACTCCGATCCCGATGCGGCACTCCGGGCGATCTCGCCGAAAACGCGCGCAATCATGGCCGTGCACCTCGCCGGCAACCCCTGCGATCTGACCGCCCTGCGAGCCATTGCCAACGCCCATGGCATCGCGCTGATCGAGGATTGCGCGCAGTCATGGGGAGCACGCCACCAAGGCACTCCGGTCGGGCTGGTCGGCGACATCAGCTGCTACTCCTTCAATGACTTCAAACACCTCTCCTGCGGAGACGGCGGCATCGTCGGCACGAACCGTGAAGATCTCGGAAACGGACTCACCAAATGGGGCGACAAATGCTATGACCGCGTCTCCGGCGCGCGAGACCCGGAGGACCTTGCCCCCAACTACCGCATGGGCGAACCCCTCGCCGCGGTTGCCGCGGCCCAGCTCACGCGGCTTGAATCCATCGTCGCGCGCCGTGTCAACGCGGGCAGCCGCCTGACGGCGCAGCTCGCCGATGTTCCTGGCATCACTCCTCCGGTGACGAAAGGCGGCGACACCCACAGCTACTGGTTCTACCTCTTCCGCCTGAATCTCTCCGCCTTTCGAGTCGGTCGAAATGAGTTTGCCGAGGCGCTGAAGCGGCAGGGAGTCGCGGCGAACGCAGGGTATCTGCCCATGCCGGTCTATCGCTACCGGGTGTTCCGCAACCACAATTTTTTCGGAGGCACCTGGCCGGCAAGGGAACTTGGCGCCACCACGATGGACTATGCCAAGGTCAGGTGTCCGATCGCGGAGGAGTTACTGGGCGATTGCATCACGCTCCCGATCAACGAGGCGATGACGGAAGCCTACATCGACATGGTTGCCGAAGCAATCCGCGATGTCGCGCACCGCCTGTCAAAGGCCTGATGCACCATTCCGCGGGCGCCACCCGCACACGTAAATTCCGCCCCGGCCAGTCTCAGCTCTTCAGGTCCTTACTCCAGGCAATGACAATGCTGCAACCGGAATTTACGTTGGCATCGCTCTTCGTCTTGGAAACATCAGGCCCCTTGACTGCCATGATCTCGGGATCTGACCAATTTCGGAGATCCCGGGTGCGCATTGTGAAGATGCGGGCTCTTGTATCTGACAGGAAGCGCTTGCCTCATTGGGTCTTCGAATCCCATGCGACGGGAAGCCAAACGCTCATTGCCGACTTGCCTCTATTCGACCAGGCAAAGTAGGGGATCAGCGTCAGATCGAATGCGCGCAGGCTCGCGTTTCCAAGCGGGCGGTAGAGCGAGGTCCAATTGTCACTCTGAAGCCCGAGCCCCCTGCCCTTGAGCGAAACGACCGACGCCGCGAGTGGTTCCTTCGAGTCCGCCAGCCCGCGCGAGGGCTTGAAGGTGGCATACTGTGAAAGATACACGTCAGGCACCTTCACACCACTGGGCAGGTCCTGCGATTCCACACAGTAGACCACAGGGCCCCGCATGACGGCGACCTGATTCCGCGTTTCCTCCACCCGCGGATCCGCCACGATCAACTGGGACTGCATCGGCATCACAAGCGTCAAGGTGTCACCCGCACGCCAGACCCGACCGACGGTCGCATAGCCGTGCTGAGGGGCCGCATTCATTGGCTGACCATTGACCGCGATCGTCGCGCCTGAACTCCAACCGGGTATCCGAAGCCTCAGTTTGACCTCTGCAGTCGGGGCTTCGGCAATGACGATCCGCACCTCTCCATTCCAAGGATACTCCGTCACCTGTTCAAAGGAGAACGGGCGACCGGATGCCAGCGTGACATTCACCTTGCTGCCGCCATAGTGGTGAACCCAGACGCCGCTGTCATCCATGCTGTAGAAATATGAGGAAAGCTCGGCCATCGTGCGGAGCACGTTTGAAGGGCAGCAGATCGCGTTTCGACCCGGCTGCTTGCGCTGCGCCATGTCACTCAGCCCCGATGCCTTGTGGTTCTCATCATAGCGACGAATGATGTTCTTGTAGAACCATGACCTGCCATCGAGGCTCTGCGCCCCAAGGAAACCGTTGTACATCTCCCGCTCCATGATGTCGGCATACCGGGCGTCCGGCTCCTCCGTCAGCATGCGGTAGGCCCACATCAGGCAGCCGATCTGCCCGCAGGTTTCATTGTAGCAGCCTTCATTCGGCAGATTGTATGCCGGTCCGGCCGCCTCGATCACCGGCGCGAAATTGGAGATCCCCATCGGTTTCGCGCTGACCCCTCCATGGATGAACATCTTGCGCTCGGTCATGTCGGTCCAGAGGCGGTTGAGCGCATCCATCAACGGCCTGTCCCCGGTCTCTGCATAGACATCGCCCGCCCCGGTGTAGAGATACGTGAAAAAGACATTGTGCCCGACGATCTCCGTTGATTCGCGAACGGGAACCCGGTCCTGAATGATGTCGGTCCCGCCAATGCCAGGCATCATCGTGAAGAGCGTCTGTTTCTTCGGCTTCTCCCCCCGGCGATCAACGATGAGTTTCGCGGTGCCTAGATACCTCGCATCTCCGGTTTCGCGGTAAAGCTCCATCAGCCCCATGATCGCCGATGGATTGTGGGCAAAATACGGTTCCACCGTGACTCCGAGATTCGCGACAATGAAATCGCCCGTCTTGACCGCCACACGCAGCAGGCGGTCATCGCCGGTCATGCGATGATGGATCACCCCGGCGGTGAGGAGGTGCCCCATGTTGTAGAACTCATGATCGCGCGGCTCAACAAACCGCTTGAGCCCGCCCGCCGTCGCCCGCGTGGCAAGGTATCCATCGGGCTCCTGTGCCGCCGCAATCAAGCCGATGCTTTCATTGATCCTTTCCAGAATCGATGGATTCCCTGTCTCCCTCCAGATGCAGGATGCTGCCTCGATCCACTTGTAAAGCCATTCGTCCTGCCACGTGGTACCCGCATATTTTCCGGATCCGGGTTTGGCGGCGAATCGGAAGTTGTCCAGAACGTGACCCGCATTCTTGTCCGCCATCAGCCGCCAGGATTCATCGAGGGTGACGGTGGCAGTCTGGTGAAAACGATCCGCCCAGAATCCATGGGTCCACTTCACCGCTTCATAGGGAAGCGGGCGCAGCTTCACGTACGGGCTGTGCCGATGGTCGACTATATAGGCTTCAGGAAGTTTGGCCGATTCTGCCGCCTGACAATTCCATGCCGTCAGGACGAACAGAAGCGTCGGAAGGATGGTTTTGATTTTCACATTAAAATTTCAGGCGGTCCAGGAGAACACGCGTCTACCGAGCCACTTCCACCGCACCATCAATGGTCGCTACACCTTCGACCGGGGCGAGTGTGGGCGAACCTTGAATCCAACCCAACGACCCAAGAAATTTGTCCACTTCAAGGAGTGTTGTCCGGTAGTATCTGCCGTTGTCTCGATTGCGATTGAAGAATGCGTGCCCCTGCCCCTTGTAGAAAACGGCGTGTCGGCTCAGGCGCACCGAGTCCAACCATGGGGAGAGCAATCGAGACAATGCAGAGTCGAAACAGGTGGTTCATGATTGAATGGATGCGATAAATCCCGGCGGCGCGCCGAGTACATCGGACGCTGTTGGGCACGACAGGGAGCGATTTGGGAAGAGCGTGATCACAACCGCGTCATTCGCGAGCGAGTTCAATCAAATGAAACGTCGTGTCGCCGCCACCGGATTGCCGAAGAATCAGATCCGCGCCACCCGGCAGCCGATGATCCCAGACGGCATTCGGCAGCGTCACCGTGATCTCGCTCCATTTTCCACTGTTCTTCAGGGAGACGCTGCGCGCAATTTGTTCGCCCTTCGTTGTGGCATAGGCGAGCTGCCATCCGCCCGCCCCCGTATCCAAATAGACAATACGCAGGCGCACCGCGTGTTCCGCCGCCGGTTCAGGAAAAAATCCGTCCGCCAGCTTGAACGCCATGGCCGTCCGTCCGCTCGCGGAGTCGAAGCGGCGCGCAAAGAGACCGTACGGATGCCCGGCGGGACCGGTGTTCCAAAGCCCGAGACTCGTCGCCTCCGGATTCAACTGAAAGAGATGCCGCTCGAAGTTTCCCGGCAGGATTCTCCAGCCCACATCGTTCTGGTCGTCCGCCTGCCTGTTTCGCATGCCTGCGCCCGTGGCCTTCGCTGGATCTCCCTGGCGGGCGCCGAATTTTGCATGGGCCGCCGCAATCTTCAAATAGCGATCGACATTGGACTTCGACGCTTCTCCGAATTCAGCCTCCGGAAACTCCCGCGTGTCGGAAGCGTCGAGTCCGCGCCGGAACGCGCAGAATGCCCCCGGGCTGCCCTCCGGCTCATTGTAGCCGGCATACCGGTTGAAGGTCACGACGGCCTCCCGTATCGGCTGCGTCGACAGCGCATCGATCGGCACGTTCCATACATCAAGTTTGCAGTGAAGCGCGAACAGCGCCGACCAATAGAAGGCCCGCGGAGGATTCTGACTGCTCCACCCGCAGACGCGCCATTCCTCATCCTGCTCGCCCCGGGTGAACATCGTGTGGCCGCTTGCGATCGCCTTGGCGCGAAACGCATCCCAGCGGGCAAGGCGGTCGATCGTGTCACTCACGAGGTAGCCATGGCTGAACATGCCCTGCTTCACCCCGAAGACCTTCGTGTGGTCAAGCAGCCATTGGTTCTCGACGTCGGTGTTCGCATCACCATTGACCAGAAGCGGCACATTGAGCGATCCATCCGCGCGCTGAAACGCCGCCTGGTAGCAGGCCCAAGTCTCCCGACGGTAGTCATTCCACGCAGTCTCGCTGATGCGGTACTTCGCATCGAGAGGCACGCCCTTGTAGGGTTGCCCGTCTCCCGTCGCTCCCTCTGCCACCTGAATGAAAATGATGCGGCTCTTCAAGTCTTCAGGCAGTGCGGCAATGTAGTTCGACAACGCCGTCACCAGTTCGTGCAGGATCTCCTTGTACAGGGGATCGAAATAATACGGGTACGTCGGTTTCTGCAGTTTCCGCGCCGGCGTGATCCGTTCGGGCATGATGACCCTCGGCACACCCGCCTCGTAAACCCAGTCGGGCGTGATCGGCGCGACATGAAACATGATGTGCGTGTACCCGCCCATCGCCTTCACCTCCTCAAGCCGCCTGCGCACCGCGTCGTCAAAGTCGTACCTGCCCCGCGCAGGCTCGAGCTCGGCCCAGCGCCAGGTGAAGGGAATGCCCCGCACCGGCATGTCCGCCGGAATCTTCATGTTCCTGCCCTGCCCCCAGGGATAGACACCCCACGGATGAGGTGGAAGCGTTTGCTCAGCGGCGGGCAGACCGGCAGCGAGGGCAAACGTTGCAAGGGCGATGGTAAGACTGAGGCTTTTCATGGAACTGTCTGCCTGACGTGAAGGGCTGCGCGAAGGAGGTCGAACTTGCCTCTCCCGAGCTTGAATATCGTCGAGTGACGCGCCGGAAGGCGGATGGTTACAGTATCGCCGGAGATTCGGCTTTCACCAGAGCCGGAAACCTTGGCCAGAGCGGCCAGGTCTGTGGATGAGAATCCCTCGATGGCGATGTCCCTGTCCTGATCACTCCAGTTGAATGTTCCAAGATACGCATCTCCCTTCGCCTGCGTGAGAATGACGGTGGGAGCGTCGCTCTCGTCCCTGGCATGCGCCCAGAAGTCGAGTGGCACAAAGCGCTCCGCCGTGGGGAACCCCGCGGCAAAGCGAAAGAGCGCACGACGTTCCTCGCGAAGGATGAGCAGATTGTCGCTGTTCAGCCGGGGCCCTCCACACAGCGCCACATAGTGGGTCCACATTTCAGCTTCATTCAGGGTCAGATCCCGTCCATCCTTGTTTGGCGCCTTCACCCTTGTTTCATCCTGATCCTCACGCGCGCGGACAACCAGGTAGTCCGCGTCATTGTACACGACCTTGCCGTGCAGGTGGAAATTTCCAGACGTGTCGAGCGCGCACTTCCTGTATTGCTTGATGCTGGGATTGATGTCCGCTCCCACACGCAGCCCATCCACGTGCCCGAAGGTGGGTCCAAACACCGCCGAGCATCCAAGGAAATAGGCGTCGCGCCCCATTCCCTCCCGCATGGCCGCCAATCCACGGTGGATGCGCTCCACGCTCGTCATCGACCGGTCATGCGGCACGATTTCAACTTCGTCCCCAACCGCACTGTGGATGAATTCGTTGATGCCGTACCGGAGAAAATCCACCTTGAAATAATCGTATCCCCACTCCTTCCGGATGGTCCCCATGACTCCGCGGAAATAGTCGCCAGTCGCAGGGTTTGAGAAATCGAAGAACGTATTGTCCAGCTTCTCGCCGGCATTCAGTGTCGATTGAACGAGCAGGCCACCCTTGGCATCCTTGAGAAAGAAGCCCGGATGCTCCTTGGCGACGATCGCCTTGCTGTCGCCGCGCATGCCATCGAGGTGTATGCCGGCATGCAGGCCGTGGCTGCGGATGAGGTGACCGAGGCGCTTCATCCCGTCGGGCCGGAGGTTTTCGCGCACCAGAGTATAATCCCCCCGTTGCGGCCACCATCCTCCATCAATCTGAACAAGGTCCGCCTTGGGACAGACCTCCAGCAGCTTGTCCATGTTCGCCACCGCTTGTTCAAAGGTCCACCCGCGGCCATAGTAGTCCCACGTTGCCCAGCCAATGTCCGGCCGGGGCCGGTTGAGCTTGATGCGATTCTCCCGCGCAATGGCATCGGCGTGCTCGAACAGCAGGTTCTGCCAGTCGCTACCGGTCGCCAGGCGCACGATCTCGAGCGAAAGCGTCTCACCGGGGCGGACAATTCGGTTCTCCCCATCCCCCGTGACAACAAGCCGACCGGAATCGTAGCGGAGTTTGGCATTGAACACCCGCCAGGTCGTGAAGCCGGCGATGGAATAGCCGCCCGCCTGCCTGGCGAGCACGTAGCTTCCCGTCTCGACCTTCGACGCCTGCTCCGGCGTCCACACGCGCGCCTCGGTGCGGCCCATGTCCCAGCCTCCCGTCGAGACAAGATCGGGAGCTGCGTTGGATGCGAGCCATGGAAGCTCCACCCGCCATCCCTGCAGACTGGCATCCTGCCTCGAATCATTGGAGATCGTCACCAGGAGGCGGCGGGAGGCGCCCTCCGCTTCGCCTATGGTGATGTTGGACGAAAACGCGGCCGCAGCCGGCGTCCGGTCAATTCTCACGGAAACCTGATCACGGGAAAGCGCCGCAATTGGAGGAGCGGAAAATGCGAGTGAAGTGAATGCCAGGCCGGTGAGACAGATTTTGATTGGATGCATGGTTGATGAAGCGGGCTTGGATCTCGATCAACCCATGCGGGCAGGAGTTCACGACATCCCCATTGGACGCATGGCCGGCGAGCGGCACGGCAATCGAGGGGATGCCGAAATGGGGGGAATGATCGCGAGTGTCAGCCGAAAGGATCGACAGTCTGTCAAACGGCAAGGCCGCATCACATGGAGAATCCCAAGCAATTGCTGGACTTTCCGCCATTCTCCGGTTCCCGCTGGGATCGGTTCCTCCCAGCGGGTTGTTCGCGATATACGAATACCTGTTGTACTCCTGCCCGTCGCTTGCACCGTCGACCCATTACTCCCGTCTGGCATATTGCTCCGCTAGCAATCCTCCGACTTTCTTCTTGGAACACTTGAAGACATTAAACTCGGCGAATGACTAGTCTGAAGACCAGGTAACAAGATCCACGATGACATCCCTTGTCTTCGGATTCTGAATAATCGAACTCGGTGCGTCCGGATTCTGCTGCTTTAGGCGCAGCAGATTCGCGGCTATGACTTTCGGATCGATGGGGGGCTAGTGGTGGTGGCAGGTATGATCCTGGGAGCGGGCGTACAGGGCAGTCCATACTTCACAACCAAGGGGACTGGAAACCACCGCGTGCGATGCGGGAATCAGAACCTGATCACCGCTTCCGACAGGCACTCCTCAAACGCCTGCTTCGCCCTGTCTCGCTTGGTTTTCCCTCCGCACTCAAATCGGCTGCGACCACTTTTCGAATACTGACAGCCGCGAGTCGTTTTCCAGTGCTATCCGGACGGCCTATTTCTTCGCGCTGGTCTCATAGTCGAAAATTTCCCCTGGAAGCACCGGCGTGTACACGGGAAGACGACGAGCAGGCAGGGCGGTTTCGAAGGCGTAGCCGTAACCCAACAGACGGGCCTCGCTGAAGGCTGGTCCGATAAAGGAGAGCCCCACCGGCAACGCGGGATCCCCCGTGAATCCCGCGGGCACGACGAGATCCGGCCAGCCGGTGATATTGCTGACCTGATCCACCGACCCCGCAAGCGTTGGAGACGGCCGGACCGCCACGGCTCCGGTGGCTTCCGCCGCGATCAGTCCTGGAGGGGTTGAGCTTGTGGGGACGATGAACGCATCAAGTTTCTCACGATCTAGAATCCAGGTCAGATTGTCCCGGACGATTTTCCGCGCCTCATGGAGTGCATCCTGGTAGGGTACATCCTGCAGCGTACCCGACCGAGCCTGCCGCTTGAGCGATGCCAGGCGGCTCGGGTTCGGAACCCAGCCTTCGGGGGTGGGTTCGGCGATTCTTTCAACGAGATTGATGACGTCCTCGATGGTCCTGGGCGTGTTCTGGTCCTCTCGGGGGAGCGTGGCCAGGTAGGACTCGATTTGATAATGGAATTCCGTGTCATGGATTGCGTCATACAAGCCGCCGCTGAGGCCGAGCACGTAGCGTGGAAGCTTGATGTCCACGACCTCGGCTCCCCGATTGCGGAGCACTGCCACGGCGGTTTCAATGACGGCATCGACGCCGGGATCGAGCTTCATCCAATCCCGCAGCAGACCAAAACGCGCGCCCTTCAGTGCACCGGCCTTCAGGCCAGCCGTGTAATCGGGAACGCGCCGGATCGAGACATCCTTGGTGGCGGGGTCGCGGGAATCCGGTCCCGCCATCTCATTCAAGACCACGGCTACATCGGCCACGTGGCGCGCCATCGGGCCGACCGTGTCCAGCGAGAGCGCGAGCGGAATGATCCCGCCGCGGCCATTCAGGCCGTAGGTGGGCTTCAGGCCCACAATGCCCGTCGCTGCCGAAGGCCGCCGAATGGAGCCGCCCGTGTCCGTGCCCAACGCAAACATGGTGAATCCAGCCGCCACGCCCACTCCACTGCCACCACTCGAGCCTCGCGGCGTGTGGTCAAGCGCGTGCGGATTCAGGATCTGCCCCCCCAGCGTGGAGAGCGCCGCGCCACTGGCGAATTCGCTGAGATTGGCCTTGCCGAGAATGATGCAGCCAGCGGCGCGCAAGCGGCAGGCCTGCTCGGAGTCCCTGTTCGGAATGGAGTTTCGCAAGCCGTAAAAGCCCCCCGTGGTGGGCAGGCCGACGGCATCCATGTTGTCCTTGAGCAGGACGGGAATGCCGTGGAGCGGACCCCGCGGGCCTCGCGCCTCGCGCTCCTCATCAAGCGCGCGGGCCTCGTTGATGGCCCGTGGATTGAGCGTGATGATCGCATGCAGCCTGGGCCCGGCCTTCTCATAGGCGGCAATCCGATTGAGAAACAGCCGCGTCAGCTTTTCAGAGTTGAGCGCACCTGCAGCAATGGCGGTGTTCACCTCGTCAATGCTAGCGGAAGTGAGGTTGAAGGTCGCGGTCCCGGCTCGGAGAAATGGCGCGGCGGCGACCGCCAGGCCCGCACAGAGCCGAATGACGAGGGACGCGGCCAGAGGAGGGAGGGTCTTCATCTGCGGAGGCTTGGAGCGGAACATACTTGGTTTATTAAGGAGGCCAGAATAGAAGGGACATTTTAAGCGGCGTATGCCGTGCTTGGTTTCTGAAAATAGGACCGAATGATGTTGGGGAGTTTCTGGAGTCTGCGCAGGTGGGCGATGGCCGTGCGCTTCATCTGTTCCTTGGTCGTGTGGATCTTCCGGCCGAGTTCGCCGTTTTTGAGACTGTTCCACACGAGCTCGTCGGGATTCAGCTCCGGGCTGTAACCGGGGAGCAAAAACAGTTTGAGCCGACCGTTCGTCGCCTCGACGAATCGACTGACCAGCCCGGCCTTGTGCGAGGGATGCCCATCCACGACGAGGAACACCGGCTTGCTGACGTCACGCAGCAAGCGGAGGAAAGCAATGAATGTGGCCGCGCCCACCGAACCTTCGACGACCATGAAGCGCAGGGACCCTCGGGCGCTGATCGCACTGACCATATTGAGCCGAAACGGGCGCCTGTGCCGGTCACGACAGGAGTCTTGCCCTTCGCTGCCCGGTGGTGCCCGCGTGATGATCAGAGCGCACTCCGGCTTCGTCTCGAAGAAGATTTCCGCTCCACTTGCGCGCCTCCTCGCGGATTGCGGGGAACCTCGTGCATCCAGCGCCGCACCGCCTCGGGGTTTTGTTGATACGCCCGCCACAACGGACGTTGGGCGCTCAATCAACTGGGTGAGCAGTCGATTGACTGAGGTGCGACTGAGCTTCACCCCGAATCGACGCCTGATCAGTTCCCTGATCATCTCGCAGGTCCACAAGGCGAACGGAAACTTCAGCTGTAGCGGGTTCTTCGTCGTGATCGTTCGATGGAGCCATCTCAGCGTTTTACCGTCGAGCTTGGGCGTGCGACCGCCGCGTTTGCGCGCCTCCAAGGCACTCCAACCGCCTTTCCGATACAGCGCCAGCCAATCGTATATCGTCGTCCGGTTGATCCCCAACGATTTCGCCACCGCCTCCGGCTTTGTCCTCTTGCACCCTCAACGGCCCGACGTCGCAATTCGCTCAGCGTTTTGTGTCCAAGACCGCGGCAATCCGTATCGCGAACTTTCTTCATTTGCCCGATCCTAACATGTCCCTATTATTTTGCACGCCTTAATAAACGCCAGCCCGCGCCCCCGGCACTGTGACCGGGGAAACCATGCAGCTGCAGGCGAGCAGAAAGTTTGAGGGCGAACAGATTGAAGCGGCGTCTGCAAAATGGACGCCACGAGAGAGTGGGCTTGCCTCGAAAAAATGGACAGTGGCTTAGGCAGTCAATCTGTCAGTGTGTGAGTTGATTTTTTCGAATGCCACAGGGGAAAGATAGCCCAAGGAGCTGTGGCGCCTCTTCGGGTTATAAAACGTTTCGATATAGTCAAAGATGGCAAGCCTTGCGTCGGCCCTGGAGGGGGGGCTTGATTTCCATCTCGGTCTCAGTCTTGAGGAAACTCCAGAACGACTCGATTTTACTGTTGTCGTAGCAATTGCCGGCCCGGCTCATGCTTCGCGCGATACCGGCCTTGGAAAGGGCCTCTGCGAGTCCGGCATCGACGTACTGACTGCCACGAGCGGAGTGATGGACCAGGCCGGGAGCCGGAGCACGGCGCTTGATCGCATCGGCAAGCGCCGCAATGACCAGGCTCGCGGCCATCGTTGGAGCACAAGCCCATCCAACAGCCCTGGGGAGATCCCAAAGGGGTCAGTCCTTACTTCTAACATTCAATGGTAGGAGAGATCAGCCCCGTGCACTTGGAAAAAATGTGGCGAAGCCGAGTACGGCGACGATCAAGCGGGAGATGCAGGCAGCGGGATTCATGGATTGTTGCGGCGGAAAATTTGCGGATGCGCATTCAAGATTGCTGGAGCGGGCGGACGAAAGGCGCAGGGATGCCGAGGCTGGATTTTGCGGGCAATGCAAATGTTTCTTTTGAAAAAAGCCTCCCAACCGAGTCGGGAAATTGGAAATTCTGATCTGAGAGCGGAAATGATCCCTTAAGTGGAGCGTCGTGAAGTCGTGTACATGAAATCGAACGCAGTTCGTCTCATCTCGATACACCCCTGCGGGCGTCGCCGATTCATCCCGCTTCGCATTTTTTGAAATGCGGTCGAGATCTATTACCACGTCCAGGCTGAATTGGCGGCCCGCATAAGCCGCTCGAGCCATTGACTCCGACCCGCGATGTACCGGATCGCACCGGAATTCATTTTCCAAGCACTGCTGTCCAAAACAGAAACGCGTCTGGCGCGGTCAGGCAAATTACGTCAGCCTGACGTTCGCTCTCAGAGGGAAACCGATGCCAGCAAATTCCCAAGCGAGCGCCCATTCCGGATTTCATTCGCTAGCCAAAAAGAGGTCGTAACCGCGTATTCACGGAATCTTCCTCTCAGAATATTGTCGCGGTCTTTCGCAATGCGGGTGAACACTGGGAAGAGGACCCAAGGTCACGGGGCGATTGGATTGAATGAAAGGAACGCTCGGGCACTGCTTTCTCAAAAATCGTAGTCGTCGATATTGGCCTTGTTGAAGAGGAAGGGCGTGCCGAGGAGGATCTGGTCCTTGTCGACCGCAAACTCGCCGAGCTTGCCGGCCTTGAAAGCGGTCGCCCCGCGCTTGAGGTCGCCGTTGACGAGCGCCGCCGCGGCATAGACGGTGAGGTACCCGAGGTCCTCCGTTTTCCACAGCACAACAGTCTGGGTGACCCCTTCCTTCACATAACGACGGTTTTCATTCGGCAATCCCAGGCCGATCACCTTGACCTGCCCCACCCGCCCCGCCTGCTTAACGGCCTCGGCGGCCCCGGGAACCGCCGGGGAACAGATGGCCATGAGCAGCTTGAGTGACGGATTGGCGCTCATCAGCGCCGTCGCCTCCGACTGCGCGCGATCCTTCAGGTCATCGCAGGGACGCACCGCCACAAGCTTCATCCGGGGATACTTTTCCGCCAGCCGCTTCTCGATCTGCATCTGCCACTCCCTTTGATTCCCCGCCGTGAGGCTGGCGCTGAGAATCGCGAACTCACCCGTCGAGTCGCACAGACGGGCCGCCTCGTCCATGAGCGCACGCGCAATGCCCTCCGGTGTCGCCTGGTTGACAAAAAAGCTGCGGGCATCGGGGAGCGCATCCGCATCATAGGTCATCACCTTGATCCCTTCCCTCTGCGCCTTGCGAAGCGCCGTCGAAATGCCCTCCTTGTTTTCCGCCGCCACCGCAATGGCGTCGACGCCAAGCGTGATCCAGTTCTCCACAATCTCGTTTTGCTTGGCGGCATTGGCATCGACCGGCCCGTCAAAGAGCAGTTCAACTCCAAGCTCCTTCGCGGCCTGTTCCGCGCCGGCCTTGCAGGAAATGAAATAGGCATTGCCCTTCGACTTCGGCATCAGCGCGATCATCAGCCTGCCCTGGGCTGACACCGCAGGCGCAAACGCACCTGCAAAAAGGAGAAGAACGGAAAGCGTGACTGCGATGAAACGGAAGCGGAGGCGAAGGGTGTTCATGGAGTTTTGAAACCAATCCCCTACCGACGCGAACGCAGAACGGAAAGAAGTTTCGGCACCATTCCCACCACGAGCGCAAGCAGCAGCAGCACCCCCGTGAGCAGACCCGAAAGCTCTTCCGCGGAATTCATCCGGATGACAACGGGAAGCGTGGCGAGTCCGTTCTTCAGCACCGCAATGACCGCCACGCCGAGCAGCGTGCCGGTCACACTGCCCGCACCGCCAAAAATGCTGGTTCCTCCGAGCACCACTGCCGTGATCGCAAAAAGTTCATAACCGACCGCGGCATCCGCCTTCGCCTGTCCGAGTCGCGCGGTGTAGATCAACGCAGCCAGGGCAGCCACGACGCCGGCGAGCACATAGACGAAAGTCAGGCAGCGCCCCGTGCCCAGCCCCGCATACCGCGCTCCCTCCGGGGAGTATCCAATGACGCGAAACGACCGTCCCAGCATGGTGCGATGCACCAGCACCCACATGCCGATGGCGACGGCGAAGAATATCCACGCCTGCGCCGGAACGCCGAACACCCGCCCCTGGCCCAAGGCGAGAAACCCCGCCGGAAACAAGGTGTAGGTGACAGCGCCCCCCGTGAGCGCCTCAGCAAGTCCGCGAAACAGGGAATACGTGCCGAGTGTGACAATGAGCGGCGGCAGTCGCATGCCCGCCACCAACGAGGCATTGAGTCCGCCTCCCAGCGCACCCACGAGAACTGTGAGCGGAATTGCAGCCGCCACCGGCAGGCCGGCGTCATGCGTGAGCTGGCCAAACACAATTGCACAGAGCGCCAGCAGTGAGGCGACCGACAGATCGATGCCCGCCGTCAGAATCACGGGCGTCAGGGCGAGCGCGAGCAAACCGATCTCGCAGGAGTGTCTTAGAATGTCGAACTGGCGATCCAGCGTTCCAAATCCCACCGTCATGCCGCGGCGATTGGTGGTCGTGCCGCAATGATGAAACAGCAGCCACTCGACAATCAATAGAGCGAAAAGCAGCACCTCATGGCGCAGCAGCACACGCCGCCAGACTGGTCCGCAGACCGAATCTCCCTGGGCGGAACTCATGCCGGAGCCGGGCGATGCCCGCGGTTGCGACCTCCCCCAAAACCCTCGGCAAGCACGGCGAGCAGGATGATCGCGCCCTGAATCGCCTTCTCCCAATAGGCCTCGATGCGCAGGTGCACCAATGCCGGCGCGATGCATGCCAGCAGGCACAACCCCATCACGGCACCCCAGAGGTGGCCGCGTCCGCCGGAAATGGCGACTCCGCCAACGACGACGGCCGCAATCACTTTCAGCTCCATGCCGTTTCCAGTGAGCGGCTGCACCTGGGGTGACTGCACCACATTCACGATCGCAGCAATCCCCGTTAGCCCACCGAGCAGCGCAAACGCCAGAAACGTGACCCACCGCGGTCTCAACCCGGCCAGCCTCGCCGCTTCCGCATCACTGCCGACGGCATAAAAATGTCGTCCCAGCGCAACGCCATGCAGGCAGCAGGCCAGGATCGCCACCAGCACCAGTGTGGCGACGAGCACAATGATCTGACCGTGCGCCTGGTTCAGACCGAACCATTGCACTCCATCCGGCAGATTGACGAACTCGCCCTGTCGGAAAAGATTCAATCCCTGCCGCAGCGCCACCAGCATCGCGAGTGTCACGACGATCGAGGGCAATCCGAGCCCCGCCACGAGTGCGCCATTCAGCGCTCCGAAGAGAGCTCCGATGAGCGCGCCCACGGGGAGCAGGGAGACGACCGGCCAGCCTTTCGCGGCAAGCAGCCCACAAACAACGCTGCAAATCGAGAAGAGGGAGCCGACGGAAATGTCGATCTGCCGGGTCAGAATCACGAGGACCATGCCGCAGGTGACGATCAGCACCGGCGCCTCCCGCGTCGCCAGCGACAGCAGCGGCTGCGCCCGGTAAAACGCCGGCGCCCAGATCGCCAGGCCGAACAGGACACCCGCCAGCACCGCGGCGATCGCCAGCTCCCGACGGTATCGACCCAGCATCATGCGGCATCCTTTCCGTTCACGACACCCTGCCCAAGCGCTGCGGCCATGACCTCGGGTGCGGAACTTCCCCGCGGGAGAATGCCGATCAGCTCACCACCCCGCATGACGCCGATGCGATCGCTCATTCCCAGCACCTCGGGCAGATCGCTCGAAATCAGGATCACGGCCATGCCGTCCGCGGCAAAACGGCGGATCAATGCGTGAATCTCGCTCTTGGCCCCGACGTCCACCCCCTGCGTCGGTTCATCCAGGATCAGCACCTTCGGTGCCGTCGCGAGCCAGCGCGAGAGCGACACCTTCTGCTGATTCCCACCACTCAGGCTCGCCACCGCAGCTTCAATGCCCGCGGTCTTGATTGAAAGCCGCTGCACAAAATCACGAGCCGCTCGCGCCTCGACGCGATCCCGCAGCCAGCCGCCGGGAAAAAATCTTCGCGCCGCGGCGAGTGTGATGTTCTGCGCGACCGGCATCTCCATGACCACGCCGTGGCGCCGCCGATCCTCCGGCACATAGGCAATGCCCCGCTCAATCGCCCGCACCGGAGATCCAATCGAGGCGTCTTCTCCGTCGATGCACACCGTGCCGCTGTCAGCCGGTGTGAGCCCGAAGAGAACGCGTGCAAGCTCGGTTCGTCCCGCTCCAACCAGGCCGGCAAGGCCAAGGATCTCGCCGGCGCGGACCGAAAACGACACCTGCCTCACACCGGAGGCCTCGCAGCAGAGGCGATCAACCCTGAGCCGCTCGGCGCCCGGCTGCGCGAGTGGCGGCGGGTAGAGCTGCGTCACTTCCCGCCCCACCATCAGGCGAATGAGCTCATTTTCCGAAAGGTCCCTGGCGCCAAACGTTCCCTCGCTTGCTCCGTCCCTCAGCACAGTGACCCGATCCGCGAGCGCAAAAATTTCCTCGAGCCTGTGTGAAATGTATATGACGCCGGTGCCATCAGCCTTCAACGCGCGGACAATGCCGTGGAGCCGCTCCTGTTCGCGCTGTGTCAGCGACGCCGTGGGTTCATCCATGATCACGATCCGCGCGCGTGCGCCGACGGCGGCGGCGATCTCCACCAACTGTTGCTCCGGCATCGACAGTTCACTCACGACTGCATCCGGTCGCACCTCGGCACCCACCCGGGCGAGCAATTCAAGCGCGCGCCGCCTGCGCTCTTTCCAGCGAACCGGCGAAAAGGGAGAGGGTTTCTCCAATCGCAGACCCAGGTTCTCCATCACGGTCAGATCGGGAAACAATGCGGGCTGCTGGTAGATGCAGGCGATGCCGAGTTCATGCGCCAGCGCCGGCGTGAGCCTGCCCTGGGCCCTGCCATCCACGGTGAGCGCGCCGGCATCCGGCGCGTGCGCTCCCGTGGCGACCTTGATCAACGTCGATTTCCCGGCCCCGTTTTCCCCCAGCAGCGCGTGAACCTCTCCCCGCCTCAGCTCAAAATCCACCCCGCGCAACGCCTGCACGGCTCCGAAGGATTTTCGAATGCCTTGAAAGACGAGGAGCGGGGCCATTGGAGGGTTCAAGGAAACTCGCGCGGAATTTTCCGTCCAAACAAAAAATGCGCATTCAAACAGGCGCCGCCTACCCGACAGGTTTGACTCTCAAATTCGCACAATGAAAGGCGAGTGCGTCGCGAATGTGGAGGTCCCAGTAGTCCCAGGTGTGCGCTCCGGGAAATTCGCGGTACTCGTGCGGTATGCGTTCCCGCTCCAGATCGGCATGCAGGCGGCGGTTTTCGCCGATGAGAAAATCTTCCGTTCCGCAGTCGATCAGGATCCGCGGCAGCCGTCCGGCCCGGCGCGCGCGTCTCGCGAGTTCGACGACATCATGGGCTGTCCCCAGCGGAGAGCGGCCAAACACCCGCACCATCTCCCGGACAAACGCATCGGTCCAGCCGCGATCCTTCGCCGCCTTGCGGTAGGCCGCCACGCCCGGCCGGTCGCCCCATCCGACGGCGCCCGAGTGGCTGTTGATGGAGCAGAATCGATCGGGATAACCCAGCCCCACCCGCAGGGCGCCGTATCCACCCATCGAAAGCCCGCCGATGGCACGGGCACGCCGCGCAGGCCGCGCATGGAAGTGTCTCTCGACAACACGCGGCAGCTCCTCTCCGAAATGACGCGCAAACGGAGGGCCGTCCTCATTGTCGGTGTAGAAGCCGCGATAGCCATCCGGCATCACCACGATCAGCGGCAGACCCGCCATGTAGAACTCGATCCGGCTGCGCCGCATCCACATCGTGGCGTCATCGGAAAGCCCGTGCAGCAGATAGAGCACCGGAAAGGGCCCCTCGCCGCGATCGGGCAGGAGGATTTCCGCACTTGTTTGTTTTCCTATGAATTCGCTGCGCCAGTGAAAGGTTGTCCAGGCCACGGGATCGGGAATGTTGCTTGAGATAGCGCGCGTTTTCAGTCAACGCGCAGAATGTAGCCACGCAGGTATTCGCTTTCCGGCATTGTCACAAGCACGGGATGATCGGGAGGCTGATGCGCGAACTCCAGCACCCGCGCCTTGCGCCGCGCGTCGACAGCGGCCTCGGTTAGCACGCGGCGCAGCTCCAGGTCCTGCATGTGATGCGAACACGTGTAGGTCGCGAGAACTCCCCCGGGCGCCAGACTGCGCATCGCGCGGAGGTTGATCTCCTTGTAACCGCGCAGGGCGCCTTCAAGCGCGCTTCTCGACTTTGCAAAGGGCGGTGGATCCAGCACGATCACGTCCCACAGCGGCTCTGAATCCCGCGCGGCATCGTTGAACCAGTCGAAGACATTCACCGTTTCGAACGAAACCTTGAGCCCCGCGCGCCCGGCATTTCTCCGCGCCCCCTCGATCGCCTCCGGCGCGCTGTCCAGGCCCAGCACCTCGCTCGCACCCGCCCTCGCGGCTTGAAGCCCGAAGGCGCCCTGATTGCAGAACGCATCCAGGACCCGCCGGCCCGTGCAGTACCGCGCGACAGCCGCATGCTGGAGGCGCTGGTCGAGATAAAACCCGGTCTTCTGCCCGCCCTGCAGATCGAGCCAGTACTCAAGTCCGCCGATTTCGACCCATCGCGGGGCCCAGGGTTTTCCCGATCGCGTGTGCACGCCGAGGGGCAGCCCTTCGAGGCGGCGAATGGTCGCGTCGTTGCGAAAGATGATCTCCGCCGGATGGAGGATCTCGTCCAGCACATCGCCAATGATCGCGGCGCGCCTTTCCATCGCGAGCGTCTGTATCTGTACAACCACTACATCCCCGAACTGATCGGCCACCAGGCCGGGAAGGTCGTCCGATTCCGACCAGATCAACCGCCGCGTCGGAGTCCCCGCCACCGCCATCCCCCGCAGCCCGTCGCGCCGCTCGATCGCCTGCCGCACGGCCTCGCGGATGAACGCCTGGTCCAGGGCCGTCCGCTCGCGGCTGAAACGCCGCCAGACGATCTGGGAGCGGGAATTGTAGATGCCCGTTCCCAGAAATCGCCCGGTCCGGTCCCGGCATTCCACCACCTCCCCATCCCAGTCCCCGGGCAGCAACACCTCGGTTTCATTGGCGAACACCCAGGGGTGCCCCAGGAGCACACGCGGCCTGGCGTTGGGCTTTAGTTTTAGCGTCGGTACCGGAGTCGACATCGCCCCAGCATCACGGCACCGCCAGCCGGGAGAAACCAAAAAACCGCAGGGAGTGCGCTGTTCCCTGGCCTTGCGTCAAATCGCGCCGCTCAACGGACGTCCGACGATTGGTTGAAATGGTAACCGTCAGAATCCTGATAGCCATCAGGCGCTGTCCAGACTGCGGTCGCCAGGAAAACCAATCCAATGACAGAGGCCAGGCCGAGAATAATCAAAAGGGTAAGCATGAGGCAAAAAGGAGGTGGTGAAACTACTTATCGGAGTTTCACGCGGGGCAAGATTATTACGCAGAATTACGCATATATTAAGCCAAATGCCATTATTCTTCAATTATCTCGTGGGTCAAGGTCTGAATTCGTATTTACCGTACTTTACGCTTCCCCCTTCGCATGCCGCACCCTTCCTTGAACCTTCCGCCATGTCCGCCGCTGAAGAAATCGCCCGCCGCCGCACCTTTGCGATCATTTCGCACCCGGATGCCGGCAAAACGACGCTTACCGAAAAATTCCTGCTTTACGGCAATGCCATCCACCTCGCGGGAACCGTCACTGCCCGGAAGAATCAACGGGCCACCGCCTCGGACTGGATGGAACTCGAAAAGCAGCGCGGTATTTCGATCAGTTCAACCGTGCTGCAATTCGACTACCGGGGCTTCGCTGTCAATCTCCTGGACACCCCGGGCCACAAGGACTTCTCGGAGGACACCTACCGGGTGCTGACCGCGGTCGACGCCGCCCTGATGGTCATCGACGCCGGCAAAGGCGTGCAGGCTCAGACACGCAAGCTGTTCGAGGTGTGCCGGCGCCGGGGCGTGCCCATATTCACGTTCATGAACAAGTGCGACCGCCCCACGTTGAATCCCATCGCACTTGTCGACGAACTGGAGAGCGTGCTTGGCATCCAGGCATCGCCCGTCATCTGGCCCCTGGGCAACGGGCCTTCATTCCGAGGTGTGTTCGACCGTCGCAACCGCGAAGTCCACCTGTTCGAACGCGTTCCGGGAGGGGCCTATCACTCGCCGGTCAACGTCGCCTCGCTTGAAGACCCGGTGGTCCGCGAAAAACTCGACGACTACACCTTCAACGAAACGCGCGAACAACTGGAGATGCTCGACGGTGCGGGCCATCCCTTCGACCTCGACGCCATCCGGGCCGGCCGGCAGACGCCCGTCTACTTCGGCAGCGCGGTCAACAATTTCGGCATTCAGCTCCTGCTCGACGGATTCCTGCAAAGCTCCGTTCCTCCCGCTCCGCGCCGGGTCTCCGTGACGTCCCCCGCCGCAAAAAACCGCCCGGTGCCGGCGCCCGCAGGGGAAATCGTGCCTGTGACCCATCCCAAGTTCTCCGCCTTCGTCTTCAAGATTCAGGCAAACATGGATCCGAAGCATCGCGACCGCATAGCGTTTGTGCGGATCTGCTCCGGAAAGTTCACTCGCGACATGACGGTCCTGCATCAGCAGTCGGGAAAAACCGTGCGCCTGTCGTCGTCGCACAAACTCTTCGGACAGGAACGCGAAACGGTCAATGAGGCCTGGCCGGGTGATGTCATCGGACTCGTGGGACACGATGCCTTTGGCATCGGCGACACGCTCACCGAGGATCGCGCGATCATCTTCGACGAAATTCCCCGCTTCCCGCCGGAGGTCTTCACCTACATTTCAAATCCCAACCCATCGGACTCGAAAAAGTTCCGCGCCGGTCTGGATCAACTGCTGCAGGAGGGTGTCGTCCAGTCCTTCTCCGCCCGCCATGCGCCGCCCGGATCAACCCTGCTCGCGGCAGTCGGTCCGCTGCAGTTCGAAGTCGTGCAATACCGCCTGCAGTCGGAATACGGTGCGGAATCCCGCCTCGAGACCACGCCATGGTCGTTGCTCAAGTGGATTGAGCCGCACCCAAGCCTCGCCAATCCGTCCGGCATCATCGTCGCGAGCGGCGTGAGTTTTGGCGCCGACAAGTTTGACCAGCCGGTCGTTCTCTTTCCCAACGACTGGTCCATGGCCTATTTCAAGGAAAAGAATCCCGAACTCAAACTTCACGATCTTCCGCTGGACCAATCCGAAAACCACAATTAATTCCGCCATCTCCGCATCCATCCCTTCATGTCCGTCCGCCACTTCCTCGCGCTGGTCTCCGCAGTCGTTCTCCTTCCCTTCGCAGCACGCGCGGCAAAGTCCCCCGCACCCGCCTACCGCGGCGCCATTGTCGTCGACGCGGCATCCGGCAAGATCCTCATCGAGGATCATCCCGATGTCGTGAACCCGCCGGCCAGCGTCACGAAACTGATGACGTTTCTCATCGTCCATGACCGCATCGCCGCGGGAACGCTTTCACTTTCAACCGAGGTCACCGTGACCCGTGAGGACTCAAGGATCGGGGGCACGCAGGTATGGCTCGAGGCGGGTGAAAAATTCAGTGTAGAAGAACTGCTCTACGCCATGCTGATCCAGTCCGCGAATGACTGCGCGCATGCCCTGGCGCGCACCGTGGGGGGATCGCGCGACGCCTTTGTTGCGATGATGAACGAGCGTGCGCGGAGTCTGGGCATGACCCACACGACGTTCAGGACGCCGCACGGACTGCCACCGTCCAATCGAAGGATCGCCGATGGCGATCTCACGACTCCCCGCGATCTGGCGCTGCTCAGTCGCGAGCTGCTTCTCAAGACCGACATCCTGCGCTACACCGCGGTGAAGGAGCGGGTCTTCCGCCCCGGCCAGCCCGCGCCCCGGGAAATCATCATGCGAAACCACAATCACGTCATGGGAAAGGTTCGCGGCGTGGATGGGTTGAAGACCGGATTCACCAGTGGCGCGGGCTACTGCCTCGCCGCCACCGCCGAGCGCGACGGCCGGCGCATCATTGCCGTCATCATGGGGAGTCCGGACCAGAAGACGCGCGACATCAAGATGGCTGAATTGATCGAGCGCGGATTTGCCCTGCTTCCCACCGGCTCCAGGTTCATCGCCGACTCCTCTCCGCTTCGCCCCGTCGCTGCCGGTGGCACCGCCCGTTCGAGCGCGTCCCAACCCGAGCCGGTCATTCAACCGGTGAAAACACTACCCGAGCCTGCATCCACACCCGCACCCGTGCGTGCGACGGACGACACCACGCCCACCGTCCGTTTTGTGCCGCGGCGTTGACGTCCGGGAACGCGACACGGGACCCTTGCAATGACTTCACGCACCCGATTTCTCGACGCCTGCCGCTGCGAGCCGCTTCCTCGTCCGCCGCTGTGGGTGATGCGGCAGGCCGGACGCTACCTGCCGGAGTACCGCGCCCTGAAGGCGAAGACGTCCTTTCTCGAGATGGTCAAGACGCCGGATCTCGCCATCGAAGTCACGCTCCAGCCTCTGCGCCGTTTTCCCGGACTCGACGCCGCAATCCTGTTCTCAGACATCCTGGTCATCCCGGAGGCGCTCGGCCAGCCCTACGCGTTCAGGGATGCGGGTGGCATAGCCATGGCCTACCGGATGGAAACCCAGGCGCAGATTGACGCACTCATTCCCGCTGCGGATGCCATTGGCAGACTCTCCTACGTCACGGACGCCCTGCGCGGATTGAAGAAGGAACTGGGCGAATCAAAGGCCCTGCTTGGATTCGGAGGCTCTCCCTGGACCCTGGCAACCTACATGGTCGAGGGTGGCAGTTCCGAATCGTTCGAGCGCATCAAGATGCTCTACTACACCGAGCGCGCACTGTTTGAATCGCTGCTGCGCAGGATCACCGACGCCCTGATCCTGTACTTCCGTGCCCAGATCGACGCTGGTGCGGACGCGATACAGATCTTCGATTCCTGGGGAGGAATCATTGCCGGCCAGGACTATGCCGGGGCATCGCTGCGATGGATCCGCGAAATAGTCGCCGCACTTCCACGGGATTTTCCTGTGATCCTGTACGCCAAGGGCACGGGCACACAGCTCACCGACCAGAGCTTTTCCGGTGCGCGCGTGTTGAGCGTCGACTGGACCGTGGATCTTCGCGTGGCACGCGCCATCGTGCCTGGCAACGTCGCACTTCAGGGCAACCTCGATCCAGTGATGCTTCAGACGACGCCCGAAATCGTCGCTCGCGAGGCGGGCGCACTGCTCGAAGCCATGCGCGCCGAACGAGGACACATCTTCAATCTCGGCCACGGCATCACGCCCCAGGCACGCATTGAGTGCATGGAGGCTCTTGTGGAGACCGTCACAACATGGAAGTGAGCGGCGAATCCACGCTGCCCGTCGCCGTGATCGGCGCTGGCGTTACGGGGCTTGCCGCAGCCTTCAGGCTCGCGCAGCGCGGTCGTGCCGTGCGTGTGCTGGAAGCATCGTCTCGAGTCGGCGGCGTCATTCAAAGCGAGCGAACCCCCGAGGGATGGCAGACTGAAAGCGGTCCGCACACCCTGCTGCTGAACGATCCCGGTGTCAGGCGGCTGATCGACGAACTCGGCCTCACCCGCGATATCCTCCCTGCCGCACCCGAAGCGAAACACCGCTACATTCTGCGCAGAGGCAAACCCGTCGCCGCGCCCTCATCGCCGCCCGCGCTCCTCGGCTCGCCGCTCTTTTCGCCCGGAACAAAGCTGCGTGTGCTAGCCGAGATGTTCAGGCGGCCCCGTGCGCGCAGCGCCGACATGAGCCTCGCATCGCTGGTGGAGGAACATTTCGGAAGCGAGTTTGTGGACTACGCGCTGCAGCCGTTTGTCAGCGGCGTGTACGCAGGCGACGCCACACGCCTGTCCGCCAGACACGCATTTCCACGGGTCTGGCAGGACGATCAGACGTGCGGATCGCTCATTCGCGGGATGATGCGATCGGCGAAGGAGCGCAGACACCGGGGCGAGCCACGCCCGCAGCTCATTTCATTTGCCCAGGGCCTGCAGGTCATTCCCGATGCACTCGCCCGCAGTCTTCCCGCCGGAAGCCTTCAATTCGGGGCGCGCGCCGAGCAGGTTGTCCGCGTCGGGGACGACTGGCAAGTGAACGGACAGCGTGACGGCTCTCCGTTTTTTGAGAAATTCAGCCAGGTCATTTTTGCTCTTCCCGCGCGCGCTCTGGAAAGGATCCAGATCGGCACGCCACCCGAGCCCGCCATTGCTGAACTGGCCGGGATGCAGCACTCTCCGATCACGGTCCTCTCCCTGGGATTCCGCCGCGAGGACGTAGCCCATCCCTTGGATGGTTTTGGCATCCTGATTCCCGCCTGCGAAAACCGCCGGATTCTCGGCGTGATTTTCGTCTCGTCCCTTTTTCCCGGGCGCGCGCCGTCGGGACATGTCGCACTCACGGTCATGATCGGCGGCAGCCGGCAATCCTCCCTTTGCGCCCTCCCTCAGGACGAGATTCAGTCCCTCGCGAAAACAGAACTTCGCCAACTGCTGGGAATAACGGGTCGCCCCGTCTTTTCCAGACAACGCACCTGGCCCGCTGCCATTCCCCAATATAATATTGGATTCGAACGTTTTAAGGACTTGATCTCAAATATTGAATCTCGGCATCCCGGCCTTCATGTCGCCGGGCCCGTGCACGAAGGCATTTCAGTGCCACTTGCACTGCTCTCAGGTCTTGGAGCGGCTGCAAAGTGCCTTGATGGCACCACCTTGGAATAAGAGGCTTCCCGCGACGGGCTGCCTTGGAAAATCAGGTCTTTCCCCTCGCCTGCCTTGACTAGCCGGGGTCGCAACATAGCCTCTGCCGCCCTTCTTTGGCATGCCGCAAGACCTTAAGGATACTCTTCAGCTTCCGAAGACCGGATTTCCCATGCGGGCAAACCTGGTCCAGCGGGAACCCGCGCGCCTGGCGCATTGGGAACGCATGGGACTCTACGGGGAGATTCAGGCGCAGAGAAAGGGCAATGCCGCCTTCATCCTGCACGACGGCCCGCCCTTCACCAATGGCGACGTGCATATCGGCACGGCGTTGAACAAGACCCTCAAGGACCTGACGCTTCGCTACAAGTCCATGCGGGGATTCCGCACGCCCTATGTGCCGGGCTGGGACTGTCATGGCCTGCCCATCGAACAGAAGGTGACCCGGGATCTGCAGGCGAAAAACGAGACGGTCTCCACCGCCGAACTGCGCGCGCGCTGCGACGCTTTTTCCGAAAGCTGGATCGCTCTTCAGACAAAGCAGTTCAAACGGCTCGGCGTGCTTGCGGACTGGCCCCATCAGTACAAGACGAAGGATCCTGGTTTTGAGGCCGACATCGTCCGCACTTTCGCGTCCTTTGTCGAAAAGGGTCTGGTCTATCGTTCGAAGAAGCCCGTGTACTGGTCCATTCCCTTCGAGACCGCGCTTGCTGAGGCGGAAATCGAGTACAAGGACCATGTCTCCCCAGCGATCTGGGTCAGGTTCGCGATTCCCGAAAACGAGGCTGTCAAGTACTCACTCCCCACCGGCAAGCCGTTGAGCATCGTCATCTGGACGACGACACCATGGACAATCCCCGCCAACCTCGCGATCGCGCTTCATCCTGAGGTCGACTACGTGGTGGCCGATCTCGGCGAGGAATGCATAATCGTCGCCGAGCGCCTGCTCCCGTCGGTTCTCGCAGCAGCCAAGATCGAGGCGACAGCCGAAATCAAGCGGAAGGTCGCAGGCACCGCTCTGGAGCATCTGGCGACGCGCCATCCCTTCATCAACCGCCCTTCGCCCGTTGTTCTCGCCGACTATGTCACAACCGAAAGCGGCACCGGCGCAGTCCACACCGCCCCAGGACATGGTGCGGAGGACTACCTGACCGGGCTCAGGTACGGGCTGCCCATTTACTGCCCCGTGGGCGACGATGGGAAGTATGTCGCCGACGGTCAGATCCCCGCCGAACTGGCCGGATTGACGACGCTTGAGACGGTTGAAGACCTCGAAGCCAAACGAACTTCACCGGCAAACATTGCAGTGCTTCGTCTGCTGACCAGCACCGGCGCTCTCTTTGCGCGCCAGCGCCACCCGCATTCGTATCCGCATTGCTGGCGCTCCAAGACACCGATCATTTTCCGCGCCGTCGACCAATGGTTTGTCAGCCTCGACGGACCGAAGGACGCGCCATCTTCCCCGCGCAAGGAAGCGCTGGTATCACTGTCCGGCGTGCACTGGGTGCCAGCCTGGGGCGAGAACCGGATCCGTGGAGCCGTGGAGGCGAGACCGGACTGGTGCGTGAGCCGCCAGCGCTCCTGGGGCGTGCCGATCGTCGCCTTCTACGACGAACAGAAGGTTCCGTTTCTTGACGCAACCGTGGTGCGCGCCGTCGCAGACAAGTTCGCGAGCCGTGGCACGAATCTCTGGTACGACTCCACCGCCGCCGAAATTCTCGATGGAATCAAGCTGCCGGCAGGCTGGCCGGATGCGCGCGCGCTGACCTGCGGCCGCGACACCCTCGATGTCTGGATCGACTCCGGGTCGTCGCACGCAGCCGTGCTCAGGCGCGGACAGGGCGGCACACAGTGGCCCGCCGATCTCTATATCGAAGGCAGCGATCAGCATCGTGGCTGGTTTCAATCATCTCTCTGGACCAGCGTCATGGCCTACGGTGCCGCTCCCTACCGGGCCGTGCTGACCCATGGCTTCGTTGTCGGCGAGGACGGCAGGAAGATTTCAAAGTCGGGGCAGTACGAGAAGCCTCCGACCTCTGAGAACTACATTGTTCAGTACGGCGCCGATGTGATCAGGCTGTGGATCGCCTCCCAGAATTTCACGGAGGACATCACCATCTCGGAAAAGATCCTGAACAACGCCGCCGAGGCCTACCGGCTGTTTAGAAACACGTTCAGGTACCAGCTCTCGACGCTGTTTGATTTCGACCCCGTCCGCGACGCCGTCCCCGCCGAACAGCTCGACACGCTCGACCGTTGGGCGCTGCATCAGACCGCGACACTTCTGCGCGACTGCACCGCAGCCTATGACGCGTACGAGTTCCACCGGGTCCAGCAGCTCTGCAATCAGTTCTGCGCGACCACGCTTTCAGCCGTCTATCATGACATCCTCAAGGACCGCCTGTACACCTTGCGCGCGGATCATCCCCTGCGCCGGTCGTCGCAGAACGCGATCCACCACATCTTCCGGACCCTCGTCCGGATCCTCGCACCCATCCTGACTCTGACCGCCGACGAGGCCTGGTGCCATGGCGAATTCCAGTCGGATTTTCCCTCCGAGGAACAAATCAAGGGCGCCCACCGCTCGCGCAACTCCGTCCACCTGCAGGACTGGCCCGTCGCGCCGGAGAGCTGGACGCAACCGGAAATTGAAGCCGAAATGTTCGCGCTGCTCGACGTGCGGCGACAGGTGAACGAGTCGATCGAGCCCCTGCGCGCCGCCGGGAAACTTGGCAAGTCGCTGGATGCCGCCGTCGTGCTTACCGCCCAGGACACCGCCCTCGCGCGCACGCTGGAGAAACATCGGGATTTTCTTCCAGAGCTCTTCATCGTCTCCCATGTGGATGTGGAGGTCGGCACCACGACACCAACCTCCGAGCCGCTCACCATCCTTGTCCGTCACGCGCAGGAACTCGGATACATCCGCTGCCCGCGCTGCTGGCGTTCAGTGCCCGCGCTCGAAAAGACAGTGCAGGGCAATGATGTCTGTCCGCGCTGTCGCGATGCCCTCAATCCCTGTGCAAATTCCTAATTTCTAGAAACATGGCCCGTCACAAAAAGTCCGCCCCGAAGTCCGCATCTTCCTCCCGGAAGCCCGCACCATCCAAGAAACCATCCGCTGCTTCATCGGCGAAACGCCCTTCACCAAAGCCATCGCCGAAAAAGCCGGGGCCCGCCAAGGCTGCCGCCGAAAAAAAGGCTCCGGCTTCGAAGGTTCCAGCGAAAAAGGCTGCTCCGGCGCCGGTTGTCGCCACTCCTCCCCCCCCGCCCGCGGCGGCACCCAAACCGTCGCCAAGGGCCGTCGAGAAGGGCAAGGCTCGCGAGGCGCTGCGCAGCCGCATCCTCGGAGCCAAGAAGCCCTCCAAGCCCATCGCATTCTCCCTCGATGAAGTGCGCGAAATCGCCAAGACGATCGCTGCAAGAAATCCCGATGTCGCCCAAAAGGCGTCCACCGCGAACCACAATCAAAAGGCCGCCAAGCTCCATGCGGCCAAGACCGCCGCAAAACCCAGCCAGCCGAATCACGTCAAGGCCGCAACGCTCGCCGACATACTGGGCTTCAATCCCCACAAACCGGCAAGACAGCCAGCGGACGACTCGGACATCCCGGAAAAATTCCGCCGGTACTACCGGCTCCTGATCGATCTTCGCAATCATGTCACCGGCAGGCTGGATCTTCACAGCGAGGACACGCTCAAGCGTTCGAGCAAGGACGACGCGGGCGATCTGTCGAGCTACGGCCAGCACATGGCCGATGCCGGAACCGACACGTTTGACCGGGATTTTGCGCTGAGCCTGGTATCGAGTGAGCAGGAGGCTCTCTCGGAGATCGAGGCGGCGATCAAGCGGATCAAGACGGGATCCTACGGCATTTGCGAGGTAACCCAAAAGCCCATCGCCAAGGAGCGTCTGCTCGCCGTGCCCTTCACCCGCTATTCCGCCGAAGCCCAGAAGGAAATCGAACGCAACCGCTACCGCCTCCGCACCGGCGCCGGTCTCTTCGGCGAAGCCGGCGAGGAAGGCGGCTCGATCAGCAGCGACGGAGGCGGCGATGACGAATAGGCCGGCCTCAGCCCGACGCTGGGCGACCCCTGATTGAACTCCGGTCCTTCCATTGCCGGCTCAAGCCGGTCTCCCGATTCGAATGACGCGACAACCTCGCTGGCGCCTGCGTCCCCTCCGGCGTTCTGCAAGCGCATCCGCGCCTATCGCACATTCTGGTTTGTTGCCGCAGTCCTTTTCACGCTCGACCAGGTCACCAAGGTCTGGATCAACAACCGACTCCCGCTCGGCACCTACGGACCACCGGACGCCATCACCGTCATCGATGGTTTCTTCAACCTTGTTCATGTCGGAAACACCGGCGCCGCGTGGAGCATGTTCACCGGACGAAGTCTGCTGCTCGCCTGCTTCGCCCTGGCCGCACTCGCAGCCATATACTTCTGGCGCCATACGCTATCCCTGAAGGCTCTGCCCGTGCAGCTCAGCTTCGGCCTGCTCTGCGGAGGAATCGCGGGAAACCTCGTGGACCGCATCATCCACAAGCACGTCATCGATTTCCTGGATTTTCATTTCGGCGGATACATCTATCCGACCTTCAACGTGGCCGACTCCGGCATCTGCATCGGAGTCGCAATCTACCTGATCTGGTCGCTCCGGAATCCCGAATCCGCGCGATAGGCGGGCGCTTTCCGCAGAAAGCATTTGCGCTTCTCGCCGGACGCTCTACTTCCTTCCCGGCAACCATGACTGAGGTTGCCATTCGTCCCTCCACCGCCTCCGCGATTGATGCGGAGTTCTACCAGCCCGCCGCGGAGTTCTTCCGGGCCAATCTGCCCATGGCGCTGACATTTGACGATGTCTCGCTCGCCACGCTCTACTCGGACGTCCTTCCCCGCGATACCGACACGGGCACGTCCCTTTCGGAATCCCTCCGGTTGTCCATTCCAATCATTTCGTCGGACATGGACACGGTCACCGAGGCGCGCATGGCCATCGCCATGGCGCTGAACGGCGGACTGGGCATCATTCACTACAACATGGCGGCCCGCGACCAGGTGAAGGAGGTTGCCCGTGTCAAACGTCACATTCACGGGCTGATTCAGGATCCGATCACGGTGACCCCGGATCAGCACCTCGGTGACGTCCTCGCCATGATCGATCAGCGGCGCTTCGAGTTTCGCACATTCCCCGTGCTCGACTCCCAGGGCAGACTCGTCGGCCTGTTGTCCGGCGCCACGGTGCGCGAACGTTACCGTTCGAAGAAGGTTTCGGAGGCCATGGTGCCGCGGAAGGATATTCGCACGGTGCACGAACGCGCGCTCCAGCCTGATCCGATTGCCGCCGCGGATGCCTTTTTTACCGAGAATGTCGGCATCCACAAGATGCTCGTCGTGGACGACAATGACCGCCTTCGGGGGCTCGTGACATTTTCAGATGTCGAGCGCATCACGGCGGAGGCGAAGTCGCGCCGCAAGCCGGCCCGCGATTCCGAATTTCGACTGGTCGTCGGAGCCGCCATCGCACCTGTGCGCAAACCGGACGGCTCTCTCGACCGGGATCGCATGATCACGCATGTGGGTCACCTCATGGATGAATCCATCGATGCCGTGGCGGTGTCCACGGCGCATGGGCACAGCGCCGGCGTGGGTGACATTGTGAAGATGCTGCGCGACGCCTTTCCGAGCCTCACCCTGATCGCCGGTAATGTCACCAGCGCCGAAGGCGTGAAATTTCTCGCGGACTGCGGCGCCAGCGCCATCAAGGTGGGCCAGGGTCCGGGATCCATCTGCACGACGCGCATCGTCGCGGGCGTGGGCATTCCCCAGCTCACCGCACTCTATGTCGCAAGCGCCGCCGCCGCCGGTTCCGGCGTCAGAATCATTGCCGATGGCGGATTGACGAAGAGCGGCGATCTGGTGAAGGCATTGACGCTTTCGGATGCCGTGATTCTCGGCGGACTGCTCGCCGGCTGCCGGGAGGCTCCCGGTGAGATCATGGAAATCAATGGCAAACTCTATAAGCAATATCGCGGCATGGGTTCGGTGGCCGCCATGAAGGCGGGAAGCGCGGCACGTTATGGTCACGACAAGACTGACACTTCCCGCAAATTGACCGCTGAAGGCATTGAGGCCCTGAAGGAAGTATCGGGATCCGCCGATGACGTGCTTTCCAACCTCCTCGGCGGCATTCAGAGCGGCATGGGCTACCTGGGGGCGGGCACCCTGCCCGAACTCCGCGCGCGCGCACGCTATATTCGCGTCAGTCCGGCCGGTCAGAAGGAAGCCGCGCCGCACGATGTGGTCGAAATCAAGACCCAGCCCAAGGGTTAGCGGTTTTGGTGCGACCGAAAGAATCTGTTTGCATCAGACCCCGCACGGCGGCTTCAACTGTCGGGCAACAGGGGTTGGACCTCGGTTGCCTCTCAGGAACCATGTCACTCCTTCCTTTCACCAGTCAGTTGATTGCCGATGCCGGCATTTCCTTCGGCGACGAAGGCAAGGGCCGCCTGATCCCCGAGATCGCCCACGAGCTTTCGACCTCACCCACGCCCGTATCGGTCGTGCTCAAGGTCAACGGCGGAGCCAACTCGGGCCATACGGCGGCGGGGATCAAGCTGAACCTTCTCCCTTCGGGAGTTGTTGAACGCGAGATCGCTCATCTCGCGATCGGCAGCGGTGTCGTGGCCGATCCACGGAAGGTCCACTGGGAGGCGCGCCCGCTGGAGAAAAAGGGCTACGCGGTCTACTCACGTTTGCTGATCGACGAGCGCACGCTTGTCTCCGACCTCTCCCATCGCCTGCTGGATCTCGCCTGGGAGGACTATCGCATCAATGTCCTCGCGGAGGCGCCGCGAGGCTCGACGGGCCGCGGCATCACGCCAGCCTACCTGGATGAGGTCGGCCAGTGGCAGATCACTTTCTCCGACTTCCTCGCTGGCAGGAACTACTTTGCGCGAAAGCTCGCCCAGCGCTGCGACCGGGCGCTGCGCACGATTGAGCATGTCTGCCGCGTGAAGCCCGAGACTTTCGCCGGATTCTTCGAGAAGCTTTCCACGGCGGAACTTCGCGCCAATGCGGAGGGCATCGAACTCGGCGTGTTTTCAAAGGAGGAATTCGACTTCAACCGCTTCCGCGGGGACGGACCGTTCTCCCTCAACCTCGACATGCTCACCGAGGTCTACTGGCGGGCGGGCACCGCGCTCGCGGCCAACATCGGGGAGGTTCGCGAGCTCATGCTGCGCGAAACGGCCGCCGGTCGCACGATCATCGGTGAATTCGGCCAGTCCTACTGGCTCGACAAGCGCCACGGCTACTCTCCCAACGTGACCGCGTCGCACACGTTCACGCCCGAGTTTTTCGAGAGCGCCGGCATCCCTGTGCAGCCGATTCACACGTTCGGTGTGGCCAAGGCCTATGACACCAAGGTCGGAACGCACACCTTCCTGACCGAAATGGAGGAGAACCACCCGCTCACGGCAAAACTGAAGCAGCTCGAATTCGGCACCAGCACGGGCCGCCAGCGCATGGTCGGCTGGTTCGATGCCGTCGAGAAGGGGGACGTGCTCAGGTACGGCGGATTTCAGGACCTCATGATCAACAAGGCCGACGCCCTCACGCATTCGGGAGAGTGGAAGGGCGACCTCCAGATCGCCGTCGCCTACCAGGATTCGACAGGGCGCCGCTACTCCCACGTGCCTCGCAACGAAGCCGTGCGAAAAACCCTGCGGCCGGTGTACACGCGTCACCCGGGCTGGCACGAGGACATATCCCGCGTCCGCCACTTCTCGGACCTTCCTGTCAACGCCCGCCGCTATGTGGCGGCGATGGTGCGGGCCGTGGTCGATGTGGCCCATGGCGGCGGCCCTGGCAGCCGTCCGCAACACCTGCCGAACCTCCGCTACCTCGGCGTGGGTCCGGATCCCTCCCAGATCATCAAGGATGTCCCGCCCACGTCCGAACTGATCCGTCTTTAGAAGTCCTGGAGTCGGCCTTCGCCGGCACCCATTTCCGGCGCGATCAGCGCGAAGATCTCCCCAAGCAGGTAAATGGATCCGGTGACTACGACAATGTCATCCGGTCCTCCCGCCGTGCATCGCCTGCCTTGAGGAAAGAGCGCTTCGAGGGATGCGCGCTTCACCGTGCCGGCATACTCCGGCGGTATGAGTTTCTCCAACTCCTCGACAGGTGTCGCCCTGGCCTGATGCGGCGCGACCAGGTTGATCTCACTCGCATAATCTGCGATCGTGTGGAGGAGTGGCGCCGCCCGCGCGGCTCCAAGGACCCCGGTTATGAAGACAGGCTTCCGTCCGGTCTCGCGATGGAGCGCCGCAAGGTTGGAACGCAAAACTTCAGCTCCCTCGGGGTTGTGCGAGGCGTCGAGGATCAGGGTGCGTCCACCAAGCGTCACCCGCTGCCAGCGCCCAGGCCAGACAACCTGGTGCAGTCCCTCGTCAATGAGCTGGCTGCTGAGCTCCCATGCAGGCGCCAGGATGCGCGCCGCCAGGGTCGCGGTCGCCGCATTCCACCGCTGGTAGTCTCCCTCCAGATTGGTGGACGGATACCGCGCAAGATCCTCGCCAAACTCGTCGCGCACGGAATGAACCGCACACCGCTGGGCCGCGGCCACCTCGCGAATCACCCTTTCCGCCTCCGGGGGAACCCTGCCCATGACGACAGGCTTGCCGGGTTTGATGATCCCCGCCTTCTCAGCGGCGATCCGCGCCACCGTTTCCCCCAGCATTTCGCAGTGGTCGAGGCTGATGGAGGTCACGATTGAAACCAACGGATCAACCACATTCGTGGCATCGAGCCGCCCGCCAAGTCCAACCTCCACGATGCTGAGATCACAACGCTTCCTCTTGAACTGAAGAAATGCCATGGCCGTCATGAACTCAAAGAAGCTCGCATGATCCTCCGGCGCACCATGCGCCAGCCGCTCCGCCACGGGCCGAAGTTCGTTCGTGAACGCCGTTATTTCCTCCTCGGAAAGGATGCGACGGTTCACCTGCACGCGCTCTCCCAGTCGAACGAGGTGCGGCGAAGTGTAGAGCCCCACTTTCCATCCCTCCCTCCGAAAAATCGAGTCCAGCATCGCCGCCGTCGACCCCTTCCCATTCGTGCCCGTGATGTGTATCGTCGGCACGACAAGCTCGGGATGCCCCAGCTCCGCGACCAGCAGCCTCATCCGGTCGATGCCGAACTTCACTCCGCGCGCCTTCAGCGAAAAGAGATAGTCCTGAACCGACTCATAGTCGGTGAACGGCATGACTCCGGACATGCGTATTGCGGCTTTGCCGATCCAGGCACCCAGGTCAGGCCTTGGCCGCACCGGGTGCGCGGCGCTTCAGAAACAGCGCCGTCAGCACGTCGCGCAGATGGCTGCGCATTTCAAGTCGTCCGACAATCTGGTCAATCAATCCATGCTTCAGAAGAAACTCCGCGCTTTGGAATCCCGGCGGAAGCGTTTGTTTCGTGGTTTCCTTGATGACTCGCGCACCGGCAAAACCGATCAACGCCCCGGGTTCGGCTATATTGAGATCTCCCAATGTCGCAAAGCTGGCCGTGACACCTCCCATGGTGGGATGTGTGAGCACGGAAACGTAGGGCAGCCTCGCCTCCGCCAGGCGACCCAGCGCCGCGCTCGTTTTTGCCATCTGCATCAACGAAAAAATTCCCTCCTGCATGCGCGCGCCGCCCGAGGCGCTGAAAATGATGCAGGGTATCCTTTTCTTGAGAGCAACCTCAATGGCCCGCGTGATCTTTTCGCCCACCGCCGACCCCATCGCGCCACCACAGAAGCGAAAATCCATCACCGCCACTGAAACGGGTATCTCCTCGATGTTTCCCGTTCCGCAAACCACCGCCTCATTCAAACCGCTTTCACGCTCGTACTTCTTGATTCGCTCCGGATAGGGCTGGGAATCGACAAAGCCAAGGGGGTCTGCCGATCGAAGGGCCGCATCCGCTTCCTCAAAACTCCCGGGATCGAGCAGGGATGCGATCCGCTGCCGGGCCCCAATGGGGAAATGGTACCCGCTCTTCGGCACCACCATCAGGTTGGCTTCCAGCTCCTTGTTGAAAACAATCTCCCCGGAAATCGGACACTTCGTCCACAACCCCTTTGGGATGTCCTTCTTTTTGACAACAACGGTGGAATACTTCGGCTTGCTGAAAAGCGCCATGGTTCGATGAAGGACGATAGAAGTCGGACCTAACCGTGACCAAACGTCGCTACGTCGAGCTTCACAACCCCCGCATCGCGAAGCACGCTTGCGCAGCTGTTGAGAGTGGAACCCGTGGTAAAGACGTCATCGACAAGGATGTAATGCTGGTTCGGCAGAATGCTGGACCGCGGAGCCAGTGCAAAGGCATTTTTCAGGTTCTCCCGCCGACTGCGTCTATCGAATGCCGTTTGCGTCATGGTATCCGTGACGCGTTGCAGCAGAGAATCCACACGCGTTTCGCCCCCAGCCGCGCGTGCAAACACCTCCGCCAGCAGCAGGCTCTGATTGTAGCCACGTTCGCGTTCCTTGCGCGGATGCAAAGGCACCGGAACGAGGACGGCGTCACGCAGATGGCTCAGGAGGTGAGGCGACTGACGCACGATCATTTCGATTTCATGCAGCACATGAAGTCCGTGATGGTACTTGAGCTCGATGATCATCGCCCGCGCGGGTCCCCGCAAAAGAACCGCCGTGAGTCCGGATCGAAACCGGGGCGTGAGCTCCACGCAATGCGGACACACGCGATCCCCCTCCACCTCCCCAAAAAACGGGTGCCCGCACACCGTACAATGGGGGGGGCTCACTCTGACAATCCCAGGGATGCATGCTCGACAGACATGGCGAAACGGCGGGTTGCCCTCAACCAATCCTCCACACCCAACGCAAAGCGGCGGAAACATCAGATCGCCGGCGCATCGAATGCTCTCCCGCAATGCGAAAACTCCATCACTGACATTCACGGTCGTTTGCCAGGTCCTTTCGCCGACAGCGGATACCAAACCTTCATGAGGCAGAGGCCCTGTGGGGGCGCTGTCTCCACTTCCGGAGGGCGCAGCCCGTCGACAAGCATCTGGCGGATTCGCCCGGGTGTTGCCTTTCCGGTGCCGACCGCGACAAGCGCACCGACAAGCGTTCTCACCATCTTGTAGAGAAATCCATCCGCCTCGGCCACGATGCGCAGATTGCGGCCCTTGCGATGAATCTCTAAGCGATCGAGCCGCCTGACAGTGTCGTCCCGATCGCTTCCGTTCAATGCGGAGAAAGCGGCAAAGTCGTGGCGTCCCCGCAGGTGGCGCACAGCCGCGTGCATGGCGTTGAAATCAAGGGGCTCCGGGCGGTCCAGCCCCCAGACAAACCGGCGGATGAAGGGATCCGGATTGCCAAGAAAAATCCGGTATTCATAGCGCTTCCGAACCACGTCGAACCGGGCATGGAAATCCGGCCGCTTTTCGCGCACGCTGCAAATCTGCAGTGATGGTGGCAGCCCGACCCGCATCGCCGCCAGCAGGCGTTGCGCCCCATGCCGCCAGCGCAGATCGAAATGAAAGACCTGAGCCTTCGCATGCACACCCGCATCGGTCCGCCCGCTGCCATGGATGCGCACAGGCAGTTCCGCTATCCGTCCCAGGCGCGCTTCAATCACATCCTGCACGGATCTTCCTCCCGGCTGGCTCTGCCATCCCGCAAAATCGGAACCATCATACGCGCATATCGCCATCCAGCGCACGGAATCCGGTTTTTCTGGGTGAGCCTTCGACATTCTCAGTGGATGCTTGCGGTGGGACAGACGCCGGCAAGCCATGACAGCGCCATGGCGTGCATTTTCCCGATTGCGCCAGGAATATGGGAATGCCCGGTTCAATTACTCCAAGGGCGGCGGCAGGGGCTGATGCTGGTCGAGAAAGTCCTGCAGGATGATTGTTGCCGCCCGTGAATCGACGATGCCGCTTGCCCGGAGGTCGCGCCGGCGTTGTTTCGGAATGCTCTCCTCCGCCTCGTGCGACGTCAGCCGTTCGTCAACCAGATGAACGGGCAGCCCGGTATCGCTTCGGAGTCTTGCTGCAATCACCTCCATTTCGCGGGCCTTGGGCCCGATCGTGTCATCCATGTTCAACGGCCAGCCAATGACGAGGTCAGTCACGCGGCGCTGGCGGATGATCTCCAGCAGGCGTTTCCAGCGCTCGCGCTCATCCTGCTCCACGATGGCGGGGAGCGGCGTGGCCACACCGATTTCATCGCCATAACTGAGCCCCACCCGCCTGGAGCCGTAGTCGATGCCCAGACAACGCATCTTCAAGCCTTCACTGAACGTCGCTGCAATCCATCTCCAGTCTCCGGAGGCATGCGAGTCGCCAGCTAGAGCCAGCGCGCACCATCCTTGGCGGACTCGATTTGCTTGAGAACCGCCTTGATCTCCTGGGCCCGCGCCTTGGGCGCGATGAGTGTCGCATCCGCCGTGTGCACCACGATGAAGTCATCGACTCCGATCGCGGCAACCAGGTGCCCGCCCTCTGAGAACACAATGTTGTTGGCCCCCTGTTCAATGACGACCCGCCCGCGGCAGACATTGCCGTTCGCATCCTTGTCGTGATGGCGCGATATGGCGGGCCAGGCACCGACATCATCCCAGTCAAAGGATGCCGGAAGCATCACCACATTGTCGGACTTTTCGAGCAGGGCATAATCGACCGAGATTTTTCGCAGACCTGGATAGGCCTTCTTTAATGCGCTTGTGAGCGGCTTTCGTTGCACCACCGCCGACCAGACAGGCGCAAGTCCGTCACGCAAATCCGGCGCGTGCCGCCTTATTGCATCAGCCACGGTGCGCACACTCCAGACGAACATGCCGGCATTCCAAACGTAGTTGCCGGATTCGAGATACTGCCTGGCTACCTCCACGGTTGGCTTCTCGACGAACCGCTTCACTCGGAAGACAGGCCGGCGATCAAACGATTTCCAAACCGCTCCGCGTTCAATGTAGCCGAATCCCGTTGCCGGCTCCGTCGGTTTGATGCCGATCGTCACCAGCACATTCCCCGCCCTTGCGGCCGCAAAGGCGGCGTTCAAGTCCGCAGCATACGCCTCTTGATCGTGAATGACATGGTCCGCAGGCAAAACGGCAAAGGCGGCCCTGGTACTGCGGGCCTCAATCAACAGCGCGGCCAGTGCCACTGCGGCCGCAGTGTCGCGCCCCATCGGCTCGACAATGATGTTTTCTCGTGGCAACTGCGCACAGCACGCGCGCACGCCTTTCTCCTGTGCCGCGCTCGTGATGACATACGTATTGCGCTCCGGAACGATCGCCCGCACTCGCGCCAGTGTTTGAGCGAGCAGGGGCTCCGTTCCCACGATGGGAAGCAGGTGCTTCGGCCGATGCGCACGGCTCTGGGGCCAGAACCGCTCTCCTTTTCCACCTGCGATGATCACGACAAATTTCTGGGACATGCCGCTAAAAACCTGCAAGAGTGCGCGCGTCTGCGCAATTTCAATTGCAGACGTTCCCCAAGCGGCCTTCTTCCCTCCTATGACCGGTCTCACTCCAGAGGAGCTTGCACGCTACAGCCGGCACTTGCGCCTGGAGGAAATGGGAATATCCGGGCAAACCCGATTGAAGAATTCCCGGGTGCTCGTGATCGGTGCCGGCGGACTCGGCAGCCCTGCCGCCCTCTACCTGGCTGCCGCCGGTGTTGGCACGCTGGGCATAGTCGATTTTGACCGGGTGGAACCGCACAACCTGCAGCGACAGTTGCTTCACACTGATTCGACGGTCGGGGAGCTCAAGACCGCGTCCGCCGCAGCCCGACTTCGCGCCGCCAATCCGTTGATCACCGTCAATGAGCACGCCACCGCTGTCACCGCTTCCAACGCCGTGGCATTGTTCAGCGAGTACGATGTCATTGTCGATGGCACCGACACCTTTCCCACTCGCTACCTCAACAATGACGCAGCCGTCCTGGCCCAGCGGCCGCTCGTGCACGGCAGTATTTTCCGCTTCGAAGGCACGGTCTCGGTCTTCGCACCTCACCTTGGAGGGCCCTGCTATCGGTGCCTGTTTTCCGATCCTCCTCCGTCCGGGACAGTGCCCACGTGCGAACAAGCCGGCGTGCTCGGCGCGCTCTGCGGCATTATCGGCAGCCTGCAGGCAATGGAGGCGATCAAACTCATCACGGGCGTCGGCACTCCGCTGATCGGGAGTGTGCTCACCTGTGACGCGCTGACTCAGGAGTTTCGACGCCTGCGACTGGCCAAGAGCCCTTCCTGCCGTGCCTGCGGCCCCGGGGCGTCCTTGCAGGAACCCATTCCCGCCGAGCCAGAAGCCTGCAACAATCAATCAACACCACCCATGAAAGCCGCCAGTGCGGAAGCACCGCTTGAACTAAGCGTCGAGGAAGTCAGCAACCTGTTAAGGACGAATCCGGAGGGCATTGCCTTGATCGACGTTCGCGAAACCTACGAGGCGGAGATCTGCCGCATCGGGTGCGCCAGGCTGATTCCCTTGCGACAACTTTCCGATCACCTCGCGTCCCTCGCAACGGACCGGCATCTTCTCATCTACTGTCACCACGGAGGGCGCAGTCTTCGGGCGACTGAATTTCTGCGGAGTCGCGGATTTGCGAACGTCAGCAATATGCGCGGTGGCATAGATGCCTGGGCCGAACGGATCGAAGCAGGCATGCGTCGATACTGATCGACCGCTGGCGTGGAGCCGCTGCTCCGTCAGGATTCGGGCACCCACAGGGCTGTTTGGTGCGTGGCAACATAATTCGCCACATGCTTCGCGAATTCCCGCTTTAGTGTCATCGTCACGGTATTGTCCCCCACGTGAAACGCACAGTCGTCGATGGCTCGCACCGGGACGATATCCTTCGTGGTCGACATTAGAAAGCACTCCTCGAATTCACCAAGTTCTGCCGGCCTGATCGCACATTGTTCAATGCTGACACCCGCTGATGCGGCAACATGGGAAATCAGGATTCGTCGCGTCACCCCTTCCAGGATTCCCGACTCGGCCGGAGGCGTGACGACTATTCCATGCTTAACAAAGGCAATATTGCTCACCGCGGCCTCGGTGATTTCTCCATCGAGATTGCAGATCACCACTTCATCAGCGCCCTTCGCACGCGCTTCACGCAGGCAAAGAATATTGTTCAGGTAGTTGCCGGTTTTCCACGCGGGATTGAGGGAGTCCCGGGGATTCCGACGCAGGGAAGTCGCCAGCGAAAGGAAAAGACCCGCTCGAAGCTTCTCCGGCGTCAGCTTCGGATTGGCCTGCACCAGTATCAGATAGTCAGCCTTGTCAGCAAGCCGGGTGTCCAGCCCGATCGCTCCGCCGCCCCGGGTGATTTGAAGTCGCACGTATACATCGGGAGCATCCTTCACACGCGCCCGAAAGGCCGAGACCGTCCTCCTGACTTCCTCCAGCAGGGACAACCGGGTGACGGGAATCGTCATGAAGAGCGAGGATGCCGAACGCTCCAGTCGAACCCAATGCTCCTCCCATGCAAAGAGGACGTTCTCATAGGTTCGCCAGACTTCGTAAATGGCATCGCCATAGAGGAAGCCTCTATTGAGCGGCGATATCGATGGCTCGTCCGCCGGATGAAGCCGCCCATTCGTATTGGCCTGCACGTAAGACATGCAGCAATCCAGCGCCCCCGGTTCCACCCGCGCAAGACGCAAAAAAACATCCGTGTTTTCGACGGAGGTTGTCTGAATGGACTTCGAAATCCTCAGCCTGCCTTCGCGCCCCTGGCCTTCACGAGGCCCAGCGCCGTCTTGATATTCTGGACGCTTGGAAGGGAAATCCTGAGTTCCTTCGAAATCTCCAAACCCGTCTTCCCCGCCTCGACCATGGATCGAACCTGTGCTCTTGTCTCATCTGTAATCCTGGCCCGCGGACGACGTCCGGACTTTCCCGCCCTGGCCGAACGCGCACCCTTGCGGCGACCACCGCGCGAGCGCTGCGCCAGCTTCAAGGCGCGTATGAACGAATTCAGATCAGGGTACCCAAAGTCGGCTGGCAGACTGGCCAGCGCGGCGGTCCGCTCCGCAGTGATCGTGCTTTCCATTTCCGCGAGCTTCGCGCGGGCCGTCTCAAGCTGATTCAGTTTATCAATGAATGGCATAGGCTGTATATGCAAATCGATCCAACGTACATATCAAGCATAATTCCATTCTATATTTTCTCTCCAGCATCCTGTCGCATGAGCAGCGTCAGCACCGGGCTCCGGCGGAAGCAGGCCTGGGCGGAAAATGAATGATCATCCATGATCAAATCACGACTTCAGGGACCTGCAATTCGATGCTATTTCTCTTCTATATACGGCGAGCAAGCCGGCTCCTTGCCGCTGGCTCGGCGCGGAATTTTTCCGGCGCTGTGGCGCAACGCGCGATCCCTGGTCACGACGGAGCGTGCCCCTCCAAACTACACAAAATTCTTCTCCGCGTCCTCCGCGTCTCCGCGTGAAACTCTTCCGATTTCATCGTACATCCCAAGGCCACGACGGAGCGTGCCCCTCCATCATTGTTCTTGTTTCCCTCTGATTTTATCGACCCTTTGGTTGCAACCCGCCTACTCCCCATCGCATGCCCCTCACCCATCGCAAGCATTCCCCTCCGTTGGAGGGGCATGCTTTGTCATGCCCAGGGTTCGCGCGTTGCGCCACAACGCCGGTTCAATTTCTCACCGACCCACTTCACCCCCTTTCCACCACACCCTGCTCCGGCGGGGTCGAGGGCTTGACAAGGGTTTTTGCGGCAGGCTAACTAACCCGTTTCCAGTCACGGTCACTTTCAAATGAGGTGGGCCTTTGGCCCGCCTTTTTTTTCTCTTTAAACTACACTCCCTATGAGCAACGAAATTCTATCTGTCCTCGAGTACATGGAGAAGGAAAAGGGGATCGGTCGTGCCGACATGATAGCAGCGATCGTGAATGCCATCAAGGCGGCCGCACTCAAGGGAGTTAACTCCGGCCAGGAGCTGAAGATAGAGATCAATCCTCGAAACGGTCAGCTGAAGGCCTGGTCAGTGCTAAAGGTTGTCGATTCCGTCAGCAATCCCCGGACGGAGATCCACGTTGAAAAGGCCCAGGCGGTTCAGCCGGGTGTGCAGATCGGCGAGTTCATCGACAAGGAAATCGATCCTTCGACGCTGGGCCGCATCGCCGCGCAGACCGCACGGCAGGCTGTCATGCAGAGGCTTCGGCAATTTGAGAAGGAGCGCATCTACGACGATTTCAAGGACATGGTCGGCAACATCGTGACGGGCACGGTGAGGCGGAAGGAGCGCAACGACATCTTTATCGACCTGGGCAAGGCCGAGGCAATCCTGCCTGGCAAGGAGCAGGTGCCGACGGAGGAATACCAGCCGGGCGACCGCATTCGCTGTCTGTTGCTCGAGATTGAAAACAGCCCGCGTGGTCCCGAACTCGTCCTCAGCAGGTCCTCCCCACGCTTTGTCCGGCGATTATTCGAAGTGGAAGTCACCGAAATCGCTGACGGAACCGTCAAGATCGAGTCCTTCGCGAGGGAGCCCGGGTACCGGACGAAAATGGCCGTCACCTCAAAGGACCCCAAGGTCGATCCCGTGGGGGCCTGCGTCGGAGCACGTGGCGCCCGTGTGAAGACCATTGTGCGCGAGCTCAATGGCGAAAAAATCGACATCATCAACTATTACGCCGATCCGAAACAAATGGTCATTGAGGCTTTGCGCCCCGCTGTGCCCCGCGACCTCCAGTTCGACGAGAAGAACCGTCGAATCCTGGTGCGTGTCGCTTCTGACGATCTGGCCGTCGCCATTGGCAAGGGAGGCAAGAACGTGCGCCTCACCTCGCGGCTTCTCGGCTGGCGCCTCGAGGTCGAGGAGTTCAAGACCCAGGTCGCGGATCCGCGCACGGCAGGCATCAATGCTCTGGTTTCGACCTTCGGATTCGATCAGGCTCTGGCCGGCAGGCTCGTCGCGATCGGAGTGACCTCGCCAGCGGCCTTCGAAGGCATCGCAACCGACGATCTGGTCAGCGCAAACTTCACCGTCGAGGAGGCTGAGGCCATCCTGGCACGCGTGCACAGTCAAACTTCCTGAACCCCAGGCTTCACGAAACTCCCAGTCCAACCACACTTAATTCACTCGCGCCCGGCACCACACGATGAGCATCCGTATTCACGAACTAGCCAAGCGGCATAACATGGAAGGCAAGGAGATGCTGGCCTTCCTAAAGGAGCGTGGCTACGTGTCCGCGAATACCCGGTCGGTTTCCAGTACGGTCAGCAAGATCTACGAGGAAGAGGTCGACAAGGAGTTCGCCTCGAGGACGGCCGACGCACCGCCTGCCGCGCCCGTGGAGGATGCGCCGGTTGATGCGACGGAACCCGCCAAGGCTCCGTTCGGTATTTTCGTAAAGACAAAGGAGGACATCGCCCGCGAGCGCGAGGAGGCCAGGAACGCGGCCGCGGCGGCCAGCGCTTCGCCGGCTCCAAGTGCTCCCACGCCGACAGCCCCTCCGATCGTGCCAGCGCCAACGCCGCTCTCAACACCACCCGCGCTTCCCGCACGCCCGCCCCCAGCGCCCTTGAGAGGCACCATCGCTCCGCCGGTCGCTCCCCATCCGGTTCCTCCACCCGCTTCCGTGCCGCTGCGCATGCCGCCACCGCCGCCGTCCGCACCCATCCCTCCTCCGCCGATCGTGCGGGCACCGGCTGTCGCTCCAACTCCACCCGCGTTCAGCCCACCCCCCGTTCCGCCACCCCACGCGGTGCCTCCGCGCCCCGCCGCACCGCCCTCACTTCCAAGGATTCCAGCGCCGTCCACCCCCATCGCTCAGTTTCCTCCGGCACAACCGGCCCTTCCCGTAGCCACGTACACCCAGCAGGGCGACATCAGGGTCATCCACATGAAGCCGCCGATTGTTGTGCGGGATTTCGCATCGGCGCTGGGGCTGAAGCCCTTCAAGCTCATCTCCGAACTGATGGAAATGGGCATCTTTGCGTCGATGACGCAAAGCCTGGATGAACCGGTCGCCACCAAGGTTGCCGAGAACCACGGCTACCTGCTGGAAATCAAGCACCGCGGCGATGCCGCAACCCAGCAGGCCGCCAAGGAAAAGGCGCGCGCCAAACAGGAGAAGCCCGACGTCGATGACCCGGCAAATCTGGCTCCACGGCCACCGGTCGTGTGCATCCTGGGTCACGTCGACCACGGCAAGACATCCCTGCTCGACGCCATCCGCAAGGCCCATGTCGCCGAGGGCGAAGCCGGCGGAATCACCCAGCACATCGGTGCCTACCAGATCGAGCACTCCGGCCGCAAAATCACCTTTCTCGACACACCCGGCCACGCGGCTTTCTCCAAGATGCGCGCGCGCGGCGCCAATGTCACCGACATCGCCATTCTGGTCGTCGCCGCCGATGACGGCTTCATGCCCCAGACCGACGAGGCGCTCAGCCATGCCCAGAACGCCAAGGTCACCCTCATGGTTGCCGTCAACAAGATGGACGTGAAGGGAGCCAACCTTGACCGCGTGAAAACCCAGATGCAGGAGCGCGGAATCGCTGCCGAGGACTGGGGCGGCGAAACCATCACGGTCCCTGTTTCAGCAATCAAGGGCACGGGCATCACGGAACTGCTGGATTACGTCCTGTTGCAGGCCGACGTTCTCGAACTGAAGGCGAATCCCAAGGCGGACGCCACGGGCGTCATTATCGAATCCCAGGTCGACGTGGGGCGCGGCCCCCTGGCGACTGTCATCGTTCAGCGCGGCACACTGAAGATCGGCGATGCCCTCGTCTGCGGTCCTCATTGGGCAAAGGTCCGCGCCATGTTCGATGATCAGGGCAGGAACCTCAAGGAAGCTCCTCCGTCAACCCCCGTGCGCATCATCGGATGGTCAGGCACGCCGGAAAGCGGTTCACAGTTCCGCGCCGTCAAGAATCCGCGGGAAGCCGAAAAACTCGCCGAGGAGGTCCGGCATGAAGCCCGCAAGGAGGCATCAACCCAGGCTGCCCAGCCAAAAAATGTCTCTGTCGAGCAGTTGTTCGCCGACATCGCGGCGACCCAGAGCAAGACGCTCAAGGTCATCATCAAGACCGACGTCTTCGGCTCGTCCGAAGCCGTGCGTAGCGTGCTCGAGGGAATCAAGAGCACCAAGGTCTCCCTCGAGATCGTCTCAACCGACGTGGGCCTCGTCACCAAGAACGATGTCCTGATGGCCGGAGCATCCGGAGCGGTCGTCATCGGCTTCAATACGAAGCTCGAAAATGGCGTCACTCCCCTCGCCAAGCACCACAAGGTCCGCGTCGAGACCTATGACATCATCTACGAACTGGGCGACAAGGTGCGCGACATGATGGCCGATCTCCTCGATCCAGAAATCAAGGAGGTCCGCACCGGCGCCGCCGAGGTCCGCGCAACGTTCCCGCTCGCCAAGGGCTTCGTGGCCGGATGCCTCGTCACCGAAGGCAAGGTCACACGCAACTCCCGCGCGCGCGTCCGCCGCAAGAAGGACTCCGTCTACGAAGGCAAGGTTGACACGCTCAAGCGGTTCAAGGACGACGCCAACGAAGTCCGCGCCGGCCTGGAGTGCGGCATCAAGCTTGACGACTTCAACGGTTACGAGATCGGCGACGTGATCGAGGTCTTCGAGATACAGAAGGTCAGGGCGTCGCTCTAGCCGCCAGCCCCGCCCCCTGCATCGGTAAACGCCAGGACGGCCATCGCGCCGTCCTGGCATCCCGGCGCTTGCGGTCATCGCGGAGCCCTTTCACTTTCGTTTTCACCGTGTCCAATCGAACCCTTCGCATCAACGAGCTCGTTCAGCGGGAAATGAGCGACTACCTTCGAAAAAAGCACCAGTCGGAGGCGGTCACGCTGACCATCACCTCAGTGGAGGTGGCATCCGACCTCCGAACGGGCAGGGTTTTTGTCGGCGTCATCGGCGATGACGCGCACTGCACGGACCGCCTTCGATGGCTTCGCAAACACGGCGAGGAGATCCGCCGCGAAATGGGCAGGCGGGTGATACTTAAATGGAACCCACGCTGGGAATTTGTCCTCGACGATTCCGGCGAGCGCGGCGCCCGCATCCTGCGCGCGCTGAATGAGATCGAGGAGCTGGATCGAAAAGTCCGCGATTCCAAGGGAGGCGATGCGGCGGAGTGAGCCTAAAACTGATATATGAACAAACACACACCAAACACCCAACCCTACTCAAGCCAGTCGAAAGCCTTTGCGGCTTTGCTGCCCGCCCTCAAGGGCCGGACCGTCGCCGTCGTCGGACATGCAAAGCCGGACGGCGACTGCATCGGCTCGCAGGTTGCTCTGGCGACAGTTCTCCGCAACCTGGGGCATACCGTCGTCTGTGCAAATGTGGACAGGGTTCCGCGCGTGCTGCAGTTTCTAGCCTGCGACATGCCGTTCCTGAAGGCGGCCGACGCTCCCGCCGATGCGATCGCGATATTTGTCGACTGCGCGGATGTTGCGAGGCCCGGTGACGTCCTGGCTGCGCGCTACCCGCGCCCGTTCGCCAATATCGACCATCACCTTTCCAACACCAACTACGCGGAGAACAACCTCGTCGAAAAAACCGCCGCCGCGACCTGCGAGATGCTCGCGGGAATTTTCCTCGATTGCGGCCTGCCCATTGACCGGACAACCGCCCAGGCGCTCTACGCGGGAATCACCACCGACACGGGCCAGTTCCGTTTCAACTCGACCTCGCGAAACACGTTTCTTCTCGCAGCCGAACTGGTCTCCCGGGGTGCGCAACCCTCGGTCATCGGGACAGCGATATTCGACAACGAATCCCCCGCAAAGCTGCGGCTGCTGCAGCGTTTTCTCGCATCCCTGCGCATGGAGAGCGATGGACGGATCTGCATCGGAGTCCTGCCCCTGGGCGTGTTCGAAGAAACGGGCGCCTTGTTCGAGGACACCGAGGGGCTTGTCGACTACGCGCGCTCCATAGCGGGAGTGGAGGTTGGCGTGTTGATTGAGGAAAAGGTCGGTGCTGTGAAATCCAGCCTGCGCGGAAAGGATCCCGCCATCCGGCTCGACCAGATCGCCACCCAATTTGGCGGAGGAGGTCACGCCTGCGCGGCCGGGCTGACTCTCAAGGGAGCAACTCCTGAAGAATACAGGGCACGCCTCATTGAGGCCCTCAATGCCCGGATGGACGAAGTGAAGCGCACGCATCAGGCGGCTTGATCCATGCTCGGAATTCAAAAAGACCTCGATGGCATTCTGCTGATCGACAAGCCGGGCGACCACACGTCCCACGACGTCGTCGCCCGCGTCCGCCGCAAGCTCGGCATGAAACGCATCGGCCATGCCGGCACGCTGGACCCCATGGCGACAGGCCTGATGATCATCCTTGTCGGCAAGGCGACGAGTGCCTCGCAGTACCTGATAAGCCTCGACAAGGAATACAGCGGCACGATCAAGCTCGGTGCGGTGACGAACACCCAGGATGCCGAAGGCGAGGTTCTTGAGAGCAGACCCGTGCCAGCCTTTTCGAAGGAGGAGATCCTCGCGGCAGTGAAGACCTTCCTCGGCGACCAGTACCAGATGCCGCCGATGTTTTCCGCCATCAAGATCGACGGCGTGCCGCTCTACAAGTCGGCGCGCAAGGGGGAGGAGGTCGAAAGGGAGCCGCGATTCATCCGGGTCATGAGCTGGGAGATCACGCGCATTGCGCCGACTGAGCTCGATTTCGTCCTGAAATGCAGCAAGGGCACCTACGTGCGCACGCTGGCCCACGACCTCGGCGCGAAGCTAGGCTGTGGGGCGCATCTCGGTGCGCTTCGGCGCACGGGCACCCACACCTTCAACGTCGCACAGGCTGTCACTATCGAGCAACTCGAAGCCATGCCGCGTTCGGAGATCGAATCCCGGCTCCTGCCGGCCAGGTCCGCAGTGCCACCGGGATTTGTCCTGTGAACGCCAGGCGAACCTTTGCCAGTCCACAGGAGGCCGCGCCGTATCTCAATCGCGCGCTGCATCTCGCGATCGGCATGTTCGACGGCGTGCACCGCGGCCATCAAGTGGTGATCAATGGCGCGATCGCCGCCGCGCACAGACAGGGCGGCCTGTCAGCCGTGCTCACATTCTGGCCGCATCCCAGCCGGCTCTTCACCCCCGACAACCCGGTGCGCCAGTTGCAGTCGCCTGCGTACCGCGAGCGCAGGCTGTTTTCCCTGGGACTCGACGCCGTCATCACGCAACCCTTCACCCGGGAGTTTGCGTCAATCCCCGCGGACCGGTTTCTGTCATCCCTGAAGGAGTGGCTTCCCACTCTTTGCGCCATTTACGTCGGTGACAACTGGCGCTTCGGCAAGGGCCGCACGGGTGACGTTCCGTTTCTCCAGGAAGATGGCGCGCGGCTCGGCATCGATGTGGTCAGCACAGCGAGAATGAACGCCGACGGTGATGCCATCAGCAGCTCGCGCATCCGGTCGCTCCTCGTTGCAGGCGATATTGCCGAAGTGAACGCACTGCTCGGCTACAACTACTTCTCCGAAGGCGTCGTTGTTCCTGGAAAACAGCTCGGTCGCACCCTGGGTTTCCCCACGCTCAATCTGACCTGGAATCCCGACCTTGCACCGCGGTTCGGTGTCTACGCCGTGCGCCTCCGCGACGCCGAGCAGGCCGACGCCGCCTGGTTCCCGGCAGTTGCGAACTACGGGCTGCGTCCCACGGTCGAGCAGGCGACAGAACCCCGCCTCGAGGCGCACGTCATCGGACAATGCAACTTCGACGCTGGTGATCGCCTGATTGTAGAATGGCTGGCATTTCTGCGACCAGAGAAGCGATTTGAAACTGTCGATCAGCTGAAAGCCCAAATCGCAGCTGATCGCGATCGGTGCATCACCCACTTCGCAACCCATTCCGGAGCGTGAGATTTTTACTTGCACCCTCCCTCCCCTTTCCTGCTTAGTGGCAGACCGTCAGCTTGTGGACCTTTAGCTCAGTTGGTTAGAGCGTTTCCTTGACATGGAAAAGGTCACTGGTTCGAGTCCAGTAAGGTCCACCATCCTCATAACATGCTGCCTGTGAGCGGTTAGTGAAAATACCCCAGAAGATCAGCCACGAAGGAACGAACCTTCGGTGGCACCTATGGCTAGCGAAGCCCTTCCCCCGATGAAGCGCAGCCTCGACGCCTGCCTCGCAGCGATGGTACCGCCTTCAACGCGCTCGCACTCGCAAAATGCCCTTCATCGTCGCCGCATGTCCTGGAAAACTGCAGATGTAGTCGTAGTCTCCAACCTCCTCGGGCACCGCGAAGAAAATCCGGTCGGTGCTGTCGGGCTGCGTCAGCGCGGTGTGGTAAAGCACGTCATCGGTGTCAGGCACGTAGTTGTGCGCGGGACCATCGATGCCCATGGCCATCGCCTCAGCGCCCACTTTCTGCCCGGTCCCCGGACGGCAGATCACCACATTGTGCAGCATGTCGTCGGAATTGCGAAACACGAATTGAATCAGCTCTCCGGCCGTGACGACCAACTCCTCCTGGTCAAACTTCATTCCGGGACGCGTACCCAGAATGACCGCTTGATCTTCCCTCCACTGTTTCCAGGCAGCCGGCTTCAGGGTCGGATGCTTTTTTGTCCACTCATTCGCGGAGGGAGGAACGGGCGGCACGCAAAATTCCCGCTCCTGCTTCTCCACCGGGATCAATCGGTCGCCATCGGGAATCTCGTTCAGTGTGTAGTAGGCGACAGCATGCACCAGCGACTCCGCTCCATCAGCCGATCTCACTCCCGCCGCCTTGATCTCGTGCACATAGCCTTCGCGCAGACAGATCGCGCCAATGCGAACACTCCTCCGATCCGCTGCAACCTCGACCCGCCGAATCGGGCAGGACAGGCGATTGATGGGGGCACTGCCATAAATGTAATGGTACTTGTAGGTGAAGCCGGCAACGGAGTAGCTCGCCGGATTCTCAGCCGAAATCAGGTCCACCGGCTCGGTAAAACGAAGGATGAACCCGTCGGGCTGAGCCTGAATTTCCTGGATTTCAAAGGGCACCTTTCCAGTCCACTCAACCTTCTCCAAACCATACTGCTTCGGACCCACGGATCCCCAGCCCCGTGCGGTTTCTCCAGAAAACATCACCCCATCCTCCGCCATCGCGAGGCGAAGCACACCGCATTCAAATCCTTCCTTGAACGGGTGGACGGCGCCCTGCCAGACACCTTTCACCTTTTCGAAGGAAAGGCGCATCACCTTGCTCTGCCCTTGGTCGCCGACAAAAATCTGACCGCTGAAGGGTCCAAACTTTCCTCCCGAGCGATCCTCCACCAAACCGGCCGTTGAAATTCCAAGGATGGTGTGCGGCAGCCACACCGTCGGTCGCTTCAGACCGGGCATGGAACCGAGAACCTCCTGCATCGGCTGACCGGTGCGTGAGACATCGTCTGGGCGCAAGGATACGGTTGATCCCGGAAGTTTCGACCAGGCCAGCGAGGCCGGGTGTCCCATGAAATCGCCCGGCTGAATCTCAGTCACCCGACCCGATCCCGCCCATTCACCCTGGTTCTCAGAATAGAGCCAGAGTCCTTTCGAAGTGACCAGATGATCCGCAGGTGATCTCAATCCAGCCGCAATCGGGATCATCTGTCCGTCCGGTGTCACCTCCAGCGCCCATCCGCGCCAGGGAACCGCACTCTGCGTCGGGCTGCCAAAGCCCACATTCAGCGTCACCCTCAGGTTTCCATTCGGAGCCATCACCGGGCCAAAGGCGTATTCGTGATAGTTCCCGCTCAGGGGAAATTTGCACACCGTGTCGAATTCATCCGCACGTCCGTCTCCATCACGATCCACGATGTGCGTGATCTCCTGTCGCTGGGCGACGTAGTAGCCGCCGCTCGGAGCAGCGCAGATCCCAAGCGGCTCATGAAGTCCGGAGGCGAACAGGGTGTAGGTCGGACGGGGGTGCGCGGCATAGGCGCCATCCACCCAGTAGATCTCACCCCGGCGCGTCACAACGAGGAGACGCTGTCCGGCGACGGGGAGAATTCCGCTGACCTCGAGCACGATACCTTCAGGCACCGGCAGAGAGGTTCGTTTCCAGTAGCGCTCCTCCCGTTCGATCTGCAAATAATTCGGTGGAGCGAAACGCTCCGCCGCCGAGGGGTTTTGCGCCAGCGCAGTGCGGGCAGCGCCCGCGATGAGAATGATCCCGATCCAGGAGACAGAGAGAATGTGTTTCATGGTTCAGGTTACCAGACGAGCGTGTAGGAAACGGGTTTGTCCAAAGTGTCCTTGGTCAGCGGCACCACCAGCCATTGCCGGCCGCCGCGTGACAGAACAAGCGGGGTGTGCTCTGTCCCGGTTGGAAAATCGACATACCACTCGCGATCTCCCACAATGAAACCGGATCGTCCAGCTGGCGCGGGTGTGATCTGATCGGACTCCGCGAGAAGGAGAAAGCAGCTCCATCCGGGGAGCCTTCCTTCACACCGCACCGTGCGTGTCAGCCCGGTTCCTTCCTTTGCGGGAGCCACACGATCCGTCAGGCGCAAATCGGCGAGGTGTGCCCTGAAAACCGGGGTTCCGTCCGTCTCAAGCCGGTATCCATCAAACCCATACAAGGGACTGGGGTCAGTCGGCCAGCCGTCAGATTCAGGCGTCTCAATCAATGCGATGCCAGGAGCTCCACTCAGGGTCAGAAAGGGGCCTGCGGGTTTGGCGAGCTGACTGGTCCCACGGTCCTCCCACATTTCACTCGTGTCGACAAATCCACCCCGCCAGACACGGAGCACCGAAAACGATTCGGTATCGTAGGCATAGTTCCCTCCTTCCGGTGTCCCCACCGAGCAGGCGTAAAGGCGCTTGTAAGGCTGAAAGGGCACGAACCCACGCTGAATCCTCACGTGATCTCCGACCTCAAGAATGATCGGAGTCGTCGCGGAGCGCCCGCGTTTTCCGTTTGAGACCGCCGCAGACGCCTTCGGCACGGTGCATCGCAGACCGCGGAAGGCCACCGGGCCATGGCTGCCTTGAATCATCAGCGGACCAAACGGCGCTTCAGTCTTGAAGTGGCTGGCCCGCGTCGGTCCGGTGGCAACAGCGTCGACCTGCACCGGAAACCCGTTCACTTCGACGAGCGTAAAGCGCGCGTTCTCCACCTTCCGGCCCTGCCCGTCAAATCGCGGCGCTCGAAAAACCACACGCAGGTGCTGCCAGAGGCCGGGCGCCCTCGCCGCATTCGCCAGCGGTGCAACTCCGTCAAAACTTTCCCGGCCCTTGCCTCGCGTTCCATCCCAGCGCGGATAGACGGCACCGAGATCCTGAACGCCGGGCGTGCGTCTGCCCCAGCTGTCAAACAGCTGGATCTCATACCTGCCCATGAAATAGACTCCCGAATTCGATCCCTTGGGAAGGAGGAAATCACCTTCAAACTCCATGTCTGCGTGCTCCCACTCAGTGTAAAGATCGGAACGGGCCGCCTCACTGGGTTGATTCACGATCACACCCTTCCCGGCGCGGGCGATGAATCCCCCTTCTTCGCGTGGATCTCCCGCCAGGCCGCCGGCTTCGCTCCAGTTGGAGCCGGCGGACTTGAAATCCGCAAGCTGGTTCAACTCCGCATTGCCGCTGAAAACCGCCCCGGAGACAGAGATTGAAGTGATGCACACACCGACGGCAGTCCACAACCACGCACAAGTCATCTTAGGCATTTCGCAGATCCAGCAACTCCCGTCCCGGCAGCGCAAGCGGCAAATGCAGTGGCCGTGATACCTGGCCGCTTTCGACCTTCGCAAATTTCTAGAGCTGAGGCTTACCCGGAATCATCGCCTGTTGATGAGCCGCAACAGCGGCCCGGATCTTTTCCAGGATGTCGGGATGCTGCGAAGCGATGTCAAACTGTTCGCCAGGATCTGAGCCAAGATCGAAGAGCAAGGGAGGATCATGCGCCTCCGCCCTGGGCTGACCGTGCGCGGGCGGATGAAGAATCAACAGCCAGGATGATCAATACTGCAGCAACGAGCGGAATGAGGCATTTCATGACATTCGAGGACGCTCGCGCAGACATGATTCGCCACGATTCTCCCGGGGTGCGACTTCAAGCGAAAGACAGAAACTTCATCAATCCACTTTTATGCGTGCGCAACGACAGCGATCACCCGAGTGGCGCTCAGCATCAGGGAGCGGACCCAGCTCGCCTCATACTGTGCCTGCAGCGGCGCACCATCTACGGCGTCCGCCTCGCATCGCGCCCGCAGGTCGTCTTCAAGCTTGCCCACCTCAGCCTTGAGGACTGCGAGCGGGAGCGGAGAATCAATCACAGGGGGAAGGTTCTGCGGAGTCGGGCAGCCTCCGCCATCAGTGGATGCTCAAAGGCCGAGGCGTATGCGTCGAGGGTGCGGGCCGGGAGGCGCAGTTTCTTCGCAGTCGTGCGCCAGCCGGCTACGGCGGCGTGCACTTCGCGGACGATGGCTTTCGCGGCGGCCGGCTTCAGGCCGAAGCGCGGCGCAGCCTCCATGGCGGCCTCAATGCTGGAGTCGGGGTTGTCCTCAGAGATGGCGGTCTTGGGCATCTGGGCGCGCTCGATTTCAGTCACCGGGTTCAGGTCATAGGCTGGCGAGAGCGACCACTTGCCCGCGGTGCGCATCAGGAAGCCGTGGTTGCGGAGGTGGTCGTCATAGTTGCTCGCAAGCAGCGAAAACACCAGGCGTCGCCAGAGTTCGCGGAGATCGCCGGCCACGTTGTCACCGAACTGGCGGATGCCGTCGGCGAGAAGCGTGTAGGCGCCGGGCTCGCCGTGCAGCAACCCGAGCAGGCTGTTCGCAGAAAGAAAGGGAAGGCGGTGCGCACCGACGCGATCAAAGCGGGTCAGGACCGACACGCCGCGCCCACCTGCCGTGACTAGCCGGGATTCAGCCACGTTGATGCCGGCGAGTCCCGCCAAGTGGAGGGCGAGCACTTCACCGGCCGCGATGTCACGCACGTCGTCGGGCTTGGGAAATTTGGCCATGGCCAGCCGGCCGTCTTCCAGGGTCACCGCTGCCTTGGGGCGGGCGCCCCCGAGCGGCGAGCCGGCGCCGAGCAGAAACCGGAGGTCGGCGGCGGTTTCGGTTTCACCGTGGATGGCGTCGGCGGCCCGCAGCAGCACGGCCAGGCTCACGAGGGGCGGCAGCTTGCCGGCGGTCGCGGCGCGGAAGGGTCCCGCAGGCTCGGTGCGGAACCGCAAGGCGCCGATGCGGGCCGTGTCGTCGAGCGCGAGGACGCAATCAATATCGCGGTAGGGCTTTCGCACCAAGATGCGTTTGCGAACGGCCCGCTCGATCAGGATCCGGCCCCAGCGGTCCGGACCGCTGTCCTGCATCGCGCCGAACAGCGAGGCGCCGTGAATCGGGCCGGAGCCCAGCGGCAGACTGGTGGGATCAATCGAAAACGCGCCGGCACGAGCCAGCCATTCGCGGTCATACTCAAATGTCACTGCGGCGTTGCGCTCCGCCGTGTGCAGCCGCCCCACGGGATGTGTCACGCCCTGCCAGTCGATGTGCACCTCGATGCTCATGCCCGGGGACGCCGAATACGCTTGGGCAGGCGCTGCTCATCGAGGCTCAGTCCGAGCACGTCGTCACCCGGAGCGGCCAGGTTGGCCAGCCGGTCATGCAGTTGGAGCACGAATGCGGCCGTCGCCAGCGTGCCAGCGGCCACGGTGGGATCGCCTCGTTCCATGCGCCACAGGGTGTCGCGGCTCACGAAGAGCCGGTCCGCCATGTCCCGGGTCGATATCCCGCGCTTGCGCCGGGCCAAAGCGAGTTCCCGGCCCAGCTTGCGCAGGGCGTGGGTGACAGGAAGTGGCAGTGAAGGAGAGCGGCTCACTGCTTTATCGTCCAATATACCTGACGTTTTGTCAACCTACGTCTGATATACCCGATCTAATCTGACACCCGCTTCGATGCTCATTCCCTGGCAGGGAGCGCTAACTGACGCCGGGGGAAATCGGCTCCCCCTTGATCGTCGCAGCGGGTGGGAGTCGTCGGAGGGGGCGAGCACACAGTGACGACTATCGACAACCACGCACAAGTCGGGTTAGGCGTTTCGCGGGTTCAGCAACTCCCGCCCCGGCAGCAAAAGTTGCAGATCTTTCGATCGACGGGATGATCGACAAGTTGAGAACCATCACCTGCAGCCGCATCATGGCACGTGGATCACGACGTCGGAAAACTTCTTGAAGTCCTGGTCAAAGGTCACAATCGGCTCCCCAGTCGAGACGGCCAGGGCGGCCAGGTGGGCGTCTCCGAAATCCACATTGGCGCGCGCAACTCGCGCGAGTGCGTCAAGCATACGGTTCTCGTCCTCCAGTTCAAAGACACCGGTGTGCAGCAAACGGATCAATAGATCGGCCGCATCCGTGCGGGACATGCGATAGGATGCGCGCAGCGCGTAGAATATCTCCGCCAGCGTGGTTGAAGAGAGGATCAGAATTGTCTCACCCCGCTGAGCTGAATCGACGAGCGACCTCGCCCGGGGCGATTGCTTCGCATCGTCGTTGCGAAGGAACCGCAGGATCACGTTGGCATCGACGTGAAGCCGCTTCATGTGCGCCGCTTTCGGCACCCCATCGCCCGGCGAGCCTTCGCCATTTCGTCGGGATCCCTGCCCCTTCCATCCCCTGCCGCCCCGAACAAGGTCATCACGTCCGGCGCAGGACGCACGCGCGCCGATCCGTCCTCGCAAACCTCCCAGAGCACCCCGGACGTCTTCCAGATGCGGCGCAATTCCACGGGCACGGTCGTCTGCCCCTTGCTCGTGATCGTAGTCCTTACCATGGCCCAAAGGTAATACCTTTGGGTCATGCCCGTCAACAGTCGTATCAACCATCCCGAGACCCGATCATCGCCTCAATCGCGCAGGCAGGTAGTCGACCAAGCGATCAACGTAGTTGGCGACATCCGGATCGAAGTCTGCCTGAGCGTGGACGGGCGCTGGGAACCATATCCTCCATGAATCTACCTTGCCATCACGGATCTTGCGGATCAGCCGGCCCCGCGATCGATTCGTCCGCCTCAGGCCTGGGTGATATGCGCAGCAGGGTAGTCGCGCCAACAACTAGAACGCCGCAGAACAGGACGAACCAGTCCCCGTGCTGAACGTAGAACGATTTCCTGCCCACCCAGCGAAAATCCCGCTGCACCTCCGCGACGCGAACCCCCTTGAAATAGATTCCCTGTTCCGGATCGGTCGCGACGGCCTTTGTGACTCCGAACTCGTCAATCCATCCGCTCCATCCGCCGTTGCCGATGCGCAGCACGGGACGGCGCGTCTCAACCGCCCGGAGAACGCTGTGCGCCGCGTGCTGGAAGGCCGCCCCATCCTCGCCAAACCAGCCGTCATTGGTCATCACCACCAGCAGATCCGCGCCGGCCAGAACACTCTCCCGCGACAATCGGGGAAAGAGATCCTCATAGCAGATCAACGGACCGATCGAAACAGGGGTCTTCCGCAGCGTCGTATGCAGGAGCCCGGGTTCACTCCCATGCATGAAATCATCGCTGCCGATCGGCACGACCTTCTGCAGCCAGCCGAGCAGGGGACGGAAGGGAACGTACTCCCCGAAGGGAACAAGCTTCCGTTTTGCGTAGTAATTCGGCTGAACCCCGCTGACAGGATCCACCAGGAACGCGGCATTGTACCAGGCCTCCTGAGGTGTGGCCGGATGCTCGATGGCAAGGGATCCCAGCACGAGCGGGGCACGCGCTTTAGCCACCAGCTCCTCCGTCCAGTTTTTTGTCTGCTCATCACCCTTGAGCGCCCAAGGCGTGCATGCCTCGGGCCAGAGTATCAGGTTGGGACGGCTTGCCGCCGCCTGTCGCGTCAATGTCTGCAGGGTGTCCACTATCGCGGGACCTTCCGCCGGGTCCCACTTGATCGTCGACGGAATGTTGGGCTGGACGAATGCCACCTTTCCCAGGCCCACGATGTATTGTCCGCGATTGATCGTCTCCTGCATCTGAATGCTGAGGCAGACAACAAGCAGGAACATGGTGGCGAAAAATTCCTGGCTGCGCCGGTTGAGTCCTCGTTTCCCTTCGCAGAGGAGCCGGTGCGCATAGGCGCCGAAGCCGAGATTGACCGCGATGAGCACAAATGAAATCCCGCCCGCTCCGGTGAATGCCGCAATCTGAAGGATGCTCACGCGCTGCCACTGACTCGCCGCGAGCGGCAGCCAGGGAAAACCGGAGAAGAGCCACGTCCGCAGCCATTCGTTCAGCACCCACAGCGCAGCCAGAGCAAACACCAGCAGGATCCGGGTCAGCGGCGGCCTGCCCAGCAGCTGCGGCATCGTCCACCGCACCGCGAGAAACCACGATCCCACCCAGAGCCCGATCACCGGGCCAAGCAGGAGCAGCCCGATCCACGAGACATGGTGAAGCCAGGAGAGAATCAGTGTCCAGGCAACGACGCACGCGCCCAGGACCACCAGCGAATAGAGTTTCCAGGAGGGCCTGCGGTAGGCCCAGAAGATCGCCGGCACCGCAAAGGCGTAACCGGCCTCCGGGAGCTTGCAGGGGGGGAAGGAAACAACAGTCAATAGGACTGTTGCCGCAAAGACACCCAGCGCCGCCAGGGCATGGGCATTTCGACTCCAGAAGGATGGAGGCGCATCATACGGATCAAGCGAAAGGATCTCCGCGTTGTTCATGCTCTCCGCATCACATCGATCTCAAACAAGGCCGCTGCCGCCACGCCGGACAACGCCACCACCCTCTCTGCGCGCGGAGCACAGTTGACGCAAATCGCAGGGGCAGGCTTCAACCTAGGCACCGTGGCAATTCTTGAACTTCTTTCCACTTCCGCACGGACAAGGCTCGTTTCGCCCGACCTTGGGAACCTCCCGGCGAACCGTCACCTTGGGAAGCTGGATCTCGTCATCGCCGCCGGAGGCTCGCGCAGCCTGCGGCGTCTCGCCGCGCGGCGCGGACTGGGCTGGTGCGGCGGTGCTGGCTGGCCCGACTGACTTTGCGCTGCGACTCAGGATCGCGAGCATGTTCTCGAACGCATTCAGGTTCGAGGCGCTCCTGAAAAGGCCGGTGCAGATTTGAAGGCGCACATTCTGCATCAGCTCCTCAAAGTACTTGTACGCCTCGCTCTTGTACTCCACCAGCGGATCCTTCTGGCCGTAGCTGCGAAGGCCGATGGACCGGCGAAGCTCCTCCATCTCTGTCAGGTGCTCCTGCCAGTGCTGGTCGATCGCGTTGATGACAATGTAGCGTTCGACCGCGGCCAGCGCCTCCGGCTCCTCAACCGACTCCTTGACGGCATAGGAGGCCCGGATCTTTTCAACAACCGTGGTGGCCAGGCGCGTGACATCGTTGCCGGCCAGATCCTCGGCCTTGAGTCCGATGGGAAACGTGCCGTTCGCCCATCCGATAAAGCTGTCCATCGCAGTCTGGGACGCCCCGACCTTCTCACCCACCCCGGCATTTTCGAGTCTTGTGGCGACCTCTTCTTCAACCTGTTCGGCGATGATGTCCTTCGGCCTCGCTGAGTGAATCGCGCCATTGCGGATGCCGTAGACCACCTCGCGCTGCTGATTGAGCACGTCATCGTACTGCAGCAGGCGCTTGCGCTGCGAATAGTTCTGCTGCTCGACCTTCTTCTGCGCGCTCTCGATCGAACGGTTCAACCAGGGGTGCTCAAGCTCCTCGCCCTCCTTCATCGACCCCTCCATCAGGCGCGACGCGAGATTGCCCTGAAGGAACAGCCGCATGAGATCGTCCTCGAGCGAGAGAAAGAATTTTGTGAGTCCGGGATCGCCCTGGCGCGAACAGCGGCCGCGCAACTGGCGGTCTATGCGGCGGGACTCATGGCGCTCGGTGCCGATCACAAAGAGCCCGCCCAGTTCGCGAACGCCTTCGCCGAGTTTGATGTCGGTGCCGCGGCCGGCCATGTTGGTGGCGATGGTCACCGCGCCGCGCTGACCGGCACGGGAGACGATCTCGGCTTCCTGCTGGTGATACTTCGCATTGAGCACGGAATGAACGATGCCGGTGCGTTTGAGCATGCGCGACAGCACCTCGGATGACTCGACGGAGACCGTGCCGACAAGCACCGGCTGCCCGCGGCGGTTGGCCTCCTCGATCTCCTTGACGACGGCCGCGTACTTGTCGCGGCGGGTCTTGAAAATCGAGTCGTTCCTGTCGACGCGGATGCACGGCTTGTTCGTCGGGATGACCTGCACGGCAAGCCGGTAGATGTCGTTGAACTCCGTGGCCTCCGTTTCCGCCGTGCCGGTCATGCCGGCGAGTTTCTGGTAGAGGCGGAAATAGTTCTGGATCGTGATGGTCGCGTACGTGCGCGTCTCGCGCTCGATGGCGACATTCTCCTTGGCTTCAACCGCCTGATGGAGTCCGTCCGACCAGCGCCGTCCCGGCATCACGCGGCCCGTGTTTTCGTCGACGATCAGGACCTTGCCGTCCTGCACCACGTATTCGATGTCGCGCTCGTAGAGCGAATAGGCGCGCAGCAACTGGGAGATCGTGTGAATCTCCTCGGACGTTTCCGCGAAACGCTGCTGCGAGGCCAGCTTCAGCTCCTCGCGTTTCTCGGGAGTCAGCGAAGTGTCACGGTCTATCTCGCTGTATTCGGTGGCTAGATCGGGCAGAACGAAGGCATCGGGATTGTCAGGGCGCAGACGCAGGCGGCCCTTCTCGCTGAGATCGGCCTGGTGCTGGCGTTCATCGATCGAGAAGAAAAGCTCCTCCTTGAGGCGATAGAGCTCCTCCTTCTGCAGGTCGGAACTCAGTTCGGTTTCCACCTTGTCCAGAAGCTTGCGCCACTCGGGCGTCTCCTGGAGGCGCAGCAGCTTCTTGTTCTTGGGATGCCCCACCTTGACCTGAAGCATCTTGCGCGCGGCAGCCTGCTTGTCTTCGTTCGTAAGCGCCGGCTTCGAAAGTATCTCCTCAGCCTCGGCAATCAGTCGGTTGACGAGCCGCAACTGTTCCGAGACCAGGCGCTCAACGCTCGGTTTGACGCGGGTGAAGGGCTGTTCCCGCTCGATCGGTGCGGGACCGGAGATGATCAGCGGCGTGCGCGCCTCATCGACCAAGATCGAGTCTATTTCGTCGACAATGCAGTACCAGTGGTCGCGCTGGACCTGGTCCTCCTTGCGGGTGGCCATGCCGTTGTCGCGCAGGTAGTCAAAGCCGAATTCCGAGGCCGTGCCGTAGGTGATGTCGCGGCCGTACATGTCGTGCCGTTCGGCCGACGGCATCTGCTGCTGGATGCAGCCCACGGTGAGCCCCAGGAAACGATAGAGGTAGCCCATCCACTCGGAGTCGCGGCGGGCCAGGTAGTCGTTGACGGTGACAAGCTGGGTGTTCCGACCGGTCAGCGCATTGAGGTACAGCGGCAGCGTCGCCACGAGCGTCTTGCCCTCGCCGGTCGCCATTTCCGCAATCTTTCCCTGGTGCAGGGCGATGCCGCCAATGAGCTGGACATCGAAATGCACCATGTCCCAGGTCAGCTCGTGTTCGCACACGACTACCGTCTGTCCCACCAGCCGGCGGGCTGCGTTTTTTACCGTCGCAAATGCCTCGGGCAGAATCTGATCAAGAGTTTCTCCAGCTTTGATCCGATTGCGAAACTCGTCGGTTTTGGCACGAAGCTGCTCGTCGCTCAGCGACTGATAGGACAGCTCAAACTCATTGATTCGTGCGACCAGCGGCCTGGCCGACTCCAGGAACTTACGATAGTGCCGGCCGGAAAAGCCTTTGAGGAGGAACGATAGCATGAAAGAAATCGATCCTAGACACCCTCATCGAGTTGGCAAATGGCAAATCATGGCCGGGCAATCCGGGGAAAATCGCCGGAGGACCTGCATACGCATGCCCGGGGGTGACGTCAGTTCAGCCATGCTGGGCCGGGCTGCGCTGCGCCCGAAGGCGGAGGCCATTCCTGGTCAACCTGCACTTCAGGTCGTTGCCAGATGGCCGCGGAAGTATTCGATCGTCCGCTTAAGCCCATCCTCCAGTGGCACTTTCGGCTCCCAGGCCAGCGTCTTGCGTGCAAGGGAAATGTCGGGGCGGCGCTGCTTGGGGTCATCGAGGGGAAGCGCCTTGTGAACGATCCTCGATTTGCCGCCGACCAGCTTCAATGTCAGTTCCGCGAGCTGGAGCATTGTGAATTCGCCGGGATTCCCGAGGTTCACAGGTCCCACGGTTTCCGTTTGATTCATCAAGCGCACAAAACCTTCAATCAGGTCGTCGACATAGCAGAACGAGCGCGTCTGCGTTCCATCGCCATAGATCGTGATGTCGTCGCCTCGGATCGCCTGGACGACAAAATTCGAGACAACCCGGCCATCGTTGGGGTGCATGCGCGGACCGTAGGTGTTGAAGATGCGGGCCACCCGGATGTCGACCTTGTTCTCGCGGTGATAGTCGAAGAAGAGCGTCTCGGCGCAGCGCTTGCCCTCGTCATAACAGGAGCGCCGGCCGATCGGATTGACATTTCCCCAGTAGCTCTCGGTCTGCGGGTGCACATGGGGGTCGCCATAGACCTCGCTGGTGCTCGCCTGAAACACCCGCGCCTTCAGCCGCTTCGCCAGACCGAGGCAGTTGATCGCACCCATCACCGAAGTCTTGGTCGTCTTGATGGGATTGTACTGGTAGTGCGGTGGCGAGGCGGGGCACGCCAGATTGTAGATCTGGTCCACCTCGACCTTGAAGGGGTCGATCACATCATGCCGCACGAGTTCGAAAAACGGATTTGAAAGCAGGTGCGTGATGTTCCCCTTCCGTCCGGTGAAGAAGTTGTCGAGACAAACCACCTCGTGTCCGTCCCGAAGCAGTCGATCGCAGAGATGGGAACCCAGAAATCCGGCGCCGCCGGTGACCAAAATGCGCATGCGCCGGAACCGTTGAGCAAGAGCCGGCCGATTTCGAGCAAATCCAGCGGTCGCACCGCAATGCGCGGCTGCAAACCTACACCGCCGCGGGAATTCGAGCGAGCGCCTTCGGGAAGAGGATGTTGTTCTCCTTGTGCACGTGGCGGTGCAGGTCGGCCTCGAACTCGGCCAGGCCCGCGAGCAGGGCGCGATGCGTGTTGCAGCTCTCGGCGTCGGGAGCGAAACCGTCGGTGAGCTCGCGCAGGCGCGCAACCGCGTTGCCGGCCGACTCGTGCTCGGCCTCCATGACGCTGATGGGGTTCGCGATCGAACCGCAGTGGAAACTGCCGTCGGCCGCCCCGGCCTCGATCTGCCGCACGATGGGGAACAGGATGAGCTCCTCCTTGCGCATCTGGCTGAACATCTCCTCGGCGAGGGCGACCACCGTCTGATGCACCGCCGCCAGGCGGGTGTCGCGCCAGCCGTGCTTGCCGGCGACGCGCCCGGCCATCTC